>JAACFE010000093.1 GCA_009937525.1 Gammaproteobacteria bacterium
GGTGAGAGCGGACATTCGCCCTGTTCGAACGGCAGCTTTGCACCCTAAACCTGCCATTGGGCTAGGATGGGTCGCAACGACCGCTAATGACCCAGAGCAGCCGTTTGTATATGTGACGCACCAATTGTCCGGCATCCGTCGTGTTTGGGTGTGTTTTCGATCCAATTCTATGAGCGTTTTCTATGGCTGGATTCCCAAATATCGACTGGTCTCGTCTTGGAGTTGAGGCGATCGTCATAATAGTCAGTGTCCTGGCAGCCCTCGCGCTGGATGATTGGCGGGATGCAAGGGCGGATCGAGAACTAGAACAATACTTACTCGTTAGCTTGCAGGGCGATTTGGTCGCAGATCTTGAGGAACTCGAAGAGGCACTCAAGTCGGATGAGGCCGTTGAACAAGCGAGCAATTTCCTGCTGAGCGTGTCGGACAGGGAAGCCGTTGAGTCGGCATCCCGACAAGCGGCCATCGGGACTCTTGCCGACGGCACTGGTGACTTCGACCTCTCCGACATCACCTTTCAGGAAATGATGTCCACAGGGTCTTTTCGTGTCATCAGGAATACAGCACTACGCCGCAATATCTCGCACTATTATTGGTTTGTAAGATCATTCAATATAACTAATGCAACGGCGGAAGCTTATCGGAGCGACTTCCTGAAGGCCTTACTGAGAATTGGTGTCGCACCCAGCGCTGTAGGTTCCGAGCAGGAAATGTCGGTGATCGAGGACAAGGAAGTTCGAGCTCTGGTTGAGCAGCTTGGAGCCACAGCGCGGACCCATCAGGATGTACACGGCACCTTTGTCGAACAGGCCGGACGATTATTGGCTGCGGTCGGCGCGGAACTGGGCGATTAGGATCTGGTACGGACGCCAGAACATAAGCGCTCACATCCGCTATTCGAGCGGCCGCTATTGGCCGAAACCAGCCGTCCAGGCGTTTTCGGCTAGAATGACCGCTACTGACCCAATGCAGACTGTCAGTATTCTCCCCATATAGGCACGTTGTGCCGCAATTCTGCGAGACGACTATTAATTAGACAGCATGACGCATTTTGAATACATCGCAGTGGCAGTGTCTATCATTCTTGGACTCGGCGTTATCCAGCTACTTTCTAATTTGGACCGGGTCCTCGCTCAGCCCCGCCGATACTGGCTGCACTCCGCATGGGTTTTCATGCTGTTCTGGATTCTGGTACAGAATTGGTGGGCGTTCTGGGATCTGAAAGATATCGCGTGGAATCTGGGATATTTTTCGCTTTGGGTCACTTACGTAAGCGCTCTTTATTTGACGGTTTTGGCTCTAACCAAGACAAATTCGGCTGAAGTTAGTTGGGAGGAGGTCTACTTTTCAAGAACCCGGAGATTTTTCGGTCTTTTTGGCTTTGTGGTGATCCTTGCGGTCTTGCTTACCTGGATAACGCTTGATGCATCTTTGCTTCATCCATATCGGTATATGCAGTATACGTCGATTGCAATTTTTGCTCTTTTATTTGCGTCAAAGCGAAAACGGCTCCATGAGGTACTCAGCATCCTTGTCATAACGTTTGTGATTCTGAGCCAGGTCATCTTTAGATTGCAGCCGGGACTTTTTGAGAATGCTGGCTGACAACTCGTTGCACTGACCATCCTCAATGACTGGTTATGGCCGTTAGGTGCCGTTCAATTCAGGCGTTCTCAGGGCGTCTGGATGTCCGGTATTGGTGAGACCGGACATTCGCCCAGGTCGAGAGTCCGCTTTCCACCCCAAGCCTGCCATTGAGCGAGAATTGGTCCCGATGACGGCTACATTGGTAAGAGCTGAAATGCGACGTTTCCGCGGAAACATTCCTAGAAAACACTTTAAGTTTCGCGAATAGTGATGATCCGCTTGTCAGGAATCCGTGTTTCGAGTTGCCGAATTTTCGGCCCCTGCCTCCCGAGACCGCGACCGGGTCAATCAGGATTCGGAACCAGTTCCTCGTAGAGGGCAATCGTCTTCCTGACGGTGTCCTCGTTGCGGAAATGCGTGCCGATGCGCTCGCGCGCCGCTTCGCCCATGCGTTGCCGCAGTTCAGGGTCGCGATAGAGTTTTTCGAAGGCGCCGGCCAGTGCGCGCGCATCCTTGATCGGCACCACGTAGCCGCATTCCCCGTCGACCACGAGCTCGGGACTGCCACCGCAGTCGGTGACGACCGGCGGCACGCGATACGCCATCGCCTCGATGATGGCGCGCGCCAGGCCCTCGCGTTTCGTGGAGGGCAGCGAGAACACGTTGCAGGCGGCGGTGACCGCAGGCGCGTCGCTGCGATGGCCGACACGATGTATACGCTCCGCGGCAGGGCTCGATCTGATCTTTTTCGTGAGCTTGTCGGAGTCCATGCGGCCGATCAGCAACAGGTGCGCGGGAATATCCGGTGGCAGCATACCCAGCGCATCGATCAGGTACTCGACACCCTTCCGTGGCCGGTATGCCGCCGTACATCCGATGACGAAAGCACCTTCGGGGACGCCGAACTGCGCGAGATCGACGGGCGCATCCGAGTACCACTCCAGCTTGTGGCCCTTGTGGATCGTGACGGGTCGCTCCGGCGGCATGCGCAGGAATGCCGGCTGCATGTGCAGGAACCACTGCCGTATCGCCTCGCAGACGCAGATGATGCGGTCGATGCGCGGGTTGAGATAACGCATCCAGGACATCGGATCGAGGAAACTCAGGTTGCCGACGATGCCCCGGTAACACACAACCTTGATCGGCAGGCCTTTGCAGGCGCGCAGGCCGTTGGTTACGGCCTTGCTGTTGAACGTGTGCAGGACGTGATAGTCGCCGCGAATGAGTTCCCGGCGCAGCGCCTCGATATCGGCCCTGTTGAAGTTGCTTTTGAGCTGCAGCGGGATCGTCGGCACGCCCGCATCGGCGAGCAGCCGGCGATTCGGGTGATCTGGCGGGCAGGTGACCGTGATCCCGATGCCGGCGCGATGCATGCCGATAAATGTCTCTATGGTCGGCCTGTCGCCTCCCTCGGTGACACACAGTGAGCGGATGGCCATCGTCAGTGCACCTCGCTATTGTTCAGCCGCAGGCAATACAGAAACATCTGGTCGCTGCCGTAAGCCTCGATCTGCCCCTCAAGCTGAAAGCCGAGCTTTTCGAGCACGCGGATCGAACCGGCATTGGGGATATCCACCGTCGCTATCACATGATCCAGGCCGAGCACGTCAACTGCATGCCGCAGCACTGCGCCGGCAAGCTCGGTGGCATAGCCCTGGCCGTGCATGTTCCCGGAAATCATGTACTGCAACTCGGGCGCGCCATAGTGTTCCGAGAGCGACGTGTAGAGCAGCCCGGACCAGCCGACAAAGTGGCCATCGCCCGCGGACTCGCATGCGGCCCAGATCTCGAGCTTGTGCCTGGAACGGCTCTCCTCGAACAGGTCCCAGAAATCGTCTTTCGCCTGCTGTCGAATCCTGTCGCTATCGACCTGGTCGCGAAAGGCGTAATAGAACTCGACGACGCGCGGATCCGTCAACATCTCCGTTACGAAATAGTCGAAATCTTGCCAACCGAAAGGTCGCAGGACCAGTCGCTCCGTATGCAGAGCCGTAGTCATGTGACGATTCTACATGCGCTGGCGTAGAATCGGGCGCTCACGCAGCAGGGGAATGATGGTGAGCAGATTGCCGAAAGATGCCGGTACACAGACGCTGGCCGTGCATGCCGGGGAGGCGCCGGACGAGATTACGGGCGCGTCGTCGCCGAGCATCGTGATGTCGACGACTTTTACGACAAAGGATGCCGAGGCGTTCTCGATCAAGGATTTCGACGAGAGCGATATGCCCTACATATACACGCGCTGGGGCAATCCGACGATCAGTCAACTACAGGACAAGCTACGCATTCTGGAAGGTGCGGAGTCGTGCCTGGCTTTCGCTTCGGGTATGGCGGCAACGTCGGCTTTGCTTCTCGGCTACCTGTCGCCCGGCGATCACCTGATCGTCAGCGACGTGCAATACGCGGGCAGCGCCGAACTCGTGCGGCACACGCTGCCGCGCTTCGGTATCGAAGTGACGCCGGTCGATACCAGCGACATCAGCCACGTCGAAGCGGCGATCCAGGGCAACACGCGGCTCATATTCATCGAGTCTCCCATCAATCCCATCATCAGGCTGGCGGACATCGAGGCCATTGCGGAGATCTGCAAGGCACACGGTGTACGGCTTGCCGTGGATTCGACGTTCGCGTCTCCGGTAGTAACCCGCCCGATCGAACTCGGCGCCGATTTCGTCATTCATTCGCTGACGAAGTACATCGGTGGTCATGGCGACGCACTGGGCGGTGCCTTGCTGGGCCCGGGTGATGTGCTGATGGAGCTGAACGAGGAGGCGCTCGTACATTACGGCGGCGTTATCAGCCCGTTCAACGCCTGGCTCATCATGCGCGGCATCGCCACACTGCCCATCCGGATGCAGGCCCACTCGTCGAATGCGATGCACGTGGCCGAGTTCCTCGAAAACCACGCGGCCGTCAGGCGTGTCAATTACCCCGGGCTGCAGTCGCACCCCCAGCACGACATTGCGCTCAGGCAGATGTCGGGTTTCTCCGGGATGTTGTCGTTCCAGGTCGAGGACGGCCCGGCCGTTGCCAAGAGGATGATAGACGGCCTGAGGGTCATCCACTATGCGGTGAGTCTTGGCCACCATCGCAGCCTCGTTTACTGGATCGGTACCGACCAGATCATGGAATCGAGCTACCGGCTGGAAGGAAAGCAGCTCGAGGCGTTCAGGGATTACGCCGGCGATGGCGTGATGCGGCTGTCGGTCGGCCTGGAAGATGCCGACGACCTGTGCCGGGATCTCGACGCGGTCCTCGCGTAGGCGCGGCTCCGATTCTCGATTGATCACCAGGTTTGAATCGTGCTGTAGGAGCGGTTCTCGAACCGCGATCGAGGCCTGATCGCGCGCCGAGGCGCGCTCCTGCGGCTCGTTTCAGCCGTTCGGGATGCGTTCCCGAACCGCGATCGCGCCTACGTATAAAACCTGCTTGTCCGACGGTTTTGCGGGTGCCATGCTCAGTTCTCGATCGCGAGGAGATTGGCGATGAAAGTCATCCTGGTACCCGTTGCAGATCGGCCCGAATGTGCCAGGGCGCTGGACACGGCGTTCGCGCTCGGTAACAAGCTCGGCGCCAGCGTGAGCGGTTGTCACTTCCGGCCGCACAAGGATTCCGACCTGACCCTGTCGTCCGAATTTGCGGCGGAGGCCTGGCACAGGAGGAGCACGAGTCAATCCCGCGCGGCCGCGGAGACGCTGTACAAGCAGATTGCCGAACAGCACGGCTATGAACTGATACACCGTCCACGTGTTGCACCCGGCGCATTGTGGTCGGAACGCGTGGGATCTCCACACAAGCTCATGAGTATCATCGGGCCGCTATCCGACCTGATCGTGATTTCACGGCCCAGGCGCAAGAATGGCGTGGCCGGCATGTTCCTCCACGCCGCGCTCATGCATTGCACCACGCCGGTGCTGCTGCTGCCGCAGGCCGGCCGCATCAGGATCGGTCATCGCGTCTGCATTGCCTGGGACCAGGGGGCCGGCGTTACGCGGACCGTGACTGCCTCCATTCCGCTGCTGCAGCTTGCCGACGAAGTCAGCATTGTGACCTGTGGACCGGAAGACCGGCCCGGCCCGAAAGGGGCGCAGCTCGCTGCGTACCTCAAGCACTGGGGCGTCAAGGCACAGCACGTCAGGACCCGTGGCCGCCATGTCGAATCCGAACTCATGGAAGCCTGCAAGGAAACGAAAGCCGACCTGATCGTTTCCGGCGCATACAGCCGCCAGCGCTGGTACGAGAAAGTGTTGGGCGGCACGACTGAATTCTTGATTCATAACACCCGCCTTCCCGTGCTGATGCAGCACGTCTGAAACGGCAGGCTGCACATCCTGGCACGGGCCCCGGGATCGCCAGGTTGACCGGGTGGGCGGCCTATGCGGCGATCAACTTCCGCTCGCCAGTAGGATCGCAAGGCAGGTTAACCATGTATCTTCATTCGGATGTACTGGGGTCATGTCCTTATGCAATCGCCTGCAAAAAAATTCGCTGTCTCCGAATCAACAGGTGTTGATATTTTCTCTTGTCGGTAGCCTTTACAGCCGGTGACTGCATGGACTCCAGATTATCTGTTTTTCGATGGCCTTCCGGCCTCATTTCTTGCTGTACGTGCCGACAAACGCTTTTAGTTCTGCAAAAGGTTCTTCCATAGCGGTCTCCTGGTGGCTGCAATGTCGGCCAAACTTACAGTAACAAAGCCAATAGCACGTGCAGCGCCGCTAACGCCTCGGGATCGAGCGACGACGCCAAGTAACTACGCGGTTCTCGGGGTCTCAGCCTGATCGCGGCACGGTTTATGCATCCTGAATCGACACTATCCAACGGCAATCGAGTTGCATTTCCAGTGCAACCAGTAATCAACACATCGCCGGGCCGCTGTTCGCAGCGGCCGAAAATCTACTGTGTCAAGAAATAAGATCTTGAGGGAGAAATTCATGAACTGGAGCAGACTACCCGTCGCAGCCGGCCGCCTCGCGCAGCCCTTAATGGCGGCGACTATAGTGGTGTTCGCGACGTCATTCGCCGCCCCGGCGTGGGCGACCGCACACGGGGAGCCCACAACGACGTGGAACGTAACGCCACAAGAAAAGACGTTTCCGGCAGACCGACCGCAGGCCTGCGCTAACGATGGATACGAGTTCTTCGATAAGTTTCAAACGGTCGGGGAGAACCCGGGGACCTACACGGAAACGATCGTGATCAACGGCGTTACCGTCACGGTCGAGATCACGGTCCACACCGACAACACACTCGACTTCAACATCACGGACGGCGTGGCCACCGAGGTGTGGTTCAAGTCCGCAGACTACTTCCTGTACCAGTATGAGCCGCCAGTCAGTGGCGCCACCAACTCCGGTCCGGTGTCCAACGACACGCGTCTCCACGATGGCGTCAATACACAAGGCAAATACAACGCCCTCAGCCATCTCGACGCGTGCATCTACCCGGTCTATCCACTGCGCGCGGAGAAGACCGCGGCGGGTTCGTATGACCGCACGGTGACGTGGACGTTGGACAAGTCCGTGGATGTGAATTCGCATACGGGTTCTGCGGGCCTGGATGCGGGCACGTCGAACTGGACGGTGGTCGCGGACAAGACTGAAGTGTCCGGTAACTACGAGGTGACGGGCGACATCACGGTCTACAACGACAACATTTTTGACGTCCCGGTCACGGTCACCGATGCGCTAAACGATGGCACGTCGGCGACGGTCTCCTGTCCGAGCGACACGGTCCCGGCAAATGACAGCCTGACCTGTACCTATACGGCCTCGCCGGCGGACGCTTCGGCAACGCTGAACACGGCCACGGTCACCTCTTCGGCGGTGGAAGGAACAACCGCCACAGCGCCAGTGTCGTTCACCGAGAACCTGATCGGCTACGACTCGGGGACGCTGTCGGATAACAACGAATTCAACCCGAATCCGGATACCGTGATCAGCGGCGATACGACCTGGAACTACAGCCAGACGTTCACCTGTTCGGCGAATCCCGGGGACTATATCAACGGGTCATATTCGTTCAATGTGCCCAACACGGCGACGTTGAACGACAACATCAACCTGTCTGATACGGAAAATGTGGATGTGACCTGCATCCTGCAGCCGCTGTCTCCGAGCAAGACCGCAGCGGGCACGTATGATCGCACGGTCACGTGGACGCTGGACAAGTCGGTTGACGTGGCCAGCCACAGCGGCAATGCGGGCGACACGTTCGACTCCATCTGGACGGTGGTGGCGGACAAGACCGAAGTGTCCAACAACTACCAGGTGACCGGCAGTATCACGATCTCCAACCCGGCGGCCATCGCCCAGGCCTTCAGCCTCAGCGACGTGTTGGACGACGGCACGGTGGCGGAATTTTCCTGCCCAGCCACCGCGGTTCCGCCCGGTGGCAATGTGGTCTGTTCGTACTCGGCTTCGCCGGCGGACGGATCGGCCACGGCGAACACGGCTACGGTCTCGGCACCCGGCAACGCCGACCAGATCGCGACGGCACCGGTTTCGTTCACCGAGAACCTGATCGGCTACGACAGCGGGACGTTGGCTGATGATCGCTTCAGCTTCTCGCAGGAGGTCTCGGACGACTTCACGAAGACGTTCCCGGAGACGTTTGAATGCTCGTCGGATGCAAGCGATTACACGGACGGGACGTACTCGTACACCGAGACCAACACGGCGACGTTGAACGGGAACCTCAACCTGTCCGATACGGAAAGTGTCGATGTGGCCTGCACGCTTGCGGCTTTGGAAGCGAGCAAGACCGCGGACGCCGGCTACGACCGCACGGTCACGTGGACGCTTGACAAGTCGGTTGCTCCCGCCAGCCACAGCGGCGAGGCAGGCGACACGTTCGACTCCACCTGGACAGTGGTGGCCGACAAGACCGAGGTGTCCGACAACTACGCAGTGAGCGGCACCATCTCGATCTTCAACCCGGCAACGATTGCCCAGACGTTCTCCGTCAGCGACGTGCTGAACGACGGCACGCCAGTTTCGGTGACGTGTGACATCTACACAATTCCGGCCAGCGGTACGGCGTCCTGCACGTACACGGCCTCGCCGGCGGACGCTTCGGCCACGCTGAACACGGCCACCGTCTCGGCGCCCGGCAACCCCGACCAGGTCGCGACAGCAACGGTAGCCTTCACCGAGAACCTGATCGGCTACGATTCCGGTACGCTCAGCGATCCGCGCTTCAGCTACTCGGAGACGATCTCGGGCGACTTCACGAAGACGTTCCCGGAGACGTTCGAATGCTCATCGAGCCCGAGCGATTATCTGAACGGGTCATACTCGTACACCGAGATCAACACGGCGACGTTGAACGGCAACATCAATCTGTCTGACGACGCTCAGGTCGATGTGGCTTGCGAGCTGAAGGCGCTGGTACCGACCAAGACCGCGCTCGCCGGCTACGACGAGCGGCACGATTGGGGTGTCAGCAAGACCGTGACCGGTCCGGACGGTGGTCCGTTCTACCCGGGCGATAATCCGACATGGACCTGGACGATCGACATCACCGAGACCGTGATCGACGAGAACTTCGCCGTGACCGGCACTATCTCGATCTCAAACCCGGCGTCGATTGCCCAGACGTTCTCCGTCAGCGACGTGCTGAACGACGTGGGCGGCACGGCAGCCACGGTGACTTGCTCGAGCTACACGGTTGCGGCCAATGATACGGCGTCCTGTACGTACACGGCCTCGCCGACGGACGCTTCGGCCACGCTGAACACGGCCACCGTTTCGGCAGTCGGCAATCCCGACCAGACCGCGACGGCCGACGTGAACTTCGTGAAGACAGTGATCAACGATTCGGCCACGGTGAGTGACACTGAAATCGGGCTCAATCAGACTCTGGACGGTCCCGATACGTTCACCGCCACCGACAGCGCTATCTGCTCGTTGGATCTGGCCGACTACGGCCAGGACGGCACCTACACGGTCGATCTCTCCAACACGGCCACGCTGGTCGACGAGGAAGGCAACCAGTACTCGGATGACGCGAGCACGTCCTACACCTGCGAAGCCAGCTCCGTGGGCCTTTACAAGACCACCAACGGCGTGCCGGCTGATCCGAGCAAGGACATCGCGTTTGCGCTCATCTCGTACGCCACGCAACCGCCGGACGTCGATCCGAAGCTTCGGACGCCGACGGAGGAAGAAGTGGTCAGCACGCTGGGTATCGGCGCGGATCTCGATTTCTCGGCGGCATTGGTGCCGGCAGACGTTTACAGCATCTGCGAGGCGCCGGTTCCGGCCGGTTACACGTTCGAGATCACCGTGGAACAGGACGGCAGTATCGTCCTGACCTACGCCGGTCCTCCGGGCGAAGAGTTCCCGACCGGGGAAATCCAGTGCTTCGACTTCACGGCTGCGACTACCGGGAATAGCCTGACCTTCAACGTCGAGAACTCGTTCCCGGGTGGCGCGCCGCGGACGCCGGGCTACTGGAAGAACTGGAACACCTGCTCCAGTGGCAACCAGGATGAGACCGCCGCCAAGCTTGGCGGATATAACGAGGGGGTCTACCTGCTCGACGACCTGCTCCCGCAGCAGCTCGGTGACTTCCTGTCGGTCGCAACTTGCGAGGATGGCGTTCTGATCCTCGAAGCTCGCGATCTGATGGATGTCGATAATAAGGGCGATCCTGTCAACCGGTCTAACGACGCCGCCTACACGCTGGCGAGAGCCCTGCTGGCGGCACGGCTGAACCAGGATGCCGGTGCATGCACCGCGGACGGGTTCGACTTCCTCGGCGAGTACGGGTTCGACGGCACCTTCGAGCAGTTGCTCACCGCCGCCGACGACGTGCTCACAGTCGTCAATTTCGCCGGCACGGGCAGCTACCTGTCGCCGCAGGATCTCAAGGGTAAGAACAACCCGAAGGCTCCTCTGGCCCAACAGGCGCTGTACCTGTACGAGATCATCGACGACTACAACAACGAGCAAGTCTGCACGGGTGAACCCTCGCACTAGGGGGCTTCCCGTACACACGGAAGTGGCAATCAAGGGCCCGGCTTCAGCCGGGCCCTTTTTTATTCCGTGGGTCCTCAAGAGCGGGACAAATATTCAACTTTTTTTCGGAGCTGTTCTTGGCAATATACTTTTGCGGGTCACTGCAAGCGAACAGGCAGGCGATACGCCCTGCACGCCAGAGGCTTTACCTTCGCGCGTGCGCGGCTGCCTGCCTGATCACGCCCGCCGATACCAGCGGACGCCATCCGCGTCCATTTCGGCGACCGCATTGCCCTCCGCCAGCAGGTAGTTCAGGTGCGCGATGGCCTCGCCGGTCGCCATCACCCGATGACTGCCGGGTACGCGCCGCCGGTAGAGGACGTCGAAGACGTCGACGGCGCGGCACGGCTCCGCCAGGTGCTCGTGCAGGCTTTCCAGCCGTTGCACATGTTCGCCCACGATGGCGTCGATACGGTCGCGGGCGCCGCGGAATGGTCTGCCGTGGGCCGGCAATACGAGTACGTCTTCCGGAATCCGCCCACGCAGTGCCGCGAGCGACTCCAGCCAGTGTTTCATCGGGTTCGCTGCCGGTTCCGTTGGCCATACGCTGACGTTGGCTGAAATGGTGGGCAGCACCTGGTCGCCCGAGATGAGCAGGTTCTGGTCTTCACAATACAGGCAGGCATGTTCCGGTGAGTGTCCGCGTCCGATGAGCACTCGCCAGGAATGCGCGCCGAGCGCGAGCCGGTCGTTCTCGTGAATGCGCAGGTAGGATTCCGGCAGCCTGGATACCAGGCGGCCGAAGAAGCCGAAACGGTCGCGATACTCCTGCAGGTTTTCCTCGGAGAAGCCGGCGGCCGCGTAGAAGCGGATGGCTTCCTCGGGTGCCGGTT
>JAACFE010000018.1 GCA_009937525.1 Gammaproteobacteria bacterium
CCGTTGCGGCGCGTGATGCTGACTATGTCGCCGTACTCGTCGCGAGCCCGCAGCAATGTATCAAGCGTTTCGGGATCGATGCCCAGGTGGACCTGACCCGATGGTCCGGGCGGTATGCGAACTGCTGAACGGGTAAGACTCATTGAACAGGGGAAGGGCTTCGTCATGTCCGGAAGCAGGCGGATTCTACATTGACCGGCGCTTCACCGATACTGCAAACTTGCCCGTCACAGTATCGGGAAGTCCCTTTGAGCGATCAGCAACCCGTCGATTTCGATTCCGTCGAGTCGCGCCGCAGTAGCGCGTCTTTTCGTCGTATGACACCTGCGAGGCGCCTCTACTACTCTCTCGGACTGCCGTTGTTGCGGCTCATCAACTGGGCACTGCTCAAGAGTTACCGGTATCAACCCGTCATCGGCGAGGAACATGCTGCCGCGCTGCTGGACGACAACACCGTTTCCGCACCCTGTTACTGGCATCAGCACCACGTCGTCTGTTCGGCGTACATGCGCACCTGGTTGCGGCGTGGTTACAACTTGTGCTTTCTCATCTCCGGCTCTGTCGATGGCGAGGTTCCGGAGCGCATCGCACGTTCCTGGGGCGCGGAAGTCATACGTGGCTCCGCCAACCAGAGCGGCGCTCTGGCGCTCCGCGACCAGCAGCGCATGCTCAAGGACGGCTACTCGATCGTCACGACCGCAGATGGACCGAGAGGTCCGAAATACGAATTCAAATCCGGCACGGTGCTGATGGCGAGAATCGCGGGCGTGCCGATCGTGCCGATCGCCTGCGCAGCCGACCGCGCCTGGTACCTCAAGCGCTGGGACAGCTTCATGATTCCGAAGCCGTTCGCACGCGTAGTCGTCGCCGTTGGCGAACCGTACCTGGTGTCGCGGGACGTGAAACTCGATGAAATCGAGCCTCACAGGTTGAACGTTCAGCGTAGAGTCATGTCCCTAATGCAACAATGCGAAGAAGCATTGGACAACAAATCCGGAGACAGGACTTGAAGAACCCGCCGTTGAGACGATTTCTTACGAAGTTTGCCATCACCTGCCTGGCGCTGGTCGCGGTGGCGGGCGTGCCGGCTCTTGCGGAGCCGGCCCTGACGCCCTACTCCGCCGAGTACAAGGTAAAGATCAGCGTGCTTAGCGGCCGGCTGAGGACAGAACTCCGGCCATTCGACAACGGCTACGAGGCGATCCACGTCATCGAACCCCAGGGTCTCGCCAGGTTATTGAAGGACGGTGAGATCAACGAGCAGTCGCGATTCGCGACCCGCGAGGGCGGCATCAGGGCCAGCTGGTACCGTTCCGAGGATTCGTTGTCGAGTGATGCCACCCGCGCCGAGGTAACCTTCGACTGGTCCAGAAGCGAGCTCTCAGGCACGGTAAATGATGAAGAGATCAGGATAATGCTGGACGGCATCGTCCACGACCGTGTCGCCATCCAGTACCAGTTGATGCACGATCTGCTCAATGGCGGGGCCGACGAACGTTACGTCCTTTTCGATATTGACGAGTTCAAGACGCTGATCGTGCGAAGCATCGGCGAACGCGAGGTCCGCACGCCGGCCGGTGACTTCCGCGCGGTCGGCATTCAGCACCAGGCCGAGAATTCATCGAGGATCACCACACTGTGGTGCGTGGAAGAGCTCGGTTTCCTGCCCGTGCTCATCGAGCAACATCGAAAAGGCAAGCTGAGGATGCGCGCCGAGCTCAGCACATACGCCGCGCTCGACACCTGAGTTCATAGCAATCGTTCGAACGCCTGCCGCAACGAAAGAATTTCCTCGTCGTTGTAGACGATGGACACGATCCTGACGAGGACTTCCCCTCCTTCCTCGAGCGCGTACGTCTCCTGCAATAGCGCACCTTTGCCGTCGAGCGTCTGGATGACGTAGCTGCCGTCCTGCCACCCGGACGCACGATCGGCCTCGATCGGCCCGACATTGACGAGGCGATGCTCCCGGAACCGGTATTCCTCGACCACGGACCGATCGAAGCTGATGAAGAGGCCGTCGGGCGTCTGCGTGATCTTGAGCTTACTGCCGGTCCTCAGAAACACGTATACGGAGGGTCCGCCGGGGCCACGTTGGCTGCGACCGCGATCGCGCTTCGCCGGAATTACCGCATCCCCTACTCCGCCACCCGACTTGTACTCGGCTTCGCGAATGCGCCGTGCCGCATCATCCTCCTCCGCACGCAACTGCCAGCGCCCGGCAAGGCTCACGCCGGCCGGTATCGCATCACCGATGGGGGTCAGCTGCGGCCGCGGTTGCATTGTGCAGCCCGCGAGCGCAAGCGACGCAACGGCCAGTATGCCGGCAATTCTCGACATCGATTAACGCCATATTCGATTCGAACTGACGCAAAATACACAAATTCCCGTGGCTTAGACAGGGCCGGAACGTCGACGCGGCAGCCGCTTCCGCGTGCCGGTCAACCGTTGTCCGGTCAGTGCGTCGAAGAAATGCACGTTGATCAATTGCAGACCAAGGAGGTCCTTCCATGAGGCTGCCATCGTCGAGCCGATTCCTTGTATCGGCGCTCATTGCTGCCATGCTGCAAATGCCGCAGGCAGTGCGGGCGCAGTCGCTGTCCGAATTTCACAGTCTGAGCCCGGAAGAGCGCGCGGCCATTCGCGACCGGCGCGCAAACCGGCACCGCGAACAGCGCTGCAAGGAGTAATACCGGAGCCCGTTCCGCGTAGCGGCGGCATGCTGCCGCTACGCTGCTACTCTCGCCGGCGCTCAGGCAGCGGCATGAAGTCGGTTTCGCCGGGCACCGCGTCGAAACGCTGCTCGCGCCAGTCCTCTTTCGCCTGCTCGAGGCGCTCGCGCGAACTGCTGACGAAGTTCCACCATATGACGCGCTCGCCCTGCAGCGCATCGCCCCCTGCGAACATGATCCTGGCCGGCGTCCCTGCGGTCACCGTGCCGCTCGCTCCGCTCTCCAGCACGGCAAGCATTCCCGCGTGGACGAATTCCTCGTTGATCGCGACGCTGCCTTCGACAACGTATACCGCCAGTTCCTCGGCGGCCGGGATCGCAACCGATTGTCCGGGATCGAGATTGACCTCGACGTAAAGAGTTTCGCTCCGGGTCGCTACCGGCGACGAGACGCCGAACGCAGAACCGAGAACCACGCGAATCTCGACGCCTTCGACCGCGACCACCGGTATGTCGTCGGCCGGATAGTGCTGGAATGTCGGCTCGTCCTCCTCCGCTTCGATCGGCAGAGCCACCCAGGTCTGCAGCCCATGCAGGCGCTGGCCACTCGCAAGCACTGCCTCGGTAACCTTCTCTGAATGCACGATGCCCCGGCCCGCCATCATCCAGTTCACGGCCCCGGGGTGGATCGTTTGCACGTAGCCGAGGCTGTCCCGGTGCAGGATCTCTCCCTCGAACAGGTAGGTAATCGTCGCGAGGCCGATATGTGGATGCGCGCGTACATCCACGCCGGTTCCCGGCTGAAATTCCGCCGCGCCCATGTGATCGAAAAAGATGAACGGCCCGACCCGCTGGCGTCGCCGGTCCGGCAAGGAACGGCGCACGGAGAACTTTCCAAGGTCCCGTGTCCTGGCCTCTATGAGCAGATCAATGACACTCTTTGCGGACATGGTTGGATCCGTGGTCAGGGTGGCAGGACGGTGGCCAACGCGCGCGCGAACGGACTGTTTCGCGTCACCTGGATGCTGTCAAGGCAGAGCCAGTCGCTCAGGGAACGCAGTTCGCGGGCAAGCGCATCGGCACATTCGCCGACGTGCACCCCGGGCTCCTCGTGTGCTGCCAGTACCCGCAGTCGCCCGGCCTTACGATCCGCCTTTAGATCGACTCGTGCGACAATGCGGTCGCCGACGCGGAACGGTAGCACATAGTATCCCCATTTGCGTTTCGCGGCGGGCACGTAGATCTCGATTCGGTAATGAAAATCGAACAGGCGCTCGGCCCTGGGCCTGTACCAGACGATCGGATCAAACGGCGACAGCAACGACGCCCCTTCGACGCTGCGGGGACAGCGGGCTGACGCCGAGAGGTAGCCCGGCTCATTCCAGTTTTCCACTTCGATGCAGGCGAGTGTTCCCGCCTCGACCAGTTCCTCGATCCGTGCTGTGACGCCTCCGGGCGGCATGCGAAAGTAATCGGCGAGGTCGTGCCGCGTGGCTACGCCCAGTGCCAGTGAGGCGCGGCGCAACATCTCGCGATCCGCTGCCTCCCTGTCGTGCGACGTGGCGATCTGACGTCGCGGGATGACCCGCTCCGGGAGATCGTATACCCGCTGAAAATTGCGCAGGCGCCGGGACACGGCGAGGTCGCCGCGTGCGAAATGATGCTCGAGCGCCCAGCGCGGTATGGAGCGATGCCAGTCGCCCGGCTTGCGCGTCGGCCCGGGGAGCGGCGGCAGGTCCGCTGCGGTCAGCGCGCCGTCACGGCGAACCTGATCCAGGACGGTATCCAGGTACGCCTTGCGATTACGCAGCCTGTGAAGGGGATTGTGCTTCGAGGGCGCGTGCGCCGCGCGCCGGTGCGCGAGCAACGGCCAGGCATCGCTCGGCACGATCGAGGCTTCGTGCGCCCATTGTTCGATGTAGTTTCCCTCGTCATAGACGAAGCGATCGAATCGTTGCCGGTCATAGGCGCCGAGGCGCGACCACAGGACGAGATAGTGGGCGGGAACGAGCACGTTGACGAAGTCGAGTTGCAGCACCTGCAGCGCCTGCATGGCTCGTCGGAAATGCCGGGCGTCGGGCGCACACGCGGGCCGTTCCCGGTGCATGCTCTGGGCCGCCAGCGCGATGCGCCGTGCCTCGGCGGCGGACAGTCGGACGCGTCGGCTCATTCCCTGCGGATGTCGCGCAGTCCGGCACCGATGTCACCGGATCTGACCGCGAAACGGCCATCCACCACTTTCGTGTAGTCGCGCGAATGGACGGTATCGACGAGGTGCCACTCCGCGGCGCATTCGACGCTGGTCAACGTGAGCCGCACCCAGCCCCGCCGCTGCGTGTCCATGTAGCGGACGGCAGGATTGACGGCCTGCGTGGCCCTCGTGAGTGCGTCCGGCTCGCGCAACGGAAGGTATTCGTCGAATCCCGGGGACGAAACGGCGGGCGGCATGATCTCGACCGCGACGGGCTTCTCGCCGTCATGCGGAACGACATTATTTGCCATCGACGTGTGCAGGTCGCCGCTCAACACGACCGGGTTGCGTGCGAGTTGCTGCAGGTCACGAAGCAACGCCTCGCGCGCGTGCGGGTAGCCGTTCCAGGTATCGAGCACCATCGGCGGGTTGCCCTCGCTCAGGGCCACGTAATGATCCAGCTGCTCACGAGGCAACATTGACGGACGCTCGTGATCGAGCAAGGGCCCGAGGTCGGGCGCGAGCACCGGCGCCAGCATGACCTGCTGTCCGATGACCTGCCACGTCGTCTCCGAATCCGCCGCGAGCGTTCGCCGCAACCAACCCTCCTGGCGATGCCCCAGCATGCGTCGCTCTGGGTCCTGCAGCGCGGTCGACACGGATTCCGGCGTGACCGACGCGCCGGCGTCCGGCTGCCTGTCGCGGCCATGGAGGCGCGTATCGAGCATGATCAGCGACAGCAGGTTCCCGTAGCGAAACCGCCTGAAGATTCGGGTGTCGGCGCCGCTCGGCACGCCCCGCACCGGCATCCACTCGAACCAGGCACGGATAGCCGCGTCGCGCCGATCCTGCCAGCCCCCCTCGTCGTCCTGGTGGTTTTCAGCACCTCCCCGCCATGCATCATTGGCGATCTCGTGGTCATCCCAGACCGCGATCAGCGGGTGCTGTCGGTGCATCGCGATGGAATCGGGGTCTGACTTGTACTGCGCATGTCGCCGCCGATAGTCATCAAGCGACTGCAACTCGGCCGCCGGCTCCGGTAGCCGGCCGAGCCGATCCGCATGTTCCGTCGCGTACTGCCCCGGACCGTATTCGTAGATATAGTCGCCAAGGTGAATGACGGCGTCGAGGTCGCCGGTCGAGGCGATGTCCCGATAGACGTTGAAATAGCCGGCAGGGTGGTTCGAGCAGCTCACGACCGCGAATCGCGCCCTGTCGACGGCATCTTCCGGCAATGTCCGCGTCCGGCCGACGACCGACTCGACACCGTCGATCTCGAAACGATAGTAGAACGTGGATCCGGACGGCATCCCGCGCACATCCGCCTTGACCGTGTAATCGGACCAGTCATCCGTCCGGACGACACCTTGGCGCACGACCCGGGTCATGTCCGGGTCGCTCGCGATCAGCCAGCGCACCGGCAGAGAATCGCCGGACGCACCGCTGACGCGCGTCCAAAGGATGAAACCGTCGCTCAGCGGATCCCCGCTGGCCACGCCGTGGTCGAATCTCGGCGATCCGCCGGCTCTCCCCAGGGCGGGACGCAGGCCGGTCAGCGAAGCCAGCACGAGGCCGACGATCGAACGCAGAAAATTTCGCCTCAGCACGTTGCCTCCCCGCTGCCTGGTTAGAATTGCGAAGTCAGGGCATCATACCCGGGACCATGCATGAATCCACAAATCGGAAAAACCCTCCTCATCACCTTGCTGCTCGGGGTGCTTACCGCGAGCGAGGCCGACAACGTGCCTCCGATTGAAGGTACCTGGCTCAGTGGCGACGGCGACGGCTGGATCCAGATCACGTTCGCAGGCGACGGCCTCAGCGGAGTCGTCAAAGGCTCGCCCAACGCCGATGATGAGCGCCCGGACAGGGACGAAAAAAACCCCGACCCCGCGCTGCGGGATCGTCCGCTGACCGGACTCGAACTATTCGCGAATTTTGCGTACGACGGTGACAGCCGCTGGACCGGCGGCACGATATACGACCCCAACAGCGGCAAGACCTACCGTGCCATCATTACCCATGTCGACGGCGACACGCTGAAGGTTCGCGGCTATATCGGTGTGCCGATGCTCGGCCGCACGGAAACCTGGACTCGCGTGCCGGACTGAAGCCCGGCCGGACTAATCGTCGCCGATTATCGCGTCCGCCTCGATTTCCACCAGCATTCCGGGATCGATGAGGCGCGACACCTCGACCATCGAGGTAGCGGGCATCACGTCGCCGAAAGCTTCCTGGTGCGCGCGGCCGACATCGGCCCAGCGTTCGATATCCGTCACGAAGGTCCGCGTGCGTACGACGTCGGCAAGACGCCCACCCGCGGTTTCGAGCGCGGTTTCGATGACCTCGATGCACTGTTTTGCCTGCGCATACATATCCCCCTCGCCGACCAGCGTGCCGCCGGTGTCGATCGCGGCAGAACCGGACACGGCGACGAAACGCCCCACTCTCACGGCACGCGAGTAGCCGACTACCGATTCCCAGGGAGCGCCCGATCGCACCTTGCTGCGCTTGAATTCCGTCACTCTAGAACCTCATAAATAGCTTTATTTATAGCTAATAACATCCTGTTTTAAAATATTTTTTGTAGCACCTCGAGTCGCCCCGTAAAGCCCCGCCAGCGACACCGCAAGATAGATCCCGGCGCCCGTCCAGAGCCAGGATGACGGCACTGCCAGGTCGCCCGTGAGCGCGATGCCCAGCACCCCCGCCGGCACGACAAGCAGCAATCGGGCCAGTTCGATGCGCACCGCGTAAGGCCGCCGCTCGTTCAGGATCCCCAGCGTGTACAGCAACACCCACAGCAACGTGCAGGGCATCAGCACTGCCCTCGCGCCGGAGGTGGCGAACAAAGCCGCGATTCCGAGCGTCGCTGCGATCGCCGCGCCGAACTGCGCAAGGGCGTAGCGCCGCAGTGCCCCGGGAATCGGCGGATCGAATTTCTCGAACGCGGCAAGATCCGCCCGCTGCTTCGGAAATCGTTCTTCCACGTCCGGCGGTCGCCAGCCCGTTCGCCTAAACCAGATACCCAGCTTGTCCCGCCACCGCCGGGCGTGCCGCGCGTCGAATAACAGGTAGTCGTAGACCTGCAGATTGGCCCAGAAAGGATTCCAGTTGGCCAGCGGCTTCCGGACCCCGAATACCACCGGCTCGTCCTCCCGTTCGTCCTCGAAGGTACCGAACAGGCGGTCCCACAGGATCAGCATGCCACCGTAGTTCTTGTCGATGTAACGCTCGTTCTGCGCATGGTGTACACGGTGGTTCGACGGCGTTACCAGGATCCGGTCCAGTGCGCCCATTCGGCGTATCACCTGCGTGTGCACCCAGAACTGGTAGATCAGATTGACCGCATTCACGGTCACGAGGACCTCGAGCGGAAAGCCGATAAGAAACAATGGCAGGTAGAAGATCCAGCCGAAGAGGAAGCCGGTGCTCGTCTGGCGCAGCGCCGTCGACAGATTGTAATCCTCGCTCTGGTGATGCACGGCATGGGCGGCCCAGAGGATGGAGATCTCGTGGCTGAAACGGTGGAACCAGTAGTAACACAAGTCCCAGGCCAGCGCGGCCGTTATCCAGAGCGCGATGCCGCGCGGCGAGGCATCGAACCAGCTCAGCGGCATATCGATGAGCGCAAAGTTCTCGAGTACAAATCCCCAGGCGATGAGCGGCAGCAGCTTCGTGAAATAACCGATCGTGGTGCTCAGTGTGCCGGCGCTGAGACTGTTGATCGCATCGTTGGCGCGATACAGCCCCGCGCCTCGACTCCGGTCTATCGCCAGTTCGACGAGCACTGCGAGCAGGAAAAACGGGACGGCAGCTGCGATCAGGTCCATCCCGGAATTGTAACCGGCCCGATCATGCGGGTACGGCCGTTTTTACGGTAAGCTCGCGGCCTGTGCCCAACGGACCGGACTCATGATCAACCCTGCCGAACTGGACGTATTGCGCGCCGCCCTCGAGAAACTGGAAACGGGTTTCGCCGGGCTGCCACGCTTCACGCCCGAGTTCGACGTCGATGCGGTTGCCGATGTCCTGCAGCAGGTCGCCATTCGCATGCAGGACAACTATCCCTATTTCCATCCGCTCTATGCCGGCCAGATGCTGAAACCGCCGCATCCCGTCGCACGCATCGCCTACGCGCTGTCGCTGTGGATCAACCCCAACAATCATGCGCTCGACGGCGGACGCGCGAGTTCGGCAATGGAAAAGGAATGCATCGTCGAGATCGGCAACATGTTCGGCTGGGAGGCGCCGCTGGGCCACCTCACAGGCGGCGGGACGATGGCAAACCTCGAGGCCCTGTGGATCTCGGGCCGCCTGCGTCCGGGCCGACGCATCGTTGCCTCGGAACAGGCGCACTACACCCATGAACGCATTTGCGACGTACTCGGGATCCCTTTCACCGCCGTCCGCTGTACGCCGGAAGGACACATGGACCTGTCGCACCTCGACGAACTCCTGAATCGCGGTGACATCGGCACCGTGGTCGCAACCATCGGCACGACGGGATTCGGTGACGTCGAACCGCTGCCCGACATCCTGGAGCGGGCCCGGGCATCCGGCATTCGCGTCCACGCGGATGCGGCCTATGGCGGCTACTTCACGCTCGCGAACGAGCTGGATGACAAGGCGCGGGCCGTCTTCGACCAAATGCGCGATGTCGATTCCATCGTCATCGATCCGCACAAGCACGGTCTGCAACCCTACGGCTGCGGCTGCGTGCTGTTCCGCGACCCCACCGACGGCCGCTTCTACAAGCACGACTCGCCGTTTACCTATTTCAGCTCAGACGAGCTCCATCTCGGCGAGATCAGCCTCGAGTGCTCGCGTCCCGGCGCCTCTGCCGTCGCTTTGTGGGCGACGCACCAGCTGCTGCCGCCGCTCAGAGGGGGCGCCTTTTCCGAAGACCTGGACCGTTGTCTTCGGGCCGCGCGCGATTTCCGCTCGCGCCTCGACGCGAGCGCGTCGTTTTGCCCGCTGATGCAGCCGGATCTGGACATCGTCGTGTACGCGGTCGACGCCGCGGATACGGCGACAGCCTCGGCGCGGGCGAAGCAGCTCTTCCGATTCGCCGCCGAGGACAAGCTGCACCTGGCGCTGATCGAGCTGCCGGCCGAGATGTTGCGGAGCTACGCTCCCGGCATTCGTGTGAATTCCGACACGGTGACGTGTCTGCGCTCCGTGCTGATGAAGCCGGAGCACCAGGACTGGCTCGACCCGATCATGACCATCCTGGAACAGGGCGTCAGGCGCCTGACATAGGTGATAACGCGCGCGTCACGACGTAGCCGAGGTAGAAGCAGGCGAAGCCGCCCACCATCGTCACGGTGATGTAGGCGAACGAACCGAACAACTCGCCCCGCTGCAGCATGGTATGCAGTTCCATGACCAGCGCAGAGAGCGTGGTGAAGCTGCCGCAGAAACCGATGGCGAACAGCAAGCGGTATTGATCCGGAATGATGCCTGCCTCGTTGAACCACGAGGATGCCGCAACGAGATGCGCGATGACACCCATCACGAGGCATCCAAGGAGATTGGCGACCAGCGTACCCCACGGAAACGCGGTATCCCTTTGCAGGAATACGTTCAAAGCGAATCGCGCCATCGCCCCCAGGCCACCGCCGACGGCGACGAAGAGGTAGGACAGCGCGATGGCTTTCACGCCGGGGCCGGAGCCGTGCCGAGGAGACGGGCGCGAGTGTCCTGGTACTCGGCTTCGATGCGCAGGACCAGATCGTGCGCGGGCAGCACGTCGTCGATGTTGCCGACACCCTGTCCTGCCCCCCAGATATCGCGCCAGGCTTTTGCGTCGGATTTGGCCGAACTGGCGAAGTCCATCGCCAAAGCGTCGGCGTCCGGCAGATTGTCCGGGTCCAGCCCGGCATTCTCGATACTGCCGCGCAGGTAGCTGCCGTGAACGCCCGTGAATACCGGCGTGTAGACGATGTCGGCAGCCTTGCTCGACACGACCATCTGTTTGTACGCGTCGGGCGCATTCGCTTCCTGCGTGGCGATGAAGCGCGTGCCAAAATAGGCAAGATCAGCGCCCATGGCCTGCGCCGCCACGATGTCACCGCCGCTCGACATGGCGCCAGACAGGATCACCACGCCGTCGAACTCGCGCCGGATCTCCTTGACCAGCGCAAAAGGGCTCAACGGACCTGCGTGGCCGCCCGCACCGGCACATACCGCGATGATGCCATCCACGCCCTGCTCCATCGCCTTGTGTGCATGCCGCAGGCTGATGACGTCGTGGAATACCAGTCCACCGTAGCTGTGGACCGCGGCAACGACGTCGCCCGGCGGGCGCAGGCTCGTAATCACGATCGGCACCTCGTGCCGCACGCAGATTTCCATGTCGGCCTGCAGCCGCGTGTTGCTGCGGTGAACGATCTGGTTCACGGCGAACGGCGCGACCGGTGCATCGGGATGGGCCTCCGAATAGGCCGCGAGGCGTGCCTTGATGTCCACGATCCATTTCTCGAGGCGCTCCTGCGGCCGCGCGTTGAGCGCCGGGAAGGACCCGACGATGCCTGCCGTGCACTGCGCGACGACGAGATCGGGCACCGATACGATGAACATCGGCGCTCCGATGAGCGGGATGCGGAGCTGGCGGGCGAGGATATCCGGTAGCGCCACGATGTGCGCGTTATTCGACCGGCGTATCGATCGATAGCGCTATCGAACCGTTCTCGGCCGGCTTCACGATGATGCTGCCGAACCAGTCGCCCGGCTGGCTTACCGGCTGCCCGGACAGCGATACGCGGGCAATCAGCTCGAACTCCTCGAAACCGGACAGCTGCCGGCCGGCTACCATCGATTCACGATCGCCGAGTTGGACGACCGCGGGCAGCTCGGCGAGCCTGCGACGGGTTACCGCAATCGGCGGCGACGGCTGCGCCGGGTCGCGCGCGATCACGAACACGATGGCGTCTGCCGGTAACGCGCTTTGCGCTTCCTCCGACAGCGCGATACTCGCGCTCACGATAGCACCGTCCTCCAGCGGCGCGGGTTCGGGCGCCGGCTGAGCCGCTGCCGGCTGCTGCATGGCTGCCGCTGCCGGCGGTGTCTCGCCGCGCCACTCTGCCACGCGTTGCTGAATGGCGTCCCGGATTTCGGCCGGAGGATTCGTGCCCAGCAGACGCTCCCAGCGATCTGCCGCAAGCCCGGTATCACCGCGATTACCCGCCGCGAGACCGCCCCAGAAAAGCGCCGCCTGGTTGTTCGGTTCGATCGCCAGCGCATTCTCGAACAAGGACATCGCTCGCTGCGGCATGGTTTGCCCGCCCTCGGCCGCGAGCACGGCTTCGCCGAGTTCGACGAGGCCCTGGGCGTTACGCCCGTTCTCGAGATCCACGACGCGCTCGAATGCCGCAACGGCCCCCGCGTAGTTGTTGAGAGACATGTACGACCTGCCCAGCATCCGCCAGCCGCCGACATCGTCGGGATTGCCCTCGAGGCGCTTGGCCAGATTTTCGACCACCTCGACCATGTCGCCGGCCACGCTACCGCCATGCGTCTGCGCCTGGTTCTGCAGCCCCGGGCTTCCCAGCATGGCGTACAGGCCCGCCGACGACACAACGACAAACAGCACGGCCGTCGCTACCACGCCGAAGTTCCGCGAGTTCTCGCGCAGGAACGGCCATACCGTGAAGACCACGCCCGCGAAACTCATGACACCAAGCGTTAACCACAGCATGAGCGTTCTACTCCTCGGCCGCCGCGTCGCCTTCCATGGGCATGGCCATGCGGCGCCGAAGGATATTCACGAGCACAAAGCCGCCAGCGAGCAACAGCACGATCGGCGCAATCCACAAGACCAGGGTCTTGCCCGACATACGCGGGCGGTAGAGCGCGAACTCGCCGTAGCGAGTCACCAGGAAATCGTAGATCTCCTCGTCCGTCTTGCCTTCGCTCAGCATGCGCCGGATCTCGCGCCGCAGGTCGCCGGCGAGGAACGCGTTCGAGTCCTTGATGCTCTGGTTCTGGCATTTCAGGCAGCGGACTTCCTCGATGATGTGTTCGTAGCGCGCCTGCAGTGCCGGGTCATCGAAGGCCTTGTCGGTGTCGATGGCCAGCGCTGCCGAGGCAAACGCAAGCAGCAGAGCACACGCAATGAACCGTCTCATGACGTTGGCTCCCCCGCTTCGATAAGGGGCACAAAATCTTCCTGCCAGGATGCCGCATCCAGCGGGCCGAGGTGTTTATGCAGGACGATGCCGTCCGGGCTGATCAGGAACGTCTCCGGCGCGCCGTAGACGCCCCAGTCGATGCCGACGCGGCCATCCTCGTCGAATGCCGAGAACTTGTAGGGGTCGCCGAGCTGCTCGAGCCAGCGCAGTGCTTCCTCGCGATTATCGCGCCAGTTGATGCCGTAGATCGGTATCGCGCCCGAATGCGCAAGCTGCATGAGAAATCCGTGCTCCTGGCGGCAACCGACACACCAGGTCGCCCAGACATTGACGAGCGCCATTTTGCCCGCGTAGTCCGCCGAGCCTACCGTACGATCCGGTGCGGTCAGCGACGTGGACTGGAAGGTGGGCGCCTGCTCGCCGAGAAACGGCGATGGCAGTTCGCGCGGGTCGTTGAACAGGCCGAAAGAAAACACCACGACCAGCAGCAGGAATACGACGATGGGAATGGCGAATCGCATCAGGCTGTCTCCGCCACTACCTTGCCGGTGGCAGGACTTTCTGCCGCTACCATGCGGTAGCGCCGGTCGCTGGCGGCGATCAGGCCACCGAGCGCCATGACGAGACAGCCGAGCCAGATGAAGCGGATCATCGGCTTGTACTGGACACGCACGCTCCATGTGTCGGTGCCGATCTGGTCACCCATCGCGACAAACAGGTCGCGGGTCAGACCGGCGTCGATGCCCGCTTCCGTCATGGGGCTCTTCTGTACCAGATACTGGCGCTTCTGCGGGCGCACTTCGGCGACGAAATCGCCATTGCGGCGGATTTCGATCACCGCCTCACGCGCGCTGTAGTTCGGTCCCTGTACATCGCGCAGCTCGCGCATCTCGTACTGGTATTTGCCGATCTCGATCGAATCTCCGGGCCGCAGCGCACGATCCGTCTCGATGCCGAAAGTGTTCACCATGGTGACCCCGAGCACAAACAGCCCGACGCCGATATGGGCAATCGACATGCCGAGCACGGAAGGTGTGAGCCTGACCTTGCTGCGCCAGACGCGCAGCGGCTGGATGAGCGACACCACGATAATCCAGACCCCGGCAATACAGCCGACCACGGCCAGCGCGCCGAACGCGCCACCGTGAAACACGGGAATGGCGATACCGACAGCCAGCGCGACCGCGGCCGGGATACGCAATCTGCGCAGCCAGGGCTCTACCGGCTGCGAACGCCACGCAGCATGCATCCCGAGGCCCATGAGCAGCACGAGCGGGAGCATCGGGATAGCGAACGCGACGTTGAACCACGGCGCACCGACGGAGATCTTGCCGGCATTGAGCACTTCCACGACCAGTGGCGCCAGCGTGCCGATAAAGACCAGTAAGGCCGCGATAACGAGCAGCACATTGTTCAGCAGCAGGAAGGTCTCACGCGACAGCGGCCTGAAGCCGGCCGTTGAATCGAGTCCCGGTGCCCGCCAGGCATACAGCACTAGTGCGCTGAGGATGACAACGCCGAGGAAACCGAGGATGAAGAAGCCGCGGGTCGGGTCCGTTGCAAATGCGTGCACCGAGACGAGTATCCCCGAACGAACAAGGAATGTTCCAAGCAGGCTGAGTGAGAACGCGGCAATCGCCAGCAGCAGCGTCCAGCTCTTGAACAGTCCGCGCCTTTCAGAGACCGCGAGCGAATGAATGAGCGCCGTGCCGACCAGCCACGGCATGAAAGAGGCGTTCTCGACCGGGTCCCAGAACCACCAGCCGCCCCAGCCGAGCTCGTAATAGGCCCACCAGCTGCCGAGCGCGATGCCCACTGTCAGGAACAGCCAGGCCACCGTCGTCCACGGCCGCGTCCATTTCGCCCATTTCTGGTCGAGATTGCCGCTGATCATCGCCGCAATGGCGAACGCGAACGCGACCGAGAAGCCAACGTATCCCGTGTAGAGGATGGGTGGGTGAATGGCAAGACCCGGGTCCTGCAGCAGGGGGTTGAGGTCTGCGCCATCCGCCGGCGCCGGCGTCAGCCGCTCGAAGGGATTGGACGTCAGCAACGTGAACAGCAGGAAACCGGTCGACAGCAGCCCGAGCACGCCGATGACGCGCGCGGAGAAGACGGCCGGAAGATTGTCGCTGAAGTAGCTTACCGCGACGGTCCAGATCGCGAGGATCAGGATCCACATCAGCAGGGAGCCCTCGTGGGCACCCCATACGGCGGATACCTTGTAGATCGTCGGCAGCGAGAGCTGCGAATGATTGGCGACGTACAGCACGGAAAAGTCGCTCTGAACGAAAGCCCAGACCAGGCAGGCGAACGCGAATACGACGAAGAAGAGCTGGCCGTTGGCCGCGGTTCGCCCGACTGCCATCATCGCCGCGTCGTTACGATGCGCGCCGACGAGCGGGATGATGCCCTGGCAAAGCGCGAGCGACAGCGCCAGGATCAGCGCGAAATGGCCGATTTCAGGAATCACTGGGACTGCACTCCGTGGACAGGTGCTGCACGGACGCGGTCTGGTCCTCGACGTGTTTGGCAATGGACTCCGCGACTTCCGGCGCCATGTATTCCTCGTCGTGCTTCGCCATGATCTTGTCGGCGACGAAGGTGCCGCCGCCGTCCATGCGCCCGTGCGCAACCACGCCCTGGCCTTCGCGGAACAGGTCGGGAACCACACCGCTGTAGGTCACCGGCAGCGCGCAGCGCGTATCCGTGACCATGAACGACATGTCCATCGAGCCTTCCTCGCGTTCGATCGTGCCGGCCACCACGAGCCCGCCGATGCGGAAGTTTCGTTCCTTGGGGTAGTTCCCCGCCATGACGTCGGAGATCTCCACGAAAAACATCATGTTGTCTTTGAACGCCCGCAACGTGAACGTCGCCGCGATCGCCAGTCCGACCGCAACGAGGCCTACGGCCAGCATTCGTTGCTGCCTGGGTTTCATGCACTATCCTCCAGCGCCTTGATGCGCACTTCGATTTCCTTGTACACAGTCGCCTGGCGGGCACGTACCCGCCATTCATTGATGATCAGCACGGCCGCCGCGAGCCCGAAACAGGTCCACACATACGCCCCGTAGCCGCCCATCGCGAGACTTTCCATCATCTTTGACCCTCCGGAGCCAAAATCATTTCCTTGACCCAACGCGTCCGGCGCTCGCGGAACAGCACCTCGGTCCGGGTGCGCCGCAGGATCAGCGACCCGAACAACAGCGTGAAGCCGAAAATATTCGCCAGCAGAGGATACAGCATGCCCGGATCCATCGCGGGACCCTCCTTGGCCATGATCGTCTGCCCCTGGTGCAGGGAACTCCACCACGTTACCGAGTAATGCACGATGATGACGTTGATGACGCCGACGAGCGCCAGCACCGCGCTCGCCTTGTCCGCCTTGGCCGTGTCGTCGATCGCTCCCCTGAGCGCCATGTAGCCGAAGTAGAAGAACAGCAGGATCAGTTCCGACATCATGCGCGGATCCGCCCATTCCCACCAGGTGCCCCACATCGGCCGGCCCCAGATGGAGCCTGTGGCCAGGGCGAGGAACGTGAACCACGCACCGAGCGGCGCCGCGGACGCGGCAACGGCATGGGCGAGCTTCATGCGCCAGATCAGCCCGATGCCGCCGGCGACGGCCATGATCATGTACGCCATCAACGACAGGTACGCCGAAGGCACATGGATATAGATGATCCGGAAGGCATCGCCCTGCTGGTAGTCCATGGGCGCCAGAAACAGGCCGGCATAGACGCCATAGGCGATGAGGGCAAGGCCCGGCAACAGCAGCACGAGGCTGAAGGTCGGGGCAATCCTATAGAAGTGTGGCGGCGACGCCAGCTGGTGAAACCATTTCCACATGGGCGGGGATTCTACTCGTTACTGATTCGTAATGCGGCGGCTGTTGCATAAGGCGCCAGACTCAGCGTACCGACTGCGTAGGCGGCCAGTGCCCAGATTCCGGCTGAATATGTCTCGTTACCGGCCGCGAGCGACACGGTATTGGCGCCGATGATGAGCACCGGCATCGACAACGGCAAGATCAGCAGGCTTAGCAACGCGGTGCCGCGGTGCAGGCCGACCGTCAGCGCCGCCCCTATAGAGCCTAACAAACTCAGGCTAACAGTACCGAGCGTCAGGGTCAGCATCAACACTAAGACAACGTCGCCCGGCATGCGATAAGTGATAGCCACGATAGGAGAAACCAGTACGAGCGGCAAGCCGCTGGTCAGCCAGTGAGAGATGGTCTTGCCCAGCCCCACCAGCGGCAAGGGCTGCGGGCTGATCAGGAGCTGCTCCAGGCTGCCGTCGTCGAAATCGGAAATGAACAGGCTGTTCAGCGAAATCAGCATGGCGAGCAATGCCGCGACCCACAATACGCCGGGACCACTGAACGTGAGCTGCTCGGCACTCGGCCCAACGGCGAGCGGGAACAGCGTGCAGACCATGGCAAAGAAAAACAGCGGGTTGAGCACGTCTCCGGGCCTTTTCCATGCGAGCAGCAGGTCCCGCCTCGCCACAGCAAGGAGCCCGCTCGTCATGCTCGGCATGTGTCGCTCGGGATTCGTCATTGCAGGACTACCTTCTTGACCGGTGCGTCGATCTCGACATCCTGGTGGGCCGCCATGACGCACATCCCGCCTTTGTCCAGGTGTTCCTTGACGAGTTCCATGACCAGTGCGCGCCCTTCGCGGTCGAGGTTCGTGAACGGCTCGTCCATCAGCCACAGCGGCACGTCGGCGAGCAACATGCGGGCAAGCGCGACACGACGCTGCTGGCCTGCCGACAGTGAGCGCAGCGGCAACGGTTTGAGTCGACTGATCTCCAGGCGCTCGAGTACGGTCTCGAGGTCGTCGCTGCCCTGCGGGCGCAATGCCGCCTCGAAACGCAGGTTCTCGACCAGGGTGAGATCCGCCTTGAGTCCCACGCGGTGTGCGGTCCACACCAGCGCGCCATGGAATACCTGCCGTTGCTCGGCTACCGGCATACCATTCCAGCTCACTACGCCTTTCTCCAGATCGAGCATGCCCACAATCGCCTTCATGAGGCTCGTCTTGCCGCTGCCGTTCGACCCCTCGAGGATCAGAAGTTCACCGGAATTCAGCGCAAAACCGACCCCGCGGAACAGGCAACGGTCGCCACGGAAGAGCGTCAGGTTCTCGGCCGAAAGTTGTGCAGTCAAGGTCTTAGGTCCCGTCGCCGTTCAAAGACGCCTTGGATTAAGCGCTCTAAATCTTTTCTAGTCATTGTCTTACCTGATTTTTCTAAACCAATTTAGAGAACGCGTCCGCGTCTGGTTGATACGCAAAGATTTCACCAATTGTCGTTTGCACAGCTTGCCGCACGATCGTAGACTGAAGAATCGGGCCCGATTTGGACATAAAAACGCGCGGCGGGCAACGATAACAGCGCGTATTACGCAACAACAACAGGAGCGAATTCAAGCGTATGGATCTAACCGCGGCAGGACTCAAGGAGCAACCCTTCCGCACCCAGGGCAAACCGGCGCCGATTGTATCCTATGCCTCGCACCTTGAGGGACTCGAGGCAATACGAAGTGCCTGCGAGAAGCCGACTGGGCTGGCCCTGTTGCAGGGCCCGCCTTTATCCGGCAAATCCACGCTTGTCCAGCATCTTGTCGATACGCGCGACGACGATCAGGAATGCGCGGTCGTCGACGGCACCGGGCTCAACACCACGACGTTGCTCGAAGCGACGCTGCACCAGTTCGGCTATGAAGCCGATTTCCGCACCGACGGTGAACTCCTCGCGATGATCCGGGTGTTCGCGGTGCAGCAGGCCGCAAGACACCGGCCGCCGCTGCTCGTCGTCGAGAACACCCATAGGCTCAATCCCAGCGCCCTGCGCGCACTGTGCAGCCTGGCCGATCTGAAATGCACGAGAGCGCACCGGCTGACCTCTGCCCTCAAGATCGTGCTGGTGAGCGACCGGTCACTCGAATCCATCATCGAGGCGCCCGCGATGGTGGCCATCGCACGCCGCGTGGCCATCAACTTTCAGATGCGCCCGATGTCCTGTGACGACGCCAAGCAGTACCTGCGCGCGAAGCTCCGCAGGGCCGGCAGCGTGATACCCGAGTACGTGTTTCCGAACTCGATCTGCGTCGAACTCTGGGACGCCTCGGGGGGCTGGCCCGGCGTGCTCGACCGGATCGCCGAGCTGGCATTGTCGCGCACAGACGCGCTACCGGTGGCAATCACGGCAATCGAGCGTCCGACCTTGCCCCATTCCGACTGGGACGCGCACTCGCTAGCGGCGCTCGAGAATGCGGCGGGCGCTATTCCCGATCCGCCCAAGCTGCTCGTCACCAAGGACGGCGAAACCGTCAAGGAACTCACATTCGACCAGCCCCGCCTGCTGATCGGCCGCTCGGAACACAACGATATAGCGATTCCGAGCCGGTTTGTGAGCCGGCACCACCTGCTGCTCGTGCGGCATGGCGACACGACGTTCATGATGGATCTGAACAGCAGCAACGGGACCTTCGTCAATTCCAGGCGCGTGTCGAACCACGTCCTGATCGACAATGACGTTATCACGGTGGGGAATCACCGTATCAAATTCTGCGATCCGTACGCGAAGTCCCGCAGCGCGATGAGCGGTAACGAATTCACCGACACCGCGATCATGAAAACGCTCGACGACATGCGCAACCTGCTCGCGCAGGAAAACACGGCGATACTGCCGGTTCCCTCAGAGAATGTGCCGACTTACGGCAACAAGTCGAGCTGATCAGCCGTAGTATTTCTTCTTGAAGTGCTTGCGGCACATCGACACGTAGCGGTCGTTGCCGCCTATTTCCACCTGTGAGCCCTCGCGCACCGCGTTGCCTTCTTCATCCATCCGCAGGACCATCGTCGCCTTCGTGCCGCAATGGCAGATCGCCTTGATCTCCTTGAGATTGTCCGACCACGCCAGGAGGTACTTGCTGCCCTCGAAGGGTTCTCCCTGGAAGTCCGTGCGCAGACCGTAAGCCAGTACCGGAATATTGAGACTGTCGGTGACTTCGCCGAGCTGAAACACCTGTTGCTTGGTCAGGAATTGCGCCTCGTCTATGAGCACGCAATGCAGGGGGGCACCGGCGACCATGGACTGGACGAGGTCGAAGAGATCGTCTTCCGGCCTGAACGTCGTCGCTTCCGACTCCAGGCCGATGCGGGATTTCACCTTGCCGACGCCATAACGGTCGTCGACCGAGGGCGCGAGTACGACGGTATTCATGCCGCGCTCGCGATAGTTGTAACTCGATTGCAGCAGCGACGTCGACTTGCCGGCATTCATCGACGAATAGTAGAAATACAGCTTTGCCATCTGGAACTCATGTTGCAGGGAGTCCCGATATTGTGGCACCGGATGCCGGGTCTTGCACCCGCGGGCAATTTCAGGGCCGAAGCTTTAGTACCGTCGCGAGTTTGCGGCGATGACCGTGCCGGCCGGCGCTCACGTCGACGCCGGATTCCTCACGGCATTTGTCGCATACATTCCTTGGCCGGTGATGCGAGGAAAAAACCTGCGGGATCGGCGTAACCCGTCCCGCCCTCAGGCAGCGGCTGCAGATCACGAGTTTGTTGAGGCGGTTCAGCAGTCGATAGTCGACATTGTCCTTGCTGTTCGTGGCCATGTCCGGTCTCCACGTGTCCATGGGCTCTTTGTGGCAGTCGGAATGGCAAAAGACCAGCGAAGCCCGGGGAATATTGCCGGAATTGTTAACTGGTCGAGGTTTCGAATGTGACGCGTTCCGCAACCTCAGTGACCTTATAATGAGCACCTTGCTGCCATTCAGGGTCATCAACATATGCTAAAGAAGCGTCTTCTGTGGACCGTTGTCACAGTGCTCGCCGCAGCCGGTGCGCTGACGGGCCATATTGACAGGGCATCCGAAGAACAGGCGGACAACGCGCTAAAGAATGCACTGGTCACCTTCGCCGTCGCGCGCACGCTGAACGGTGTCGTCTCCGCGGCCCAGGGCACCGAAGTCGCACTGGAGCCCGGCGGCGTCGGCGTCGTGTTGTCCGTTGGCGAGATCCTTGACCCGATCAACGACCTGATCGAACGTTTTTCGGCCGTCATGCTGATCGCCGCAAGTTCCCTGGGTCTGCAGACGTTACTCCTGAACATCACCAGCTGGTGGGGAGTCACCGCATTCCTGCTCGTTGCCGCCGCCGGATTCCTCGCCGTGATCTGGGCGCCGCGCTCGGTTGCCGCAAGGTATGCGCAACCCGCGCTGCGCGTCTTGTTGATCCTGCTGTTCGTTCGTTTTGCCGTGCCCGTCCTCATTGTCGGCACGACTATCATCTCGGACAGATTCCTGGCGCCGGAGCAGGAAGCGGCGACGGCGATCCTGCGAGACACCACGGCGGATATCGAGCGGATCAACGACGAGACGCGTACCACGACGGCCGGCGAGCAGTCGCTGATGGACCGGCTCGGCGAGATGATCGACGAGTCGCTGGAATCCATGCGGGTCGGCGACCGGATGAAGGAGCTCAGGGAAAGCGCTTCCAATGCCGCCGAACACGTCGTCAGCCTCATCGCGATATTCGTGCTGCAGACGATCCTGTTGCCGGTGTTGTTCCTGTGGCTTTTCATCACGGGGCTGAAGGGAATCGCCAGCCGCTCGGCGAGGCTGTTCCAGGGCGGCGGTGGCAGCAGCCGCTAAGCCGGCGGAGCGGCCCCGGCCCGCGATCATTCGCGGTTCAAGAACCGCTCCTGCACACAGCCGTGCCTACAGCAGGTAGTCGGCGACGATCTCCATGAGATGATCCGACCAGCGTACCGGGAACGGTTCGGTCAGCTCCACGGACTTCGCGAAGTCGGCCGCAAAGACCCTGTCCAGCAGCGCGTCGACGTAAGGCGCGTGCGACGTTGCGATATTCAGTTCCTTGTTGGTCCGGAAGCTCAGTTTGTCCCAGTTGGCAGAGCCCAGGCACGCCCAGCCGTCGTACACCGCCGCCTTGATGTGCGACATGCCCGGGTATACGAACACCCGGATGCCGTGCTCGAGCATGGCGTTTGCTGCGAGAACGTTGCTCTGGTTTATGGGGCCGTGGTTGCCGACCAGCGGCAGTATGACCCGGACGTCGACGCCTCTTCGTCTTGCCTTCGCGAGCTCGTACAGCATCGCATCGTCGGTGAAATAGGCGTTCTGGATGAAGATGTACTTGCGAGCATTTCGAATAGCGGCGCGCTGCGCCCGGAAGATCTCGGCGTCGCCGGGGCGCGTGTGCAGGACACGCAATGGATAACCGACGTCTTCGCTGCCGCTGTCACGCACACGCAGCGCCGACAATACGTAACCGGCATCGCCCATCGGCCCTGCGTGCGCCCAGGCACGCTCGAACTCTTCGCGGAGTACGTGCACGACCGGGCCGCGCAGTTCCATCATCAGGTCGTGCCAGACGTACCGATACTCGCGACCGATGTTCATGCCGCCAGCAAATGCGACGCTGTCATCAACGATGGTTGTCTTGACGTGATCCCCGGCCACCAGCCAGGGATTTTTCGACTGCCGCACGCTGATCTCGGAACCGGACTCGAGTGATTCGCGAACCGACTGCGGCGCGGCGTAGTCCGTGGGCATCGACGCATCATCCGCGCCGGTCGCCACGATTGTGCCGAGCCCGTCCAGGAGTATGCGGATGGCGACGCCCTCCTCCGAGCGCCGTCGCAGCAGATCCCGTATCCGGGCAGCAAAGTCGTCGTTGTCGAAAATGTAGGTGCGGATATCCACGGAGTCGGTCGCCGTCGAGATCGCATCGATGTAGCGCACGAAAAACTCATTGCCATCGATGAGATAGTCGATAGTCCCCTGCGTCGCCTCGTGCCCGGTGACCCGGGTAAGTTCGTCTTCCCACGCCTGGAGATCCATGCCGGGACCGTCGCTGAGGCCGGGGATCGACTCCGACTCGAGCGTCACCAGCCAACTCGGCGTCACCGTCTCGACGGCAACGTCCTTGGCGACGAACAGCAGCCGGTACACTGATGAGACCGGCCGTGACAGCAGCCCGCCGAGATGGCTCTGGGCAACGTGGCCCGTCGATTGCGCGATCTGCGCGGCCTTGCTCGCCGCGCGACCGTCCGGCGGTGCCGGCGCATAACGCACGAAGATACCGATCGGTATGTCGCGGTCGATGAATATGAACGGCAGCGAGTAGGTTCCCGTATCGCCGGTACTGAAGACGATGCGGCGTTCCTCGATGCCCTCTTCCTCCAGGAAACGCTCGAGCACGGGCTGCGCTCGTTCGATGAACTCCATGAAATCCATCGTCTCGTCCACGACGTAATTGTCGGGCTTGTCGATGATCAGCCGAGCCTCGAAATTATTGATGTCGTTGTAATACAGGAAATAGTCTTCCTCGCCGAAGTGCATGACGATACCGGTCATATCGGCCTTGGGCAGGACCGTCTCGAAGACCTCGTCGATGAAACGGTTCCAGTACTTGCTGCTCAGCAATCGGGGCACGATGGGATCGTCGGGCAGCGCCTCCCAGCGCGTCGCACGGTGGTACTCGAGAGGCAGGATGAAGGGCCCTGCGTAGTCGCCGTCCGGACCCTGTCTGAGGGCCGTCAGGTCGACCCGATTCGACCAGTTGCCCCCCGCATAGACGAGGCCATCCTCGCCTTCATAGGCGACGAAGAACTCGTCGCGGCCGATGTAGGCCTCGACAGCGGCCAGCGGTTTGGTGACCGGTTCGTCGGCAAAACGCCCCGGAAGCAGCCGAAGCTCGTCGTGCACTGGATGCTGGCCCGGTTGCTGCGACGCACAACCAGCCGTCGCCAGAAGCGGCAGCACCAGCAGCAGAATTGCACCTGTCCTGAGTGTCACGGCAACCCCCCGAAATTGGACCGAATACGGATATCAGATTTTCGCGGAAAATGGCAGCGAGCGTGCCTCGATTTCGTCAGCCTAAACGCTACACGGAAGGATATTTACGTATATACGCTGGGCGACGTGCTGTAGTTCAATCGTTCAAAACAATACAATGAATGCTGCAAGGGGGGTTGTCCGATTATGAATCCGTTAAACAGGCGCCTGGGCAGGGAATGGCTGACCATGGTGAAAATGGTCGAGCTCTACTGTAATGCACGCCATGCTCACGCCGAATCGACATTGTGCCGGGAGTGCCAGGAATTTCTCGACTATGCCGAGGTCCGCCTCCAGAAATGTCCTTACGGACTCGACAAACCCACCTGCGCCAATTGCCCGATTCACTGCTACAAGCCGGGTCAGAGGGCCCGGGCCAAGATGATCATGCGGTATTCCGGCCCGCGGATGTTGTTCCGTCATCCTTACCTCGCGATTGCACACAAGCTGGACGGCTTCCGCAGGGTCTGGCACCCGCGTGAATTGACGCGCGACCAAAGGGCAAAAGCGAGAGAGCGTTAGTTACGCTCCACCAGTCGATTTCGCTTGCCACGACGGATGGCATAATCGACGCCTGCTCAGTCATCGCCATGGAGGTGTCATGGCCTTGTACGACGATTATGTGCTGCCGCATCTCATCGACCTCGCCTGTTCCACGAAGCCGACCCGCAAACAGCGCGAAAAGATTGTCCATCTTGCCGAGGGCGATGTGCTCGAGATCGGCTTCGGCAGCGGGTTGAACCTGCCGTATTACGATGCGGGCAAGGTCCGCCGGATCTTCGGCCTCGAACCCTCGGCCGGAATGCGGCGCAAAGCGCAGCCGAATGTCGATGCGTCAGGACTGGATGTGGAATTTATCGACCTGCCCGGTGAGGAGATCCCGCTGGAATCGCAAAGCGTCGATACCGTGCTCGTCACTTTCACCTTGTGTTCCATCGACGATGCAGTGACCGCCCTCGAAGGCATGCGCCGAGTACTGAAGCCCGACGGGAAACTGCTGTTCTGCGAACACGGAGCGGCGCCTGACGAGAATGTGCGCCGCTGGCAGGATCGACTGAATTCCGGGTGGCGGCGCTTCTCCGGCGGCTGCAATATGAACCGGGACATCCCGGGCCTTATCGCTGACGGCGGATTCCGCATCACGTCCGACGAGCGCATGTATATCCCGGGAGTGAAAATACTGTCTTACAACTACTGGGGCATCGCGAAGCCCTGACCGTTCTCCACCTCCGTGGTGCGTATGAGGTGGTCATCGGCATAGGCCGCCTTCTCACGAAAGCGCAACAGGTTGAGCATCATGATCGGTTCGTCACGAGGCAGCGCTTTGAATGCTTCGAACTGGCCGCGTTCAGGATCGATGTAACTGGACATGCATTGCCTCCGTCAGCACGCTTCGTCGGCAATCATTTGTTGCCAAATACCGCATCGACGAGCGCAGTATCGAAGTACTCCTTGACTTCCGCGATCTTCCCGTCGCGGATCCGGATCACCTGGCAATAGGTGTTGTTGTACGGCCTACCGTCGTGAGTCTCCGCCGTACCGGCAGTCTGGGCGACGACGACATCACCTTCCGCTGTCAACCGTTCGATCGCCGAGGCGATGCCTGCCTTGAGCTGGCCGAACAGCGGCTCCAGCAGTTGCTCGACGAGAGCCTGCTTGCCCGCGTAGGTTCCGGAGAATTTCGTGGTTCCGATATTGGTCCACGTGATGTCATCCGCCAATAAGGCGAAACACGCGTCCATGTCGCCGCGGGCTCCGGCGTCATAGAAGTCGAGCACTATCTGTTTGTTCTCAGCAATCCCCATCGTCATCCCTGTGAGTCAGCAAATACTCGCATCAATATAGCAGGCGACTGCCCGTACCGTGCCTGTCTCGCTTTTTGCGTGTAATCCCTATGCGAGGGCCGATTGCGCCGCAGGGTCTCTCCGCCTCCCGGGATTCGTCCCGAAAAGGGGAAGGTAAATCGCCATTTGCTCGGTTACGATCGATGCATGGGAAAACGACGTGGACGACCACCGCACGATGACCTGCTGACGCCGGCCGAGTGGCGCACCGTTAACGCCGTGCGCCATGGCCTCACGAACCAACAGATTGCGGACCGGCGAGGTATTAGCCTCGACGCCGTGAAGTACCACGTCGCGAACGCGATCGCCAAGCTCGGCGTTGGCAATCGCAAGGCACTGAGGACCTGGGTGGGCTCGCCCAAGGACAGTCTGCTGCACTCTGGGAGAAACGGGATGACAAATGACACCGACTATTTCGGCGTTGGCCAGATCTCACGGTCCGTGGCCGACATCGAGGCTGCGGAGCGCTGGTACCGCGATGTGCTCGGCCTCGATCATCTGTACACGTTCGGCAACATTGCTTTTTTCGATTGTGGCGGAACGCGACTCATGCTCTCGCAAGCCGAGGATAAGCCAGGCCCCGAATCGCTGATCTATCTGCGCGTTCCTGACATCGATGCGGCACATCGCCGGCTTGTCGACAGAGGTGTCGATTTCATCAACGCGCCGCACATGATTCACAAACATGACGACGGTGTCGAAGAGTGGATGGCTTTCTTCAACGATCCTGAAGGTCGTCCACTTGCAATTATGTCAGTCGTTGAACCAGCAGCAACGTAAAAGGCCCGGGAAACCGATAAACCACAGGAATGTCCCGATCCTTGCGGAAATTGCGGATGACACCAGGCCGCATTTTTGGTTTATGCTTACCGCAATCCGGGGGCGATTAGCTCAGTTGGGAGAGCGCCGCATTCACATTGCGGAGGTCACTGGTTCGAGACCGGTATCGCCCACCATTCCCTTTTCAATAATCCGATAAGCGGCTAATTTGAGTGGCCGCTAACGGCCAGGAACAGCCATCAGACATTCGTTGACTGAACGTTATTCCAATGGCATCTCGAAATTCGGCGAGAACGCGATCGGAATGACATATCGGCTATTGCGCTGCGTGTAGCGATCGTCGAGCGGAGCAACTTCCTCGGCGGCGCTGGGGTTCCAGACCACCTCGATTTGGCGAAGCCCGGGCTCGAGGTCGGTAAGCGGCACGAGACCCATGAGGCCGCGCATATTCAGGTCTGCGCGCTCGGCGGGTACAAAAGTCGCCATCGACACTGGCATGCCGTCGATACTCACGGTCCATAACTGGCGCAAACAGTCGATCCGGTCCGGTGCTTCCTCGGCGCTGCCGCAGAGTTGATCGAGCACAAGATTGTCGCGTAGCGGCTGATACGGGAGGAACAAGCGAACGAAGCTGCCGCTCTGATTGAAGCTGTCGACGCGCGGCCAGCCGCGTAGCCGATCAAGCGGACTAGGCATGTCCTCATAGTACGTGCTGCGGAGTCCTTCGCGGACCATATCTGTGTCGAGATATCCGAATTCTCCGGACAAAGTGAACGATCGCCACGCGGCAGCACGCGTGTTGCCTATGGCGACGATGAAAATGACGCTGAGGAGCAGCGCCAGCAAGAAGGCTACCGGGCGAGTATTGCTCTGCAGGGTGAGTTGGACCGGCAGCACGAGGCGCTTCGGGTAGGCGAGCCCGGCGATACGTCTTAGGAACCGGACCAACGCAGCAAAAATGCGGCTGTCGCGAAGGCGCGCAACTCGAGACGCGAGCTGCGCATCCAGCAAGTAGACAAGCATCGGCACACCAAGGAACACGGCCAGCAGCAGTATCGAGCCGATGACTATACCGGCGTTGGTGAGGCCAAAGCGGGCGCCAACCGCACCGGATACGACCAGCATAGCTACCAGGATGGTGCCGAACCAAAGCATGCTCAGCGTCAGCATGCTTATTACCGCGAATAGTGACGATGCCAGTCGATCCGTGTTCTGGATGACGGTATCGAGATCGGGCAGTGTGTCCCGATAGTACGCCCGGCTCAGCGGTCCAAGACCCGGCGTGTTGCTCCAATTAATGCCCTCGGGAAAGACCGTACGCAATCCAATGAGACCTACCCAATACGCGCGCGCCATCAGGTGCACGACAAAACAGGCGGCCAGTCCGTAGCTAGTACCTGCAAGTACGGCGGTGCCCACGGTGCTGGCGATGACAAGGCTTGTCGACAGATGCGTGTAGATATTGGCGATATTGTTGAACAGCCATCCGGGAAGCGAAAACAACGCGAAGATTGTCAGGCTCGAGATAATCAACTCGAGTTCGTCAGTGCGATCGCGGAGCCGATCCATTGCCTCGGATTCCGCCATCAGGCGAGTTTCGGGTTTCTTCTCTTCCACCAGCAGCTACTGCCTCCGCGAATGCTTTATTGCCAACTCGATTCGAGCAACGGCCCTATCACCTTCCAAAGCCGTCGGCACATTCAATCGCTTGAAAACATACATGCGGACGAGAGGCGCTGAACGTCGCTTTTGGGTCATAAGCGGTCACTTGGATCGAGTATAGCCGAATGGCTGGTTTGGGCGCTTTGCGAACATCCACCCTGGCTAAATGGCAGCTTTCATCGATACCGGCCGTTCGACTGGCCTCTTAAGGCACGACCTGAGTAGCAGCGAACGGCCAATAGCGGTCCTGGTGTTGGTGGTCACCTGAGTCACTCTGGTCGGCAAGAGACCGCTATTCAATCGACCAGGATCCGCTCAGGTTTCCCATGCTCATGAACTCGAAACACGAGTATTGTGGCTCCTTGATCTGTCGTCGCTGCCGAGTGAATTTCCTTCAGGGGAATCTTGACCAGCTCACCCTTCCGCGCAGTCAAATCCGGTTTACCATCGCGCCGAAGAATAGTGGAACCTTCCAGGACGTAAGCAAACTCCTCGCCAGGGTGCCAATGCCTGGGCAGGATCGTATTTGGCGGCATCACAACACGGCTCACGATCACTTCGGTACCTTCAACTCCCTCGAGTTGTGTAGACAGAAGGGTTTCCAGCACCAGCTCGCGGGCGGCGGATACTTCATCGGCGATCGACATATTTGCAGGCCATAATCCCGTGACGACAACCGTGCCTATCCCGACGCAACCAACAAAGAGTTTCCTCATTCGTACTCTCCTTTTACCCTCCGAGGGCAAGACTCTTGCGAACGTTCGCTTTGGGTCAGTAGCGGTCGTTCAGGTTGATTTTAGCTCAACGTCAGCTTTTGGGCGCATTGCGGACGTTCGCCCAGGCTGAACGGCAGCTTTCACCAATAGCGGACATTGAGAAGTTCTGAGAAGGCCTGAATTGATCGGTCGCTAACGGCCATAAGCAGACAAAACCCCGCCGAGGCGGGGTCTTTAGGTTTGTTTGGAGAAGCCTTCTTGTTAGTCCAGTGACGTACTTGAAGGTGGCACGCGTACGATCTGAACCATGGTGTTACACACCAGCCGGGAGCGTGTGACTCCTCCGCCCTGCGGAAAGATTGATGGGCCAAATCGGTATTCGACCCCTTCCGACAGATCAATATGATGCACCACCGAAATATCCCAAATTGTATTCTCAGCCCAGAAGTATCCATTTCCGTGTCCGGTGGGAACGCCCGCCACGAATGAAGTTACATGGACACCACCTTGGATAGTCACATCCAGTGTGAACCCAACCGAAGCGGTGACAAGGGCTGTCTCACCCGGCCCGGCAATGTAAGGCGGAGTGAGGCACTGGTCCAACCACAAATCCTGTTGGTCGATAACGGGTACATTCGGCGTCAGGTCAAATCCATTTGCACTTAAGACAGCGGCAGTACCGCTCTTTTCACAGGTCACGGATCCATCCTCGGCAATCGCGGCAATGTAGCTGCCTACCGCACATGTACCACTTACCCGCGTCTGCACCTGGGCAGGATCTATTACTGCATCCTGACCCGCCGGACCTTGTGGACCCTCCGTGCCCTGCAAACCTTGAGGGCCTTGTGGACCCTGCGTGCCCTGCAAACCTTGAGGGCCTTGTGGACCCTGCGGTCCGACATCTCCCTGCGGACCTTGTGGACCTTCTGGCCCCATAGGACCGGGCACTGGATCGGTGCTTTCCAGCGCCTGAACGGCCTGCACCAACGCATCAAAGTTTTCGTTTACCTCTGACGCCAATGCGGGAGATCCCGATTGAAACGTATTGGGCACCTGTGTCTGACCGAATGCCGTGCCGGCAATCAGTATTGCAAAGGGCATTATTGTGTATCTAAGCAGGTTCATCGTCATTGCCAGTTCCTTTGGTCCCAGTTCTCCTGGTCCCAGTCAAGTTGTGTGTCGGGTGCAGGCGGTGAAACCGCTGCGGGGGAGCTGCTGCTGCCACCGCCGCATGCAGCTAATGCAATTGATGCGAAAGCAGTCAGGATTAGTGCACGAAGAGTCCTGTGCATCGTTATTCTCTTTTGCGACAGATGTCGTTGGCGAAGCACGGTATCCAACATAGGTAGAAATACCTACGTTACGAATACGTTAATGGGAAACGTGTCTCAAAATTTCTTGCATTGGTGAGAGGTTTATCACCAATGCAAGAAGCAGCAGGCAAACTTAAGTTAAGTTCGGTCACCCAGTGTCCGCTTTGAGTCAATAGCGGGCGTTCAGACCAATTCTCGCTGAATGTCCCGTTTAGGGTGTTTAGCGGACACCTGCCCTGGTTGAATGACTGCTTTCACCCAAACCGGACGTTCAAAAGCTCTGAGAAGGCCTGAATTGATCGGCCGCCAACGGCAAGAAGCGGTTACTTGAATGGTTCAATTACTGGCTGCAGCAGGATCACTCGGAGAGTTCTGCTTGTCCAGGAGATTGGGAAACTTCGCTTCTAAATGCTCACGCATATGCGGACTCAGATATTTCACTATATCAGGCCAAAGCATCTGCGCCTGGTAGCCAGGCTTGAACGCTTCTCCCCAGCCGAGTCGATCCATCGCGTCTTGATCGAGCAGACCCTCCTCAACTTGCAAAAGTATTGTCTCGTAATTACGAAATGAAACAATCCAGATGTAGGTAAGCTGAGCCTTTTCTACTTCAGTCAACTCATGCCAGTTGTCTTCATTTGCCAAAAAAAGACGCGTGAGCGCTGGGTCTTGAGCCAACGCGAGCCACTGGTTTGACAAATGTGAGCCGTGCTCCTGATACGCGGCGGCTCTGCTCGCAATTGTGTTTTGCCGAACCTCGAGACCTACAAAGACCAGGGATACTGCTACTGCAACGAGGCCGAGTACTTCAATCAAGTTGAATGTTCTTAACTCGTTCCACCGTCCCATCCGGGCCTACTCCATAGGATCACGAACGAAATCTTGACCGGCTGCTTTGGGTCAGTAGCGGTCGTTCAGGTTGATTCTAGCTCAATGACGGCTTTAGGGCGGAAAGCTGCCATTCGTCCAGGCTGAATGACAGCTTTTGCCGATACCGGACGTTCAGATTCCACGAAAATGCCCGGTTTGAACGTCCGCTTTCGGCCAGAAGCGGCCAGTGATTGAGATGACGGTTAAGTGTCAGCTCGGTCCCTTGCACGCTTCATCATCCTGTCACGAAGCAATGACAGTGCTTTCCTGCTGTCATTGTCAAGTTCGGGCGGCATAGTCCTGAATGCCGCCAGCATCGCAATATCGTTAGCTTCCGCTAAATTCACGTTAATCAGCCGTAATTCTTGCGCAATTCTATCCAAAGCCTCGCTCGACAAGTCGTTCTCCACTATTGCAACCGGCCGCCACTATAGCGGTTGGGCCCTTAGAAAACAGAGACGCAGTATGCGAATCGCAGTTGTCGCCATTAATCGACCACCAGGCAGAGTGCCAGACCAATAACGACCCCGATGTTTGCTCCAAGGGTGATCCAGCGACTCTGGCGACCCATATCCATAAGCAGATCACCAATCCGGAATTGCGGTGCGGATATCTTCGTCTGAAATGTCCGCCTTGGGTCAATAGCGGCCATTCAGACCGATTCTGGCCCATTGTTCGGCTTTGGGCGCCTGGCGGACATGCGATCAGGCCGAATGTCCGCTCTCACTAATACCGGACGTTCAGCGGCGCTGAAGCAGCCCCACACTAGTGGCAGCAAACGGCCAAAAGCTGACATCGAGAAACCTCGCCGCGAGGGCGGGGTTCAACATGACAAGGCTGACTAATGGTCAGTCGTCATCGTTTTCATCGCCCCGGAACCGTGACATCTATCCACACGAGGCGATGATCCGAGCTCGGGAACGGGAAGGTTCCAACAAGTGGAAAGAGCGGATCGTCATTGGTGGGCCAAAATACGGCCGCATCTGTAATCCGCAAGTTCTTCCTTGGGAGCACGTAGTCCGCTCGCAGGTTGCCCGGTGCGAAGTCGCTGAAGTCGGCCGTGTCAAAGGCAGGGTCTCCGATGTGCGTGGCATTTGCACCACCCTGGAGGGCTGCTTGTTCGGGCCCGCCCGGACTGCTCGGTGTCACCTTAGTGTTGATCAGCGGATGATCGAGGAGCAGTTGCGCCGATCCCGGAATGCTATCGCCGTCGAAGGGATCGGAGTTCTGGTCGCCGGCAATGACGAACATCGCCCCCGGCGGCAGCCCGCCCGGCTGCCCGGCATCGTCGTATATGTAACTGCTTCGTGACGGGATGATGTAATCGGCCCAGAAACGTATCTCGTCGTGATTGCGAGTGCCGTTGCGATCCTCGGGTCCGTCAAAGA
>JAACFE010000019.1 GCA_009937525.1 Gammaproteobacteria bacterium
CGCGGATCGGGCCAGTGGACACACAAACGCGGTTCACGGGTATTATTGAGACCGCCTCCAACATCATCGCGCAATTCACCACCCCGGGGACGCACCCTTGAGAAAGAGCATTGTCTTACTACTCGTCATCGCCGCCATCGTCGTATTGTTATCGCCGGGCATCATCGGCCGCATTGCCGAGAGGTCCGTCGAAAGCAACCTGCAGTGGGCTGCAGACGAGAACCAGGGGGTCATCATTACCTCGGAGCGCTTCGATCGGGGCTGGTTTTCGTCGGAAGGCCGCCACCGGATCGAGATCCGGGACCCGGAGATTCTCGAGGCACTGGCGATGCTCGCCGGCCGCGGAACGGCCGATGGCGACGCGTCGCTGATCATCGACACACGCATCGACCATGGTCTGATTCCGGTTACGTCGGTGGGCCGGACCGGGGGCTCTGTCGCACCCGGCCTCGGTCGCGGCGTGTCGACGCTGTTCATCGAATTCTCTGACGGTCAGACCGTACCGATTCCCGGCACGATCTATTCGACCATAGGCCTCACCGGGGTCCTGTCGGCCAACTACATCGCGGAGCCCGGCTCCGTGGAGGCCGACGACAGTACGGCCAGCTGGGGCAATGCGAATATCGAACTCTCCACCGATCAAGAGACGGAGAGCTTCGTCGTCGAAGGCACCATCGAGTCCCTCGGCGTCAGTGACGCGGGGGACACCCTGCGGCTCGGCAAGACGACGTTCTCGGGCGTTCAGTCACCCGGAAGCTTCGGGTTTTCGGTCGGCGAATTCGAGATCGCGGCGGAATCGGTCGCAGTCGAGGAAGCCGGTATCGAGACTTATCGCCTGGGCCCGGTGTCGCTCGCGGGCACGTCGGATATCGCCGGCGACCGCGTCAACGGCGACTTTCGCATGAGCATCGATACGCTTGCCTTACCCGGATACGGCGAAGCCGATTTCGACGTCGCCATGCGTTTCACCGGCCTGGACGGCGCCGCGCTGGGGCGCATCGTGCGTACGCTGGATGAGACGGGAGACGATGCAGGCCCACAGGAACTCCAGCTGCTGTTGCAGGAAGATTTCGAGGAGCTGCTGGCCGCGGGCCTCGAGTTGCTCGTCGACCGTTTCGACTTCGATCTGCCGCAGGGCCCCGTTTCGGCCCGGATGCGCTTTACCGTCGAAGAGTCGGATGCCGAAAGCTTCGATTTGTCCACTCTGCTCATGACGCTCGACGCCGAAGCGGACCTCACGGTATCCGAAGGCTTTGTCGAGCACGCCATGCTAACGAACCCAGAAGCCGGCGCCATCGTCGGCATGGGTTACCTGCGCAGGAACGGCGATGTCTACGAGATGCGCGCCGAGTACGCCAAGGGCTTGCTGACGATAAACGGCGCCCCGATGCCGATACCGATGGGCGGGCAGCCCTACCAGGGCAACTAGAGCTCCAGCTCTTCTGCGCGATGGCACGCAACCCGCGTGCCGTCGACAGGCCGCGCGATCGGCGCTTCGACCCGGCAGCGCTCGATCGCGTAGCGGCAGCGCGGGTGAAACGCACAGCCAGGTGGCGGGCTGACAATCGACGGCACCTCGCCACGGATGGAGAGCCTGCCGCCCGGCGCAAGCGGGTCCGGCACCGGCACGGCGTCGAGCAGCGCCCGCGTGTACGGGTGCCGGGGGTGGCCGAAAATCTGCGCGACGTCCGCCAGCTCCACGAGCCTGCCCAGGTATAGCACCAGCACCCGGTGGCTGATCGACCGAACCACGGCGAGGTCGTGCGAGATGAACACGACGGCGAGCCCGGTTGCCCGTTGCTCTCTCTGCAACAGGCTGAGGATCTGTTGCCGCACCGAACTGTCGAGCGCCGCGACCGCCTCGTCACAGACGAGTACGCGGGGATTCACGATGAGCGCGCGGGCGATCGCGACGCGCTGCGCCTGGCCCCCCGACAGCTGGTGCGGAAACCGGCGCAGCAGATCCTCGTCGAGCCCCACCCGCTGCAGCGCCGTGGCAACGCGCTCGCTGCGCGCTGCGGCATCCAGGTCCGGCGCGTGGACCGACAGCGGCTCCGCAATGATGCGCTCGACACGTAGCTGCGGATTGAGCGATCCGACAGGATCCTGGAACACGAGCTGCAGGTCCCGGCGCATCTCGGTCGCGCGCGCCTTTACCGGCCCGGCCAGTTCGTGACCGCAGAACGTAACCCGGCCCGCCCGCATGGGAATCAGCCCGAGGACGGCGCGCACGAAACTCGACTTGCCGGAGCCGGATTCGCCCACCACGGCGACCGTCTCTCCGGCGCGGAGCTGCAGGTCGAGGTCCTGCACGGCGTGCAGCTGTTGCCGTCCCTCACGCTCCTCGTAGCTGACCGAAACCTGTTCGGCTTCGAGCAGGATGTCCCCGGTTTCCGGCAGAGGCGCTGTGGCGCCGTCGAGGCGCGGCGCCGCAGCGATCAACCTGCGTGTGTATTCCATGCGCGGCGCCGAGAACAAGCTGCGCGTCGGCCCTTCTTCGATGAGCCGCCCGTTCCCGATGACGACCAGCCGCTCGCAATGTCCGGCGATGATGCCGAGGTCGTGGGTGATCAGCAGCAGCGCGGTGTCCTCACGGATGCGTTCCAGCAGGTCGAGTATCTGGGCCTGGACCGTGACGTCCAGCGCGGTCGTCGGCTCGTCCGCGATGAGCAGGTCCGGTTCCGCTATCAGTGCCGATGCGATCATGACCCGCTGGCGCATGCCGCCTGACAGCTGATGTGCGTAGCTGCGAAACTGGCGCGCCGGGTCGGGCAGCCCCACGCGACCCAGCATGTGCATCACGCGCTGGTCTGCCTCGCGCCCGTCGCTCAGGCCGTGCTGCAACAGGACGCGGCGCAGCTGCTTGCCGATCGGGACGTAAGGGTTCAGTGCCTGCATGGGGTCCTGGAAGACCATGCCGATGCGTTCCGCACGCAGCGCGTCGAGCTGCTTCTCGGCAGCGCCGACGATCTGGGTCCCGTCAAAGTCGATGCTGCCGCCGACCGCGGCCTCGCCCGGCAGCAGGCCCATGATTGCCAGCGCCGTCTGCGTTTTGCCGGAGCCCGACTCGCCGACGAGGCCCACCGATTCGCCCGAATCCACGCTGAGCGAGAACCCCGATACGACCTCGGTGCCGCCGTAGCGAATACTCAGGCCGGTGACGTCGAGCAGACTCACTGCGATCGCCTCGAATCCAGCAGGTCGCGCATCCCGTCACCGAGAAAATTGAAGCACAGCAGGATCGCTGCCAGCAGCGTTGCCGGGATCAGCAGTATCCACGATGCGCCTTCCATCTGCTTGGTGCCGTCATTCACGAGCTTGCCCAGCGACGTTTGCGGCTCCTGCACCCCGAGCCCGAGGAAGCTCAGGAAGGACTCGATGAGAATCGCCTGGGGAATCGTCAGTGTCACGTACACGATGACGATGCCGACGAGGTTTGGAGCGATATGCCTGAAGATGATTCTCGGTGTCGATACACCGATGAGCTGGGCCGCCTGGACGAACTCGCGCTCGCGCAGGCTCAGAGTCTGGCCGCGCACGATGCGCGCCATGTCGAGCCAGTTGATCGCACCGATCGCGACAAAGATAAGCAGGAAGTTCCTTTCGAAAACGACGAGCAGCAGTATGACGAAGAAGATGAACGGCGTCGCGTACAGGGTGTCGACGAGGCGCATCATCACTCCGTCGACGCGGCCGCCGACAAACCCGGCGGTAGCGCCATAGAGGACGCCGATGACCAGGCTCACGACGCTTGCGACGATGGCCACCACGAACGTCACGCGCACGCCCATCATCGTCCGCACGAAGAGGTCGCGGCCGAGGTCGTCGGTGCCGAAGATGTGGCCCGCGCTCATTGTCGGCGCCCGCAGGATGCTGCTGAAGTCCGCGGCGAGGTATTCGTTGGGGCTGATCCAGGGCGCGACGATTGCGATCAGGGCAATGGCGCAAAGCGTGCCGCCACTGACCATGACGGTCTTGCTGGTCCGCAGGTGCGACCCGATTCTTGCGACCACGCTCACCGGCGCCGTATCCGTGGATCGACGGCGCCGTACAGCAAGTCGACGAGCAGGTTGAGCAATACGATCAGCGCCGCATAGAAGATGACGACGCCGAGCACCAGCGTGTAGTCGCGATTCAGTGACGCCCGCACGAATAGCTGGCCCAGGCCCGGAATACCGAAGATTTCCTCGACGACCACGGAACCCGTCAGCACGGCTGCCACCGCGGGTCCCATGTACGACAGCACCGGCAGCATTGCCGGCTTGAGCGCGTGGTAGCGGACGATCGCCAGGGTGCCGAGGCCCTGGGCGCGGGCCGTCCGTATGAAGTCGCTCGACAACACCTCGATCAGGCTCGCGCGCGTCAGGCGTGCAACGTATGCGATCTGCGGCAGTGCCAGCGCGAGGACCGGCAGCAGCAGGCGCGAACCGCCTTCGCTGCCCGTCCAGCTGGCCGGCAACCACTGCAGCTTCACCGCAAACAACAGCACCAGCAGCGGCGCCACGACGAACACCGGCACCGAAATCCCGGTCATTGCAAAGGCCATCACGACCTTGTCGAGCGGTGAATTGTTTTTCAGCGCCGCGACGATCCCGGCGCTGACGCCAACGACCGTGGCCAGCAGCATCGCAAGCGCGCCGAGCTGGACGGAGACCGGGAACGAGCGGCCGATGAGTTCGCTGACCGTGTAATCACGATAGCTGTATGACGGTCCGAAGTTCCCCCGAACTACGCCGCCGATGTACCGCAGGAACTGCATCGGCAGCGGTTCATCGAGGTGATAGGCCGCCGCGATGTTTGCCTCGATCTCGGCCGGCAGCGCACGTTCATCGTCAAACGGGCCGCCCGGTGCTGCATGCACCAGTAGGAACGCGAGAACGATGACCAGGAACAATGTCGGGATCGCCCCCAGCAGTCTGCGCAGCGTGTATCGCAGCAAAGCGTGCTTCCCTTATGGGCGCCCATCCTGTTCCGCGGCGCCGAGACTCAGGTGTTGACTGTAATGGTAATCCAGAATGTTGTCCTGCCAACCTTCGACGTCGGGCTTGACGAGGTGTTTGCTGACGTAGAAATACAGTGGGATCACGGCGTGGTCTGCCAGGAACACTCGCTCGGCCTCCTCCAGGTATAACCTGCGTCGGTCCAGATCGACCTGCTCTCCGGCCGAGCGCATCAGGTCATCGTACTCGGGATTCGAATAGCCCGGCATGTTCGCGGCGCTGTCACCCTGCATGATCGCGAGGAAGGTGTTGGCATCGTTATAGTCGCCGAACCAGCTCGAACGGAAGGCCTGTGTGGCCGCGCGTTCCCGCATCTGGTCGAGTAACACCTGGAACTCCACGTTGACGATGTGCGCCTCCGCGCCGAGGACTTCACGCCACATGGCCTGAACCGCCAGCGCGATTCGTTGCTGCGTGTCGGACGTGTTGTAGCGCAGCTCGAAGCGCAGCGGATTGTCCTTGCCGTACCCGGCCTTCCTGTAGAGGCTTTGAGCGATTGCGTTACGCTCCTGCTGGCTCAATTCGGCATACGACAGCCGCACCGGCTCGTAATTATGAATGCCCGGCGGAACCCAGCTGTATGCCGGCGCCTCGCCGCGGCCGGTGATCGCCTCAACCAGCACTTCCCGATCGATCGCCATCGACAGCGCCTGCCGCAACTCCGGACTATCCCGAAACGGCGGCTTTGTCATGTTGAAACCGTAATAGTAGACCCCGAGCGTCGGCGCAACGTGCAGCTCGTCGCCGTACTCGGCACGAATCTGCTCGAAGTTCTCCGGCGGCACAGTGCTCGTGAAGTGCAGCTCGCCGGCCCGGTAGCGATTGAACTCCGCCATTTCCTGCGCAACGATGTGGTGGCGCACGACGTCGACCGAGGTCTCGGCATCGTTCCAGTAAAGCCTGTTCCTGTGCAGCTCGATGATCGCGCCCGGCTCCCAGTCTGCCAGCACGTATGCACCGTTCGAGACCAGGTTGCCGGCACGGGCGAACGCGTCGCCGTGCTGCCGGACCGATCCGCGATGCACCGGGAACGTGCTCGGATGGGTCAGGAGGCTCAGCAGGTATGGCGTGGGCCGGACCAGCGAGATGACGAGCGTATGGTCGTCGCTCGCAGTGACGCCGAGTTCGTCGGGGCTCCGCTTCCCTGCAACGATATCGGCCGCATTCACCACGTTGCCGAGTTCGGCGGCGTAGAACGCGGCCGTGGCCGGGTCAACAAGCCGCCGCAGCCCGAACACGAAGTCCGCCGCCGTGACCGGCTCGCCGTTCGACCAGCGCGCGTCGGGACGAATACGGAACGTGTGGGTCAGCCCGTCCTCGCTCATTTCCCAGCTTTTGGCGGTCCCGGGGACCAGCTCGCCCGCCGCGTCATAGGCTACCAGGCCTTCGCCGATGTCACGCAGCACGTCTGCCGCCTGGACACTGCGGCTCTTCTGCGGATCGAGGGATTCGGGGTCCGTGGACAGCGCACGATTCAGCGCCGGCGCATCCGGCTGATCTGCCGTGCGATCGGCGCAGGCAGCGAGCATGATCGCGCCAGCTGCCAGCGTCACGAGGATCACCGGAAGCAATCGGGTTTTTTTCATGGGGTGTCCCGGGTCAGGCCGTCTTCGCGAGCTGGCGCTTTTTCAGATGAATGAGCAGTAACGATACGGCGGAAGGGGTCATGCCTTCAAGGCGCGAGGCCTGGCCGAGCGTGACCGGGCGCGCCGACTCCAGCCGCTGCCTGGCTTCATGCGACAGCCCGTCGACGGTCGCGTAGTCGATATCGGCGGGCAGCTTCAGCCGCTCCTGCTTCGCGTGCTTCTCGATCTCCCGGTGCTGCCGATCGATGTACCCTGCGTACTTCGCGCGGACTTCGATGGCGAGCTCGACCTGCTCCGCCTGCTCGGCGGCCCCGCAGGAATCGCCGGCCATCGGTCCCACGCGACTCAGGCTGGTGACGGCGCGGTAGCCCAGTTCCGGGCGGCGCAGGAGATCCGATGCCGTGCACTCCCGCGTGAGTTCGCGGCCCAGGATGTCGCGGTCGGCGTCGTCCACGTCCGCCGGCCGCAGGAGGGTTCCGTCGAGACGCCGCTGCTCTCGCGCGATCGCCTCCTGCTTCCTCCCGAACAGCGACCAGCGCCGTTCGTCGACAACGCCGAGCTCGCGACCGACGGGCGTCAGCCGCTCGTCGGCATTGTCTTCGCGCAGCGTCAGCCGGTACTCGGCGCGGCTCGTGAACATCCGGTACGGCTCGCTGACGCCGCGCGTGATCAGGTCGTCCACGAGTACGCCGATGTAGGCCTCGTCCCGGCGCGGGTACCAGCCTTCCTGGCCGCCTGCCGCGCGCGCGGCATTGATTCCGGCGAGTATGCCCTGCGCGCCGGCCTCCTCGTAGCCCGTCGTGCCGTTGATCTGGCCCGCGAAATAAAGCCCCGCCACATACTTCGTTTCGAGGGTCGGCAGCAGGTCGCGCGGATCGAAGTAATCGTACTCGATGGCATAGCCCGGCTGCGTGATGCGCGCATTCTCGAACCCGACGATCGAGCGAACGAAGCGCTCCTGCGTTGCGGCCGGCAGGCTCGTCGAGATGCCGTTCGGGTAGACCAGCTGCGTGTCCAGTCCTTCGGGCTCGACAAAGATCTGGTGCGAGGCCTTGTCCGCGAAGCGCACGATCTTGTCTTCCACCGACGGACAGTAGCGCGGCCCGACGCCGTCGATCTTTCCCGAATACATCGGTGATTCGTGCAGCGACGCCCGGATGATGTCGTGGGTCTCCTCGCGGGTCTTGGTGATGTGGCAGGACACCTGTCGGGGATGCTCGGCACGTGTGCCGATGAAGGAGAAGACCGGTGCCGGCGTGTCGCCGGGCTGTTCCTGCATCACCGCAAAATTCAGCGTCCTGCCGTCCAGTCGCGGCGGCGTACCGGTCTTCAGCCGAGCCACGCTGAAGGGCATGTCCCGCAACCTCTCTGCAAGCCGGATCGACGGTGCGTCGCCGGCGCGGCCACCCGGCCGCTCGGTGTTCCCGATCAGGATGCGCCCGCCGAGAAACGTGCCGACGGTGAGCACCACCGCGGCTGCGACGAACGAATTGCCGTCCGCGGTTACGGCGCCGGCGACGCGGTCGCCCTCCACGATGAGGTCGACGACATTCGCCTCGGCTATCGTCAGGCCGGACTGCGCATCCAGCAAGGTCCGTATTGCGCGCCTGTAAAGTTCCCTGTCAGCCTGTGCGCGGGTGGCGCGAACCGCGGGACCCTTGCTCGCGTTCAGGGTTCGGAACTGGATGCCCGCACGATCGATGGCCGTCGCCATGACGCCCCCGAGCGCATCGACTTCGCGCGTAAGATGCCCCTTGCCGATGCCGCCGATCGCCGGGTTGCAGCTCATCTGCCCGAGTGCCGAGCGCTTCTGCGTGATCAGCAGGGTTCGGGCACCCGCGCGCGCGGCGGCCGCGGCGGCCTCCGTACCCGCGTGACCACCTCCGATCACGATGACGTCGTAACGATTGCGCATGGGCGATGCTGGTCAAAAAATGAGCAACTCAGGGCGGCGCATTTTAGCGGTCTTTCTTTACATGCGGAAGCCGCGTCGCCAAGATAGCCCGGCTCTGACGAAGGCCAGGACGCCTATGCTGCGCAGCAAACACCTGTATTTGACCGCCGTACTCCTCTTCGGCCCCGTACCGGTGCTCGCCTCCCCGGCGCTGGAGCTCGAAGACTGCCGCATCAGCGCCGGCCCCGAGTTTCCCGGCATCAAGGCCCGTTGCGGGAGGATGCTGCGGCCGGAAAACCCCAACGACCCCGGCTCGTCCGAGATCGAGATCGCGGTGGCCGTGGTGCCCGCCCTGGACCTCAAGCCGGCGCCGGACCCGTTCGTGCCGCTGGCCGGCGGGCCGGGCGGCAGTGCGATCGAGTTCTATGCGGCCTACTCGTTGGCCTTCGAACATGTCCGCCGCCACCGTGACATCCTGCTGGTCGATCAGCGCGGCACCGGCGCCTCGTCGCGCATGGATTGCGACGTCGACGACGACATCATCGAAGGCAAGTTCGACACCGAACAGGTGATCGAGATTACCCGGGATTGCCTGGACGCGCTGCCCCACGATCCACGCTTCTTTACGACCAGTGTCGCCGTTACCGACCTCGAAGCGGCACGCGCAGCCCTGGGGTACGGCCCGTTGAATCTCTACGGCGTGTCCTACGGCACCCGGGTCGCCCAGCACTTCGCGAAGCGCTTTCCGGATTCCACACGATCCATCGTCCTCGACGGCGTGGTGCCGCCGCAGATCGTGCTGGGCCCCGAGATTGCAACGGAGGCCCAGGACGCGCTGGACGAGATCTTTGCGCGCTGCGCGGCGGACGAAGCATGCAACGCGCGTTTTCCGAACCTGCCGCAGGCGTTTCTGCAGATTCGTGCCGAGCTGGAAGCGCGGCCCGTCACCGTCGAGATACCGAACCCGCTCACCGGGGAACGGGAGACCAGCGAGTTCGGCCCCGCGGAGCTGGCGGGCGCGATCCGCCTGCTCGCCTACAACGCGAATTCCGTGGCGATCGTGCCGTTGCTGATCGACGCGGCAGCGGCCGGCAACTTCGAACCGCTCGCGGCGCAGTTCCAGATGATTGCGGAGCGGATGTCCGACGCGCTGGCGCTCGGCATGCACAACTCGGTCATGTGTTCTGAAGATGCTCCTTTTTACAGTGACGAGGCAATCGACTACGAGGCGCTCGAAGCGAGTTACATCGGGGTCGTGCAGCTCGATGCCATCGTGGCGATGTGCTCGGTGTGGCCGGCGGGGCCGGTCGACGAGGACTTTCGTGAACCGCTCGACACCGCTATCCCGGTGCTGTTGCTGTCGGGGGACGCGGACCCGATCACGCCGCCGCGCTACGCCTCGCTCGCGATGGTGGACCTGGAGCGCGCCCGGCATCTCATCGGTATCCGGCAGGGTCACGGCCAGGTGGCCGTCGGCTGCACGCGGCGGCTGGTCGGAGAGTTCGTGGCATCGGCCGACCCGGTCGGCCTCGACGCCGGCTGCCTCGAGCGCAGCTTCGTCATGCCATTCTTCCTGGATTTCGGGGGACCGGCGCCATGATCAGGGTCGAGGGCATTCACAAGTCCTTCGGCGCGGTGCGCGCGGTCCGTGGCGTAAGCTTCGAGGCCCCGGACGGCAAGATAACGGGGCTGCTCGGGCCGAATGGGGCGGGCAAGTCGACCACCCTGCGCGTGCTCTACACGGTCCTCAGGCCCGACCAGGGCAGCGCGTCGATCGACGGCGCCGACGTCGTCACCCAAAGCCTCGAAGCGCGCCGCCGCATCGGCGCGCTGCCCCACGGCGCCGGCCTTTACCCGCACCTGACGGCGCGCGAGAACATCGCCTACTACGCCAGGCTCTGCGGGATCGATGCGGGATCGATCGACGACCGGGTCGACAGCATCATTCGCCTGCTCGAGATCGGCGACTTCGCGGATCGCCGCACGAAAGGCTTTTCGCAGGGTCAGCGCACGAAGGTCGCCATTGCGAGGAGCCTGGTGCACGATCCGCAGAACATCATCCTCGACGAGCCGTCGAACGGACTGGACGTCATGGCAACGCGCTCGCTCCGGGACCTGATCCTTAAACTGAAAGACGCCGGACGCTGCGTCCTGTTTTCCAGTCACGTCATGCAGGAGGTCGCGGCGCTTTGCGACGATATCTGCATCATTGCCAACGGCAAGGTCGCGATCGACGATTCGGCCGCCGGCATCCGCGAACGGACCGGCTGTGACGATCTCGAAGACGCCTTCGTCGAGGCGATCCGGATGGTGGGGCCGTCATGATGCGCACGCTGACGGCCGTCTTCCGCAAGGAGGTGCTCGACAACGTGCGCGACCGCCGCACGCTTGCATCGGCATTGATCATGGGCCCGCTGTTCGGGCCGATGCTGTTCGCCTTCGTAATCAACCTGTCCATCGAGCGCTCCCTCGACGACATCGAGCGCGTCACCGAGCTTCCGGTGATCGGCGGGGAGTATGCGCCTAACCTGCTTCGCTATCTCGATAGCCGCAACATCGACATCGTCGACGGCCCGGCCGACCGCGATGCGGCGCTCGACGCCGTCAGCACCGGGACACACGACGTGGTCCTCGTGATACCGCCGGAATTCGGTGAGCAGTTCTCGGCATCCACGCCGGCCCGGGTCGAGTTGATCACCGACCAGTCGAATTCACAGGCCGACCGTGAGGCCCGCCGGGTCCGCGGCGCGCTCGCGGCCTACGGCCAGGAACTTGCGGTGATTCGCCTGACGGCCCGCGGGGTCAGCCCGCTCGCCCTGCGGCCGCTGAACGTCGACGAGGTGGACATGTCCACGCCGAGCGGCCGCTCGGCGATCCTGCTGGGCATGATGAGCTACTTTTTCATATTCGCGCTGCTCATGGGCGGCATGTACCTTGCCATCGATACCACGGCCGGAGAGCGGGAACGCGGCTCGCTGGAGCCGCTGCTGGCGCTGCCGGTCACCCGCAACCAGTTGCTGCTCGGCAAGGTCGCCGCCACCTGCGTATTCATGGCGCTGTCGCTAAGCCTGTCGCTGGGCTCGTTTTTCGTGGCCCTCAAGTTCATGCCGCTGGACGAGCTGGGCATGACGCCCAATTTCGGCCCGCTGACGGTCGGGGCGGCATTCCTCATTCTCTCGCCCTTCATCCTGCTCGGCGCGGCCGTGATGACGCTTGTCGCGTCGTTTACGAAGAGCTACCGGGAGGCCCAGACCTGGCTGAGCGTTGTGCTGCTGGCACCGACCCTGCCAATACTCATCGTCAGCATTCTCACCCTCAGGCCACGCCTCGAGTTCATGTTCGTTCCCAGCCTGAGCCAGCACCTGCTGCTCATCGACATGGTAAAAAACGAGCCGCTGGACCCGCTGCACGTGGCGATTTCCGTTACCAGCACGCTACTGTTCGGAGGGCTCCTGACCTGGATCTGCGCCCGCCTGTACCACCGCGAGGGACTCCTTGGTTGACAATCCCGGCTAATTGCCCAACATGGGCGATCCGGGCACAACGATAATTATTATGTCCCTGTTCTCCGAGCTACGGCGTCGCAACGTCTTCAAGGTCTTGCTGGTCTACCTCATCGCAGGCTGGCTGATCGTAAAGCTCCTTCATCACCTGCACCCGGTCATCGGCCTGCCGCACTGGACCGAGAAGCTCGTGGGCCTGATTCTGCTCGTCGGCCTGCCGCTCGCGCTGTATTTCGCGTACATCTACGAGATCACGCCGGTCGGGCTCAAGAAGGCGGTCGACGTCGACCAGACCCAGTCGATCGTCTACAAGACCGGCCAGAAACTCAACGCCGCGGTCGCCGTGGTGACCGTCCTGCTGCTGTCCGCACTGGTCGTCGGCCGCCTGTTCCCGGAGCCTCCGGCGCTCATCGACGATAGCCCCATCGTGCTGGCGCCGACGATGCAGGGCGTGCCGCCCGAGATCCGCAGTGTCACACTGGAGAACGGCCTGGAGATCATCGTCTGGCCGGATCACGATATTCCCAACGTGGCGCTTTACTTTTTCGTGCGCGCCGGCGGGCGTAACGGTTACCCGGGCACCACCGGACTCGCGCACTTTTTCGAGCACATGATGTTCAACGGCACAGAGGACCTGGAGCCGGGCGAGTTCGACCGCATCATGGAAGCGGCCGGCGGCCAGAACAACGCCGCCACGTCGAACGACGTCACGGTCTACCAGGACTGGTTCCCTCGATCGGCGCTCGAAACCATCTTCGAAATCGAGGCCGAGCGTCTCCAGAACCTCGAATTCGACGCCGAGGCCATCGAGAGCGAGCGCGGCGTCATTTCCTCGGAGCGCCGCACGACCGTCGACAACAACAACATCAGCAGGCTGGTGGAACAGGTTCGCGCCACGGCCTACGTCGCGCACCCCTACCAGTTCCCCGTCATCGGCTGGCCGTCCGACATCGCGTCGTGGACCCAGGAAGACCTCGAGAATTTCTACCGAACCTACTACGCGCCGAACAACATCACGATGGTCGTCGTCGGTGACGTAACGCCCGCCGAGATTTTCGAGCTGGCGGAAGACTATCTCGAGGACCTCCCGGCACAGGATCCGCCGGCCCCCGTGCGTACCATCGAGCCGGAACAACAGGGTGAACGCCGCGTCGTGATCGAGACCGACGCCCAGACGCCGATGCTTCATGTTGCATTTCACGCAGGCGCTGCAGCAGATCCCGAGACGCCCGTCATGAGGCTGTTGCTGAGCATACTCGTCTACGGTGATTCTTCGCGCCTGCACCGCCAGCTCGTCGAGGAAGAGCAGCTTGCCATCTCGATCGGCGGCTTCCCGTTCGAGGGTTTCGACCCGGGGCTCGTTTATTTCTATGCGACCTTGCCGCCCGGCGGTGACCTCGGCTTGCTCGAGCAGCGTCTGTTCGAGGAGTTTGCGCGTGTCGCCGACGAAGGGGTCAGCGAGGCGGAGCTGGAGAAAGCGCGCAACATCGCACTGGGAGAATTCTGGGGCTCGATGGCAACGATCAACGGCAAGGCGGCGCACCTCGGCGAGGCGGCCGTGTTCCTCGGTAGTTACGAGAGGCTGTTCGACCTCGCGAAAGTCATCGAGTCCATCACCGACGAAGACCTGAAAGCGGTCGCCGCCAGGGTCTTTCGTCGCGGCAACGCCACGATCGGCGTTCTGTCTTCGCCCGTCGCCGGGGAACAGCAGGACGAGGAGGACCAGGAATGATCGCGTCCCGCGCAGGCGTTCGCATCGCCATCCTGCTGTTCGTGCTCCTGGCCGGCAGCGCGTCGGCTGCGGGCGTCACGCTGCCGACGTTCCATCGCTTCGACCTCGACAACGGCACCGTGCTGCTGCTGAGCCATAGACCCGAAGTGCCGCTGGTCTCGGTAACGGCGATCCTGCGTGGCGGCGCGGTGACGGATCCGGCCGGGCACAACGGCCTTGCCAACCTGCTTGCGTCTTTGCTCGAGAAAGGTGCCGGGGAACGTGACGCCGCCCTGTTTGCGGAAACCGTCGATGCGTCCGGCGGCGCTCTCACGAGCCGCGCCGACCTCGAGACCATTACGATTTCGGGTACATTCCTCGCGCGTGATTCCGGCCTGATGGTCGAGCTACTGTCCGACATGCTGTTGCGACCGAGCCTCGACGAGGCGGAGCTGGAGAAGCTGCGCGAGCGTTCGATCAACTTCATTCGCGCGGCGAAGGACACCAACCTCAATGCGCTGTTGCCGATCTACGGGCAGGCCTTCCTGTTCGGGGAACACCCTTACGGCAGCCCGGTGAGCGGCAGCGAGACGTCGCTCGCCGAGATCAGCCACGAAGACATCCTGAGCTTTTACGAGCAGCAGCTGGGCGGCGACCGCTTGACGATCGCGGTCACCGGGGACTTCGACGTGGCGCTGATGAACGCGCGGCTCAGCGATGCATTCGGCGACTGGCGCCCGGCTGCCGATGCCTTGCCCGAGATCACGGCCGCCGAGCAGCAGGTCGGCCGCCGGGTGCTGCTGATCGACAAGCCGGGCGCCACGCAGACCTATTTCTGGCTCGGCAACGTCGGCGTTGCGCGCGGCTATGAACACCGCGCTGCGCTCGACATCGCCAACACGGTTTTCGGTGGCCGCTTTACATCCATGCTGAATACGGAACTTCGCTTGAATTCCGGCCTGACCTACGGCGCGCGATCGCAGCTTTCCAGGGCATCGCAACCGGGGTCGATAGCCATCGCCTCGTTTACGCCCAGCGAGACGACGGTCGAGGCAATCGATATGGCGCTCGGCGTTCTCGGCCGGCTGCACCAGGACGGCGTGGATGATGACACGATCGTGTCGGCCCGCAACTACATCCTCGGCCAGTTCCCGACGTCGCTGGAAACGGCCGCGCAGGTCGGCAGCCAGCTGGCGGCGCTCGAGGCTTTCGGCCTGGATGTTTCCTATATCAACGACTACGGCGCTGCACTCCTGTCGGCCGACACAGAGGCGGTGGCCACCGTCATCGACGCGGTCTTCCCCGCCGCTGACGACCTCGTATTCGTGCTGCTCGGGGATGCCGAGCTGATTCGCGACCAGGTGAGCAAGTACGGGCCGCTGATCGAGATGCCGATCACCGAGCCGCATTTCCGGGTGCAGGCGCCTGACGAAGAATAACCGGCCGGCACCGCGCTATTTGCCGATACAGAATTCCGAGAAGATTCGGCCCAGCAGGTCGTCCGGCGTGAATTCGCCGGTGATCGTGCCGAGCGCCTGTTGCGACAGGCGCAGTTCCTCGGCCAGCAATTCCCCGGCACGCGCGGCCTGTAGCGCCGTGCGCCCCGCCTCGAATCGCTTCTGCGCCTCACGCAGCGCCTCGACGTGGCGGCGACGCGCGGTAAACGCCCCCTCCCCCAGGTCCCGGAACCCCGCGAGGTCGCGGATGTGTTTGCGCAGCGCATCGAGGCCCTCACCGGTTTTGGCGGCAAGCTGCACGACGGGCCTGTCGCCCCCGACGATGCCCGGTGTGTCGCCGCTGAGATCGATCTTGTTGCGCACAATCGTGACGGGGACGCCATCGGGCACGGGTTCCTCGATACCTTCCGGCACCGGCTCCGTCGCATCCTGGATCCACAGCACGGCGTCCGCCGCCGCCATGGCCTTGCGGGCACGGCGGATGCCTTCTTCCTCGATACGGTCAGGGTTGTCACGCAGCCCCGCCGTATCCACGAGTTCGACGGCGAGACCGTCGATGTTGATACGCTCGCGCAATACGTCCCGGGTCGTGCCCGCGATCTCGGTAACGATGGCCGTCTCCTCGCCCGACAGGCGGTTCATCAGGCTGGACTTGCCCGCATTCGGCCGGCCGACGATGACGACCTGGTAACCGTCACGCATCACGCGCCCGACGGCCGCTTTCGACAGCAGCGACTCGAATGACGCCGCGCAGCTCGAGAGCCGCTCGACGAGTTCGTCGTCGGCGAGGAAATCGATCTCTTCCTCGGGAAAATCGATCGCCGCCTCGACATACATGCGCAGCGCCGTGAGCTGCTCCACCAGCTCGTTGACGGCATCGGAAAACGCGCCGTTCAGGGACCGCAAAGCGGCCCTGGCCGCCTGTGCCGTGCCGCTGTCGATGAGGTCGGCGATGGCTTCCGCCTGGACGAGGTCGAGCTTGTCGTTGAGGAACGCGCGCTTCGAGAATTCGCCGGGCTCGGCCAGCCTGGCGCCGAGCTCGATCGCCGCGTCGACGAGCAGCGACATGACGATGGGCCCGCCGTGGCCGTGAAGTTCGATGACCGATTCCCCGGTAAACGACGCCGGGGACGGGAAATAGAGCGCCAGCCCCTGATCCAGCGCCTCACCGCGCGAGTTCACGAAGGTGGCATAAGTAGCGACCCTCGGTTCCGGTAGACTGCCGAGCATGGCGCGCGCTATGCGCTCGGCATCATCGCCGGAAATACGCACGACCCCCACCCCACCCACACCGGGCGGCGTGGCCGGGGCAACTATCGTGTCGGTGTTAGCCGCCATGAAGCAATGAAAACACAGGTAACCACGATATGCAGAACGAGAAGGTCACTTTCGAGAATGACGACGGCCAGGTGCTGTCCGGCTTGATGGCGCTCCCGGAGACGCCGCCGAGAGCCCATGCGCTCTTCGCGCACTGCTTCACGTGCTCCAAGAACCTGAAGGCCGCCACGAATATCGCGCGGGCCCTCACCGATGCCGGTATCGCCGTGCTGCGCTTCGACTTCACGGGGCTCGGCCAGAGCGAGGGCGACTTCGCCGACACGAATTTTTCGTCCAACGTCAGCGACCTGCTCGCCGCCGTCCGGTTCCTCGACGCCAACTACCGGGCACCGGACATCCTGGTCGGCCACTCGCTGGGCGGGACAGCCGTCCTGCAGGCCGCCGCCGACGTTCCCTCCGCGGTCGCGGTCGCGACCATCGGTTCGCCATCGGACCCTGATCACGTTCGTCACCTGTTTTCAGGGGCAGAGGAGACGCTGCGTGATACGGGCGTCGCGGAGGTGGATCTCGGCGGGCGGCCGTTCACGATCAAGCGCCAGTTCCTGGACGACCTCCAGCGCCACGAACTGCCCGAGACCATCAGGTCGCTGCGCAAGGCGCTCCTTGTCCTGCACGCGCCGCTCGACGATATCGTCGAAATCCGGAACGCGTCCGAACTCTTTGCGCGAGCCCTGCATCCCAAGAGCTTTATCAGCCTGGACAAGGCAGACCACCTCCTCAGCCGCGAGGAGGACTCGCGTTACGCCGGCCACGTGCTCGCCGCCTGGGCTTCGCGTTACCTCGGGGTCGAAGGCGCCCCGGCCGAAACCGGCGCGCTCGACGCCGGCGACTACGAGACGGCCGCAAGGACCCGTATCGGCGGTTTCCGCACCGAGGTACTCGCCGGCGGTCATGCACTCATCGCGGACGAACCTGCGTCGGTCGGCGGCACCGGGGAAGGCCCGTCGCCTTACGACCTGCTGTCTGCCGCCCTTGCCGCCTGCACCTCCATGACGCTGAAAATGTATGCGTCGCATAAGAAACTGGACCTCCAGGCCGCCACGGTCCGGGTGCGGCACGGCAAGATCCACGCCTCGGATTGCGAAGACTGTGAAAACAAGGAAGGACGCATTGACCAGTTCGAGCGGCAGTTATTGCTCACCGGAAACCTGTCCGACGCCGAGCGGCGGCGGCTGCTCGAGATCGCCGATCGCTGTCCGGTGCACCGGACGCTGCATGCCGAGGTGAAAGTGCGGACGGCGCTCGCCGATTCCTGACCTCGCAGCCACGACGGTTTTTTTGTGACCGGGTTCACCGCATAAAGTGTGAACCAGTTCCACACTATGCCCTCCACTATCCGCAGAGCGGGCCACCCCGGCCCGGCATTTCAGGGAGGAAGACATGAGCAACCCATACGACACGGCAAAGCCGAGGAAGGCTTCGGTTCTGGGACCAACACTCAAGTTCAAGGGCGAACTCAGTGCCGAGGAAGACCTGATGATCCAGGGCAGCATCGAGGGAACCATAAAGCACTCGTCGAGCCTTACGATCGGCGAGAGTGGTCACGTCAAGGCAAACGTATCGGCCGAGTACATCGCGGTCGAAGGCAATGTCGAAGGCGACATCCACGGCAGCCAGTCCGTCACGGTCCGTGAGACCGCGAACATCAGCGGCAACATCTCCAGCCCGACCGTGTCGCTGCTGGAGGGGGCCACGTTCAACGGCAACATCGACATGACGGGCAAGGCCTTCGTGAAGTCCGCTGATGACAGCGCTACTCGGAAGCCAGCCGAGCCGGTCGCCACGGCAGAAGACGCGGGCACGGATGCGGCGGCGGCGCGCAAGAAGGCGCAGAAAGTCACCAAGAAATCGGCTGATGCCGCTTAGCGCCCGGGAGATCCACGATGTCTGATACGCAGATAATGAAGTCCCCCGGCGAAGATAACCCGGCGCTGACCGAGTCCCAGGTGATCGCCCTGCGCGACGTCCCCGACTCGGTGCGCAAGGCGCCCGAGATGGCCGGCGAACCGATATCCGTGATCGGCGAAACGCTGCATTTCAAGGGCGAGTTGTCGGCCGGCGAAGACCTCGTCATCGAGGGCAGGGTCGAAGGCACGATCAACCAGGGCAAGTGCTGCCTGACGGTCAAGCCGAAGGGCCAGATCATCGCCAACGTCAACGCCACCAAGATCTTCATCGAGGGGAAGGTGACGGGCGACCTCTCGGCGACCGTCAGTGTCACTGTTCGTGAAAGCGGCGTCGTCGAAGGCAATATCGTCGCGCCGCGTGTCGCAATCACCGAGGGGGCGATGTTCAACGGCAACATCCGGATGCGTAACCCCAGGGACGCGGGCGACGCCTGAGCGGCCTTTACAGCGATCGGTGCGTAACGGTCCCGCCCTGCGCGCCGATCGCGGGCCCCTCCAGGGCCCCCCGGCTACGCTGGCGGCGAACTATTTTTCTTTCGTCTTCTTCTTGCCGCCTTTCCGGTTTTTTTCCTCCTGCTCGACGACCTTGTTGATCTTCCACTGCTGGGCGATCGACAGCACCGTATTGGTCGCCCAGTAAAGCACCAGGCCGGAGGGGAAGAAGGCAAAAAAGCCCGTGAACATGATCGGCATGATCTGCATCACGCGCGCCTGTACCGGGTCTGCCGGCGCCGGATTCAGTTTTTGCTGCAGCAACATGGCCGCGCCCATGATCAGCGGCAGGATGAAGTACGGGTCGCGAGTCGAGAGGTCGGTGATCCACAGCGCGAACGGCGCCTGGCGCATTTCCACGCTCTCAATGAGTACCCAGTAGAACGCGAGGAAAAACGGCATCTGGATGAGTATCGGCAGGCAGCCCGCGGCGGGATTGACGCCCTCGCGCTTGTAGAGATCCATCATCTGTTGGGACAGCTGCTGGCGGTCGTCCTTGTAACGCTCCTGCAGCGCCTTGATGCGCGGCTGCAGATTGCGCATTTTCGCCATCGAGCGGCCGCTCGTCTCGGTCATCTTGTAGAACACGAGCTTGATCAGCACCGTGACGAGGATGATAGAAACCCCCCAATTACCCACGTAGCCATAGATGAACGCGAGCAGCCAGAACATCGGCTGCGAGAGTATGGTGAGCCAGCCATAGTCCACGGTCAGTTTCAGCCGCTCATGGAGTTCGCCGAGCTGGGACTGGATCTTCGGGCCGACGAACAGCTGCCTCGAGAAGGTTTCCGAGGCGCCGGGTTCAACTGTGCGCTTGGCGCCGACGACGCTCGCGATCATCGTGTCGCCCTTCACTTCCACCCGGTAGACGTGGGGTGATCCTGTCTCGGGAATGATCGCACTCAGGAAGTGATGCTGAATAGCGGCCACCCAGCCGTCCGGCGTCGAATACTCGACGGGCCCCTTGTCCACCAGGTCATCGCGACTGTACTTTTCCGCCTTGTCCCCGTTGTAGGTCTGCGGCCCATCGAAGGAATAGGAATCGACGTCGAACATCGACCGCTCGACACCCTTCGAGCGGCGCAGCAGCTGCGTGTACTGATCGCCGCGCCATGGCGCGGTGCTGTTGTTGACGAGTGTCTGATCGACCAGGATCGCATAGCTGCCGCGGCGCAGCAGGAAGCGCTTTTCGATGCTGACGCCGCTCTCGTCCGTCCAGGTCAGCGGTACCGTGAGTTCATCGGCTTCACCCAGTCCGTATTCGCTTCGCGGCGAACTGAACACGGTTTCCTGATCTGCGCTCGTTCCACTCACGCCGCGCAGCCCGGTGCGTATCAGTCCGAGATTGCTGCGCTCGGGGCCCAGGAGCTGTACGAGTTGGTCCGGTTGGTCTTTCTCGATCGGGTAGTCGAGCACCGTTGCCCGGACCAGCGTGCCGCCGCGCGTCGAAATTTGCAGCTCCAGCACATCCGTGCGCACGGTGATGATTGCGACCGCGCCATCGGCATCTGCGGTTGCGGTGCCGGGCAGCGCGGCAACGGCTTCCTCGGGCTCTGCCACGGTGTCGCCGAGCTCCGGTAGCGTCAACTGTTGTTCGGCCGGTGTCGCCGTCGGCTGCTCGGCATCGGCCGGCTGGGTTGCGGGCACGGGGGCGGGCCCGTAGTCCTGCATCCAGGTCTGGTAGGCCAACCAGAGCAGGACGCCGAAAGCAGCCCATACCAGCAGTCGTTGATTGTCCATGCGTTATTATTCCTGCCCGCTGTTGACGCCGCTTTCCCGCCTACATCGTCGCCAGTGATCGGCCAGGCTGTCAAACAGCTGCCGGCGCGTTGCCGTCGTTGCTGCCGGCTGGTTGATCACCACGACGTCGAGACCCGCCAATTCCGCCTGGTGCTGCCTGAATGATTCCCTGACGATACGCTTTATTGTGTTTCTCGTTGTCGCTTTACGGCAATGTTTCTTGGAGACAGCAAGCCCCAGTCGGGCCTCGTGTCCTCCATTGTGGCGGCTGAGAACGGTGAAGCACGTGTCGCGGCTGCGTTTCGCATTCTCGAATACGCGGCCGAACGCCGCCGCATTCAATAGCCGGTTATGTCGTCGAAAGCGCAATAATGCGTCGCGTGACTTGGCTGGTTCCAATCCTGGTGGTAACTGCGCCGTGATCCGGGCCGGCAGCCTGATTACGGCGTCAGCTTCGCGCGGCCCTTGGCGCGGCGGCGCTTGAGGACCAGACGGCCGGCTTTGGTGGCCATACGGGCGCGGAAGCCATGCGTGCGTGCGCGCTTCAGATTGCTGGGCTGATACGTACGTTTCATGTTCCTGCTTCCTGTGTTTCCGGGCGACTCCGGGAGCCGCCCGCAAAAGGGTCGGCAAGGGTACGCTCGGCCCCCTGCGGTGTCAATAGAGGCGACGGCAGGATGCTATTCTGTCACGTCGCATTCGGGAAAATCATGATTTGGCAGTGGGTTCTTATAAGGTATAGACTGCCCGGTCACGCTCGCTAAACAGCCTCCCAGGGGCTTATTTGGGGACTTTCTTGCCGGCCGAAACAACGCTCTGGAATCGCTGCATCCGTGACCTGCAGGCGGAGCTGCCAGAGCAACAGTTCAATACCTGGATCCGCCCGCTCCAGGCCGTCGAGGACGACGGCCGGCTTCGGCTGCTTGCGCCAAACCGTTTCGTGGTCGACTGGCTTCAGGAACACTACATCCAGAGAATTCTCGAGATTATCGACGGCTCGGGATCGAATGCGGAGCTCGTCGTCGAGGTGGGCTCGAGACAGCCTGCCCCGCAGGTCAGGGAACGAACGGCCGGGCCGCTGCCAGGCATGGCATTGACAGAGAGGCGCCCGGCGGCGATCGCGTCGCGGCTGAACCCCGCATTCACCTTCCAGCGTTTCGTGGAAGGCAAGAGCAACCAGTTGGCGCGGGCGGCGGCTTCGCAGGTCGGCGAGAACCCGGGAACCTCTTACAACCCACTCTTTATTTATGGTGGCGTCGGGCTCGGCAAGACGCACCTCATGCACGCGGTAGGTAATTCGATGCTGGCGCGAAACCCGAATGCCCGTGTCGCCTACGTGCACTCGGAGCGTTTCGTCGGTGACATGGTGAGGGGCCTTCAGCACAACAAAATTTCTGAGTTCAAGCGTTCGTACCGCTCGCTCGACGCTTTGCTGATCGACGACATCCAGTTCTTCGCGGGCAAGGAGCGCTCCCAGGAAGAGTTCTTTCATACGTTCAATGCACTGCTGGAAGGCCAGCGGCAGATCGTCCTGACCTGCGACCGCTACCCGAAGGAAGTCGTCGGCCTGGAGGAGCGCCTCAAGTCGCGGTTCGGCTGGGGCCTTACCGTTGCAATAGAACCGCCTGAGCTCGAGACGTCGGTCGCAATTCTCATGAGCAAGGCCGAGGCCGATGGTGTCCAGCTGCCTGAGGAGGTCGCTTTTTTTATCGCGAAACGGATTCGCTCGAACGTACGCGAACTCGAGGGCGCGTTGCGACGCGTCATCGCGAACTCGAAATTTACCGGCCGGCCGATCAACCTGGAATTTGCCAAAGAAGCGTTGCGGGATCTTCTCGCGCTGCAGGAACGGCTGGTTTCCATAGAAAACATTCAGAAAACGGTTTCCGAGTACTTCAAGATCCGTGTCGGCGACCTGTTGTCGAAGAAGCGCAGTCGTTCCATCGCCCGGCCACGGCAAATCGCCATGGCCCTGGCCAAGGAACTGACGAACCACAGTCTGCCGGAAATCGGCGACGCCTTCGGCGGCCGCGATCACACGACGGTGCTGCATGCCTGCCGCCGCATCCGGTCGCTGCGAGAGACAGAAAAACGCGTTGATGAGGACTATGTGAATCTGTTAAGAACGCTGACAGGATAATGTGGATAAGTCGTGGATAAGTTTCGCCAGGTGTTTTATCCACATACTATGCACAGAAGAACGACGGGAAATGCACCGCCAGGACGTCTATTAATAGATATATAAATGATTGTTTTATATAGGTATTTAAAAGTTATACACAGCTCTTAGCTGCCCTAGTAACTATAATAATCTAATAATTTCCAATAATTATTAACAGGTGGAATCTATGAAGTTGAGTGCAAGCCGGGACGTGCTCCTGAAACCGCTGCAGGCGGTCATCGGGGTTGTGGAGCGGCGGCAGACCATGCCGATACTGTCCAACGTACTGCTTGTTGCAAAGGACGGTGGCTTGTCGGTAACCGCCACCGACCTGGAGGTCGAACTGGTGGCGCAGACGAGTGTTGACGTGCAGTCCGGCGGTGAGATCACGGTATCCGGGCGCAAGTTATTCGATATCTGCCGGGCGCTGCCGGAGGGATCCGAGGTGGCGATGAGTGTCAGTGGAGAGAAACTTCACGTGCGATCCGGACGCTCCAAGTTTGCATTGGCTACGCTGCCGGCGGCCGAATTCCCCAGTGTCGAAGACATAAAGGCCAGCCAGACGGTGTCTTTGAGCCAGGAGTTGCTCGGTCGCCTTATCGAAAAGACGCATTTTTCGATGGCGCAGCAGGACGTAAGGTATTACCTGAACGGCATGCTGCTGGAAACCGGTGGCAAACACGTTCGGGCGGTCGCGACCGATGGGCACCGGCTGGCGCTTTGTCAGGCGGAGCTGGACGGTGCCGAGCTCGAGGAGCAGCAGGTGATCGTGCCGCGGAAGGGCGTCCTGGAGCTGCAGCGACTGTTAACCGGCGAGGGCGCAGTGGACGTGGTACTCGGCGCGAATCACCTGCGAATCCAGCTTGAAAGCATCCGGTTCACGTCGAAGTTGATCGACGGCCGATTCCCGGAGTACGAGCGGGTGATACCGCGGGACTCGTCCAACGAACTCCGCGCGGACAGAGAAGTGTTCCGTGGCGGCCTGCAAAGGACGGCGATCCTGTCGAATGAGAAGTATAGGGGTATACGGCTGATCATCCGGGACGATGCGGTGGTGCTTCAGGCGCACAACCCCGAACAGGAAGAGGCGGAAGAAGAGCTGGAGGTAAGCTACGGCGGAGATGACATAGAAATCGGCTTCAATGTGAACTACCTGCTGGACGCGCTCGGCGCCGTGGATAGTAAAGAGGTCGCGTTATCGGTCGTGGACAGCAATTCGAGCTGCCTGATTCGAGCGCCGGAAAAGGATGACTGCAAGTTCGTCGTTATGCCCATGCGCCTGTAGCGACGCCTCCAGGCCGGGTGAGTGTCGCTAAAGCGCTTCACGGCACAGGGGTTTCGCTGCCTCGATAGCATCGAATTCGAGCCGGATGCCGAATACACGCTGATCCACGGTGCGAATGCGTCGGGGAAGACCAGCCTTCTGGAGGCGCTGGCGTACCTCGGTCGCGGCAAATCGTTTCGTGGCGCCCCGCCGGCAAACCTTATTCAGCACGGCCAGCAGGAGTTCGTGCTGTTCGGGCAGGTGGAGCGCGGCGGGCGCCCGATCAACGTGGGTGTAAGAAACAGCCGCGCCGGCCTGGAAGTAAAGGTAGACGGAGACAAGTCCGGGGGCGTAGCGGCCCTGGCCGGCGCACTGCCGCTGCAGGTCATCGATCCGGATGTTCACAATCTCGTTAGTGGTGGTCCGGATGAGCGACGGCGGTTCCTCGATTGGCTGGCGTTCCACGTGGAACCGGACTATCTGGGGCTGTGGAGACGCTTTCGGCGAGCGCTGAAACAGCGCAACGCGGCGTTGAAATCGGCTGGTCGCCCGGAATCGGTCGTCGCGTGGGACAAAGAATTCTGTGATCTCGGTGCGCGCGTGGATGCCGTGCGGTCTCAGGTGGTAGAGGCGGCCCTGGAAACGCTGCAGGCTCAGGGGTCGGCATTGCTGCGAGCCAACATCGATTTCCGGTATACGTCGGGGTGGAGCAGGGACAGAACGTTGCGCGAGGCGCTCCAGGACCACTTCGAGCGCGATTGTGTGCTGGGGACCACGCAGGTCGGGCCGCACAGGGCGGACCTGCGGCTGATTTACGATGAAAGGCAGGCGCGACGGTTCGTGTCGCGCGGCCAACAGAAGCTCCTGGCGAGCGCAATGATTCTCGCGGCGACCGAGAGGGTCCAAACCGTGCTCCAGCAGCCACTGCTGCTGTTGCTTGATGATCCGGCTGCCGAGCTGGACCGGGAATCGCTGCGGAGGTTGATGACGCAGGTGGCCGGTTTGGGCAGCCAGGTCATCGCGACCAGCGTGGAGCGCGACGAGTCACTGTTCCCGGCCGCTCCGCGAGTGTTCCACGTGGAACAGGGTGATCTTCGGGTGTCCGCCGACACCTGAAGCGACGCCCGCCGGGGCCCGCCGCCGGGGCCCGGAAATCCTAGAAAAAAGAATGCTTTGAGGCTCGTTTAAGCGCTGATTTTGATACAATAAGTCGGTTTTTATTCGAGGACACGGAATGACCGACGAGACGGAATATACTTCCAGTAATATCAAGGTCTTAAAGGGCCTTGAGGCCGTTCGCAAGCGGCCGGGAATGTACATCGGTGACACCGATGACGGCACCGGCCTGCATCACATGGTTTTCGAGGTCGTTGACAACTCGATCGACGAAGCGCTTGCCGGCCACTGCAGTCTCATCACCGTCACGATTCACGCGGATGAGTCCGTCACGATAGCTGATGACGGTCGTGGCATACCGGTCGATGAACACCCCGAAGAGGGTCGTTCGGCGGCGGAGGTCATCATGACTGTCCTGCACGCGGGCGGTAAATTCGATGACAACTCCTACAAGGTATCCGGTGGTCTCCACGGCGTCGGCGTCTCGGTCGTCAATGCGCTGTCGGAGCAACTGGTCCTGACCATTCACCGTGAGGGGAGGAGCTATCAGCAGGAATACGTGCACGGCGAGCCGCAGGCACCGCTGGCCGAAGTCGGGGAAACCGACCGCACCGGAACAACCCTGCGATTCAAGCCGAGCGCCAATACCTTCACCAATATCGAGTTCCACTACGACATCCTCGCGCGGCGCTTGCGCGAGCTGTCGTTCCTGAATTCCGGCGTCAGGATCCACCTGATCGACGAGCGCGATGAGCGCGAAGACGTGTTTGAGTACGAGGGTGGGATACGCGCGTTCGTCGAGCACCTGAATCGCAACAAGAACCCGATACACCCGACCGTGTTTCATTTTTCCAGCATGCAGGGCGAGGTCGGTGTCGAGGTCGCCCTGCAATGGAACGACGGCTACCAGGAGAACATGTTCTGCTACACGAACAACATTCCGCAACGGGACGGCGGTACGCACCTGGCGGGGTTCCGCAGCGCGCTCACGCGCACGCTGAATGCGTATATCGAAAAGGAACTCAGTGGCCGCAAGGAAAAAGCGACGCCCTCGGGCGATGACGCCCGCGAAGGCCTCACGGCCATATTGTCCGTGAAGGTCCCGGACCCGAAGTTCTCGTCGCAGACCAAGGACAAATTAGTTTCATCTGAAATTAAAGCCGTCGTCGAGCAGGCCATGGCCTCGAAACTTGAAGACTACCTGCTCGAACAGCCGCAGGAAGCCAAGGCCATCGTCTCCAAGATCATAGACGCGGCACGGGCACGGGAGGCTGCCCGCAAGGCGCGCGAAATGACCCGCCGCAAAGGCGCGCTCGATGTCGCCGGGCTGCCGGGCAAGCTGGCCGACTGCCAGGAAAAAGATCCGGCCCGTTCCGAGCTGTTCCTCGTCGAGGGCGATTCCGCTGGCGGCTCCGCGAAACAGGGCCGCGATCGGCGCACCCAGGCAATATTGCCGCTGAAGGGAAAGATTCTGAATGTCGAAAAAGCCCGCTTCGACAAGATGCTGTCGTCCGCCGAGGTCGGCACGCTGATCACGGCGCTCGGCTGCGGCATCGGCCGGGACGATTTCGATCCCGACAAGCTGCGCTATCACCGCATCATCATCATGACGGACGCCGACGTGGACGGCTCACACATACGTACCCTGTTGCTCACGTTCTTCTATCGGCAGATGCCGGAGCTGATCGAGCGGGGACATGTCTACATCGCCCAGCCGCCGCTTTACAAGATCAAGCGCGGTAAACAGGAGGTCTACGTCAAGGACGACGCAGAGCTCAACGCCTACCTGCTGGCATCCGCTCTCGATAATGCCGAGCTGTACGTGAACGCCGATGCGCCGCCACTTGCCGGCATGGCGCTGGAATCGCTCGCCAAGGAATACATGGCCGTCGAGAATATTTTCGATCGGCTGGCAAACCGCTATGACGAGAACGTGTTGCGGGAAATGGGCCGCCTGCCGGAAGTTACAGCGGAGCTTGCCGAGGACCTGGACCGGCTGGCGGAATGGACGGAGCGGCTTTCCGCGGGGCTGCCGAAAGCCAGCGGCGACCGGGCGCAAAGGAGCGGCAACGGCGCGAGCTACGCCGCCGCCCTGCAGCGTGGTGACGAGGATGGCGAGGGCGTGCGCATCGCGATCACGAAGACGCAGCACGGCATCGGCAGCACACGATACCTGCCGAGGGAGTTCTTCGAGACCAACGAATACCGCCACGTCATGGCCCTGTCGGCCAAGCTCGACGACCTGCTTGGCAAAGATGCTTTTGTCCGCCGCGGCGACCGGCAGCAAGCGATAACGCAGTTCTCGGACGCCGTCGAGTGGCTCATGAATGAAGCACGCCGCGGACAGAGCGTGCAGCGTTACAAGGGTCTCGGTGAAATGAACCCGGAACAGCTCTGGGATACCACCGTCAACCCGGAGACGAGGCGCCTGATGCAGGTGAAGATCGAGGACGCGGTCAAGGCCGATGAAATCTTTACCACGCTGATGGGCGACCAGGTGGAGCCCCGCCGGGAATTCATCGAGAAGCACGCGCTGACGGTTTCGAACCTCGACGTCTAGGTAACACATTCCGATCGCAACCAGCCGGGCCGACGCAGGCCCGCAAGGCCGAGACATGCTCGATAAACGAATAGTGCTGCATACGGCGTTTCTGCTGTTGCTCCCGCTGCTGGTCGCCGTGCTCGGCTTGTCCGTGTGGGCCGCCCTGCTGCTGGTGTTGCTAATGCTTTTCTGGCGTTGGGGGATCGTGCTCTCCGGTCTTCTGCGGCCGGCGACGGGCCCGAAAATGGTGCTGGAGACGATCTCCGCGAGCCACTACGTGGAAAAGGTTCGCTGGTGCATGGATCGCCTCGGCGTCGAGTACGAAGAGCTACCGTGGTGCGGAACGCTGGGGGCGTTCTACCTGGGACGTACCGTGCCGCGACTGCATTTTCGCACCGGCGCGGTTCGCTCGCAGATCGGCAACTCGCCGGAGATCCTGCGCTATCTCTGGGGAGCCTACGGCGCATCGCTCGGCGAGGCCGCGGCATTCCTGGAGCCGACGGCCGAGCGCCTCGAATTCGAGGGCCGGATCGACCGATGCGGCGTCAGCCTGCAGGTCTGGATCTACTATCATCTTCTCGATGCACCGAGGCTTTGCAAGCACGCATGGGGTGTCGACAGCGAGGCGATACCCGCGTGGCAGCGCAGGCTTGTCGGTGTTCTGTTCCCGCTGCAGGCGTTCATGATTCGGAAATCGTTTCGCGTCAACGAGACGCGTTACCGTCAAAGCTGCGAACGGATCGAGGCGCTGCTCGCCGAGACAGAGGCGAAGCTGGCCGATGGCCGCTGCTCGATCCTGGGCGGAGAGCAGATCAACTACACGGATCTTGCCTTCGCGGCCATACAGGGCGCCTGGCTGCAGCCCGCGGGTTACGGCGGCGCTGCCGGGATCCGAATCGAGCGCGGAAGAACCCCGGTTGCGATGCAACGCGACATCGAGCGATGGGTCGAAGACTATCCCAGGGTGACGAGATTCATCGAGGACCTGTACGAGGCGGAGCGCGATGGAACTTAGATATGTGAGAACACCGATCCTTGCGGTCTTGCCGGCGCTGTTTGTCGCCTGCGCGGGTACGCCGGAAATACCGCCCGAAACCCAGGCGATCCGCGACTACATCGAAGTCGGGGAACTGCAGGAGGTGGACAGCATAAGGACCCGGCCTACGGACGGCTGGGCTGCGGCGACATCCTATTTCGCCCTCTACGAAGGCCGTGACGGACCGGTATTGCTCGAGTTCTCCCACCTGTGCCGGGAGATGCACGACCGCAGCACGGTTACCCCGGACCGCCGTTACGACCACAACATCATACGCAGCCGGGCAGACACGCTGAGGGGCTGCCGGATCAGCAAGATGTATCCGCTCACCGAGGCTCAGGCGCTCGAAATCGAAGCACTCGCGAATCGGGACGGCTCCTGAAACTAATCGCCCCGGCACCTGTCTACCCCGTTGCCGGCGGGCAGCGAGCCGGGGGGCTGCGCGGCACAAAGACACAAACGGAACACAGGGGACCACCGTGAGAAAGATGTTACTGGCGGCCGCCGCAATAGCGGCCCTGACGGCCTGCGGGAAGCAGGAGGCTCCGGCGACCGGGCAGGATACCGCCGACCAAATGATGTCGGGGATCGCGCTTGAGAACATGGACACCAGCGTACGGGCGGGAGACGATTTCTTCTCCTACGTCAATGGCGCGTGGATCGCCGAGACGGAGATTCCGGCGGACAAAGCGATGTGGGGCGGCTTCTCGGTCCTCGCCGACCAGGCCCAGGAAGACGTGAGGGCGATCATCGAGGTGGCGGCATCCGGCAATTTCCCGGACGGCTCGGACGAGCAAAAAGTCGGCGATCTCTACAGGTCCTACATGGACATGGAGACGCGCAACGCGAGGGGCGTGACGCCGCTGGAGCCGGAACTCGCGCGCATCGCCGCGATCGAGAACCACGATGACCTGGCCGTGTACTTCGCGGCGGCAAACCGCCGCGGGTACGTGGGTCCCGTGGAAATTGACCAGAACGAAGACTTCCGCGATCCGCAGCGATACATGATCTACGCGTGGCAGAACGGCCTCGGGCTGCCGGACCGCGAGTACTATTTCGCCGAGGACGAAGTGTCGGTCGATATTCGCGCCACGTACCCGGCACATATCGCCGCCATGTTCGAACTGGCGGGCTTCGAGAACGGCACTTCCGCAGCCACCGAGATCGTTGACCTGGAAACGCGGATCGCATCGGCGCACATCACCAAGGAAGCGGCGCACAACTGGCCGGCCAATTACAACAAGGTGCCGCTCGATGAACTAAACGACGTCATGCCGAACTTCAACTGGGAGGGTTTTGTCGAAGAGGCAGGCATCGCGGATATTGATGGCCTGGTCCTGATGATGACGCCTTACTTCGAGGAGCTCGACGCGATTGTCGCCGAGACCCCCGTCGACACCTGGAAGAACTACCTGCGGTGGCTGGTTCTCAACACCAGGGCGACCGTGCTGGACGACAGGCTGGACAAGCAGAACTTCGAGTTCTACGGCAGGACGCTATCGGGCACCGAGGAGCAACGCGCTCCCTGGCGGCGCGCGGTGACGACCGTTAACGGCCTGCTCGGCGAGGTGGTCGGAAAGGTGTACGTCAAGAAGCACTTCCCGCCGGAAGCCAAGGAAAGGATGGTTGATCTCGTCGACAACCTGATCAGGGCTTACGAGCAGAGCATTCGGGAGCTCGACTGGATGTCCGATGAAACCCGGGCCCAGGCGCTCGACAAACTGTCGAAGTTCCGGACAAACATCGGCTACCCGGACACCTGGCGCGATTACTCGGCCGTCGAGATCCGACCGGACGACCTGTTCGGCAATGTCGAGCGCGCGACGATCGCCGACTACGAGCGTGAGCTGGCACGGCAGGGCGGGCCGGTCGATAACACCGAGTGGCCCATGACGCCGCAGACCGTGAACGCCGGGTATCGGCCCTGGAAGAACGACATCACGTTCCCGGCCGCCATCCTCCAGTCTCCGTTCTTTAACTTCGACGCTGACGCCGCCGTCAACTATGGCGCCATCGGGGCGGTCATCGGTCACGAGATCGGCCACGGCTTCGACGACAAGGGCAGCACCTTCGACGGCGACGGCCTCATGAGGAACTGGTGGACCGAGGAAGACCGCCAGGAATTCGAGCGCCGCACGGGCACCCTGGTCGAGCAGTACAACGGTTATGCACCGTTCGAGGACCTGAGCGTGAACGGCGAGTTCACGCTCGGCGAGAACATCGGCGACCTTGGCGGGATCAGCATAGGCCTTCTTGCCTACAAGATGTCGCTCGACGGCGAAGAGCCGCCGGTCATCGACGGCTTTACCGGCATTCAGCGGGTGTTCCTGGGTTACGCGCAAATCTGGCGCCACAAGTACCGTGACGAGGCGCTGCGCCAGCTGATCATGACTGACCCGCACTCGCCGTCGATGTATCGGGCCAACGGCGCGGTCCGGAATGTGCCCGAGTTCTATGAGGCTTTCGACGTGAAGCAGGAGCATGCGCTATACCTGCCGCCCGAGGAGCGCGTAAAGATCTGGTAAGGGCCTTCCGGAAACCGTAGGAGCGCGCCTCGGCGCGCGATCAGGCCCCGATCGAGGTTCAGGAACCGCTCCTACGGTTCTCTCGACGTCTGCGCGGCTTTCTTTTTGTAGACCTCGCTGATCTCGTGCATCTTGGTTTCGATCCAGTCCTGCACGATCAGGTTGGTTTCCTTGGGATCGCGGCCGCTCGCGTCGATGGGCGGCCCGATGCACATACGCACCTTCCCGGGCTGCTTGACGATGCGGCGGTGGCCCCAGAAGTCGCCGGCGTTATGGGCAACGGGCACGATCTTGCAGCCGGCGTCGCGAGCCAGCGCGGCCCCGCTGACGCCGTAGCGCCGCGTCTCACCAGGCGGCATGCGCGTACCCTCGGGGAATATCGTCACCCAGTTACCCTTTGCCAGCTTCTTCCTGCCGATGTCGATGACCTGCTTGACCGCGGTACGGCCGGCGCTGCGGTTGATGAATATCGGATCGAGCATCAGCTTCATCGCCCAGCCCAGCAGCGGCACGTACATGACCTCGCGCTTGACGACCCAGGTCGTCTTCGGGAACACCGTGACATGCCAGTAGGTCTCCAGCGTCGAGGTGTGCTTGATCATGATGACGCTCGGTTCGTCCGGAAGGTTTTCCAGGCCCTCGATCACCGGCTCCATGCCACAGAAGAAACCCCCTGCCCAGACGGCGAGGCGGCAATAGCCGACCGTGATCGCCCATTGCACGCGCGACGGCGCCCAGAAAGTGAGCAGCACGAGCGAGGCCGCAATAG
>JAACFE010000094.1 GCA_009937525.1 Gammaproteobacteria bacterium
CGATCACGATGACGATGGAGAATATCGGCTATAAGAAGCTGCACGTGGACTGCACGATCCCGGCGTTGCGCAAGGAGTCTCCGGGCGTCTATGTCGATTTGTCGGCTTTTGCCAAGGGGCACGCGGTGGACGAGGTGGCAGAACTGCTTGACGCGCGGGCGCTGCCGGACTATCTCGTCGAAATCGGCGGCGAGATGCGCATGCGCGGTACGAATGCCCGCGGCGAGTTGTGGGCCATAGCCGTCGAAACCCCGGACCGGGCGGGTCGTTCCGTGCAGACGGTCCTGCGGCTGACCGATTCGGCGATGGCGACGTCGGGCGACTATCGCAATTTCTTCGAGCATGACGGCAGGTTCTATTCGCACACAATCGACCCGCGCACGGGGTACCCGGTGACCCATAACGGTGCGTCCGTTACGGTCGTTGCCGACACGGCGGCGTTTGCGGACGCGGCCGCGACCGCGCTGCTGGTGCTCGGCCCGGATGCCGGCATGAAACTCGCGGAACGAGAGAGCATTGCAGCCTACTTCCTGCTACGGTTAGGAAGTGAATTCGAGGAGAGCATGTCGTCCCTGTTCACTGCGAAGGTCCTGAAGGAATGAGCGTGTTTGCAACCCTGTTTCTGAGCTTCATCGTCGTCGCACTTGCCGTGACGGCGATGGCCATCGGCGTAATGGCCGGACGAACCCCGATCAAGGGCAGCTGCGGTGGCCTCAATGGAGGCAGCTGCGAACTTTGTAGCGGCACCGGCGAATGCCGCAAAAGAGCGAAGAACCAGAGGTAACGTACATGCCGGTCAAGTCCATAAAGGTCAAAGATTACATGTCGGGTAAGCTGGTGACCTTCAAGCCCGACACTGATGTTCTCGACGCGATACACGAACTCGTGAATCGCCAGATCACCGGAGCACCCGTGGTCGACGACCACGGCACCCTGGTCGGCATGCTCTCCGAGTTTGACTGCCTGGATGTCGTTCTTGCCGCCGCCTATCACGGCCACCCGGGCGGGCCCGTATCCCAGTTGATGACACCCGACGTCGAAACCGTCGATGCCGACATGAGCATCATCGACCTCGCAGAGCTCTTCAAAGCGTCCGGATTCCGTCGCTATCCGGTCATGAAGGACAACAGGCTCGTCGGCCAGATCAGCCGCAAGGACGTGTTGCGCGCGCTCGGGAAGCTGTCGGTCGCATCCTAGAACAGCCCTCCTCTCCGTGGACGCGAGGCTCAGGGCAATCCAGGCGGACATCACGACACTCGTGGTCGACGCTATCGTCAATGCCGCCAACTCGTCGCTGCTGGGCGGTGGCGGGGTGGACGGCGCGATTCACCGCGCAGCGGGGCCGGATCTCCTGGACGAATGTCGCCAGCTGGGTGGGTGCCCGACCGGTGAGGCCAGAATAACCCGGGGTTACCGACTTGCGGCGAAACACGTGATCCACACGGTGGGTCCGGTCTGGCGTGGCGGGTCCGGCGGTGAGGCGCCGCAACTGCGGGCGTGCTACCAGAACTCGCTGGCGCTGGCGGTCGGGCACGACGTTGAGACAATCGCGTTTCCCTGCATCAGCACAGGGATCTATGGCTACCCTCTCGACGCCGCGGCCGATATTGCGGTGACCACTACGCGTGCTTTTCTGTCCGGCAATGACTCCGGGATCCGGGAAGTGACCTTCTGCTGTTTCTCCGCCGGCGACCTGGGCGTCTACAGAGACCTGCTGGAACAGCGTGCAGGCTGAGAGTACCGGTCAATGCTGGCCGTTAAACCGCCTCAGCGGGCTTGTCACGCTTGATGACCTTCGCCACAAGCAGCACGGCGCTACCGACGAAAGCCAGCGACACGAACAGTGTTGCGGCGTTGCCGTGCGGGAAGTCCTCGGAAAACAGCTTGATGGCGACGAGTATGAGCAGCGGATAGGCGAGCCAGCGGGCCTCGGGCCAGCGCCAGTGCCGGCTCGATAGCGCCAGGGTTACCGAAGCCACCGACAGCACGGCGGTACGGACAGACGCAAGCAATCCGAGGTTCGGCGCGTCGCTCGCTGCGGAGGCGAGAACCGGCGCCAGGACGGCGACCATCAGTCCGCCCACCTCCCAGACCGATAGCGCAAGCACGGTGAGCTGCGGGATTCCGGCCAGCCTGCCCCAGCGCTCGGACTGCTGCGCGACCGGAATGAAGAGGCAAGCCACCGTCGCGATCGCGACCATGCCATGGGTGCCTCGCGGGCCCGGCCAGCCGGGTCCCGCATCGCCCGCCAGCGCCTGCAGGCCGGTTGCCAGTATCCCGGAGTAGACGCCTGCGGCGAGAAGCAGGAGCGTGCATTGCAGACTCAGGGCGACACGGCCGGTACGACCGCTAAGCACCGCCATCGTGATCGCAAGTAAGGACCACAATATGGCAGCAGCATTGTGCGGCAATATCAGTCCGCTCCCCGCGAGCACGAACAGGAGGCCGAGCGTCGAATAGAAGAAAAAATTGCGGCCACGGACCCGGCGCGTTTCCGGGGAGAACGCGAGCGCGTAAGCGCTGCCGCCAACCACGATGCTGAGGACGCCCATCAGCCCCAGCCCGAACTGGCCGACCTTTGCCGCGACGATGGCGGCCGATAAGGTAATGCCTGACGCCGCGAGCGCCTGCATCGGTTCGAACATCGCGACACTCTGGCCCTTGACGTGCGAGCGATACACGAAACTCACCAGGTACGTAAGCAGCAGAAACGTCGCGAAAACAGCGGCCGTGTCTGCTTTGACCGGCCACTGGTCGGTGGTGCTCAGCCCCACCAGCCCCAGTACGACGCCATTGGCGCCGACGGCCCCCAGCCACTGCAGGCCTATCCAGTCTTTCGAATACGCGATCCATAGAGTCGCGAGTCCGAGCAGGATCAGTATGGTCGCTACCAGGTAGGCCGTGTGCGACACCATGATTATCGCGACGCCCGTCACGATGCCGCCCAAGGTTGTGAGCCAGGCAAGCGTCCGCAGATCGCGCTTCAACGCAACGCCGAGAGCCAGGGCGCAGAAAACGGCCAGCGCTGCCGTGCTCTGCTGGCCCGTCAGCAACTTGAAGTGCTGGACGGCCTCCACGAGCAGCGGCATGGCAAGTACGATCGAGAGAGCACCATAGACAGCGGCACTGGTGCGCTGCGCCTCGACCCCGCCTTTTCGATAAGCCATGTACAACCAGAACACCGCATACGTCGCGCCCATGAATATACCGATGCCGGTGGGAACGAACTGGAAATCGGTAATCGCCCTGAGCAGGTAGGCGCCGCCGAATATGAGCAGCGTGTGACCGATATGCGTCGGGGCGCCCGCGACCATTCGGTGGGCTGCCGACGACTCCGGCATCGGCTCATCCACCGCAACCTTTGCCGGTTGCTCCCCTTCCAGGATGCTGAGCCGCTGCTCGACCCTGGCGAGCCGCGCTTCGAGTTCAGCGATCCGATCTTTCATGACGACGCCCCCACTACATGCCCGGACGTCGTCAGTACTTGGCTTCCTCGCCCCTCTCCAGCGACGGCACGTACTTGTTGATAATCCAGAACAGTACGAATGGCGTTGCGAATACGGTCAGTGCACCGAACAGCCCTTCCTTGAAGGTCTCGAGGCTGTGCGGAATGATCGGGACGTGGTAGTGCATGTAGCCGGAGAACGACAACGAGAATGCCTGCCCGCCGATCACGACGTTCCAGCGCATCATGAAGACGCCGAAGAGAACCAGAAGCAACGCGACCACGGTCCGCTTGAGGGTTCGTCCGGGCAACAGCAGGAGCACGAACGGTACCAGGTTACCGAGCGTGTACTGCAGCACGAAGATATTTACGAAGTCCTTGCCGTACATGACTGAGCGCAGGATGTCCCAGGACTTCATTGCCGTGTAACCGCGGAAGATGAGATCGAGGATCTCGAGGCTGATCGCCGCAATAAGGAAACCCAGCAGGTACGTCGTGGCTTTGGAAATGATGTCTATCTCCGCGCCCTTGATCTCGACAGCCGCGGTTGCTCCTTCCGTGCGGCGCTTCCGGAAGGCCTTCCACTCCATGATGACGATATACGTCAGCATACAGAGGGCGATACCCGACACCACGGCCGACATGATGAATATGACCGGCATCAGTGGCGACATCCACAATGCATTGGCTTTGACCGAGCCGAAGATGAACCCGGCATAGCCGTGCAGGAAACAGGCGACCGGAATACCGACGCCGGCCAGGATCTTTGCAGCCTTGTGATCGACCGCGAGGGCTTCCTCGCTGATATCGAATGACCCCATGGTCAGTACACGGTAGATATTGAGCCGCAGCATGTTCCCGAAGCCCTCCTTGCCCTTGAGTTCATTAACCTGATCCACGAAGTACCTGCGGTACACAAACCAGATTTCACTCACGACGATAAGGCCGTAGGCCGTGAAGACGATGCCGAACGCGGAGATCGCCGACGTGAAGTGTGGCGTCAGCAACGGTTCCATTGCCCGTGTCGGCTGCTGCAGGTGCAGCAGCAACGGCAGTCCCGCCGCCGGCAGCAGGGCCAGCGAGAACACGAGCGAGAACTGCGCGATCTCCTTCAAGTCCTTCTGACCGAAAACATGGTAGAGGGACGACAGCACGAACGCGCCGGCGACCAGGCCGGTCATGTACGGATACATGACGATCTGGATGCTCCAGTAGATGAATTCGTTCGGATAGACGAACAGTTCTTTTATGGTCCACTCGACTCCGTGAACGACAGCTTCGCTCGTCATGACATCACCTCACGTTTTCATCGAGACCGATATAGAACACATGCGGCTTGGTGCCGTACTCGTCCTTGAGCACCGCCACGCGCTCGGTCGTTATGATCTTGGTCACGGGATCGTCGGGATCCCTCAGGTTCGCGATCCGGCGGGCATCGAACGCGCAGGCATCGACGCAGGCCGGGTTCATGCCCTTCGTGATCCGGTGGTAGCAGAAATTGCACTTGTCCGCGACCTTGTGGACCGGGTGGAAGAAGCGCACACCGTAGGGGCAGGCCATGATGCAGTAGCCGCAGCCGATGCACCACTCGCGGTCGACCAGGACGACCCCGTCGTCCGTCTGGTAAGTGGCACCCACGGGGCACACCTGCACGCAGGGCGGATTGTCGCACTGGTTGCAGAGCTTCGGCACGAAGAAAGCCTTGGCGATATTTTCGGGATCGATCTCTTCGCCGTTGATGACGTTTTCGATGAACCCGTCCCGGCCGCCGTTCGGGGAGTCAATGTGTGCCTTGCCGTCCTTGGTGATCACGTAGCGCTCGACCCAGGTTCGCGTAATCGGCGCGTCGTAGGGTATCTCGTTTTCCTTCTTGCACGCCTTGACACACAAGCCGCAGCCCACGCATTTGCGCGTATCTACGAGGAATCCCCAGCGGACGTTCGCGTTCGCCACCGCCGCGCGGGCTTCTTCGTTCGTCAGGAACGTGAAAGCACTGACAGGCAAGATACTCGCCAGCGTCCCGCCGCAGGCCTGCTTCAGGAAGTCTCGTCGTGAACAGCTCATCCTCGTTTCTCCCTGGCTGGTTTCTCCCTGGGATCGTGCGGTACGTGGCAAACCACGCACTCGCGGCGACGCTTGTGGGTACTGTTTCTGATGTTGGGCAGTTCGGAGCGGGCGTTATTCGGGTATTCGAGAGACTGGTGGCAACGCAGGCAGTGCTCACGTGCGCGTTCTATCGGAAGTAACTCCACGTCGTCGGGATGCCCGACCGCCGGTCCGTGGCAGTTCTCGCACTCGATGGCAGCGTGTGGCGATGCATCGAGCATCGCGACCTTTTCCTCGTGACATTCGACGCAGCTCTCGCGGCCCAGGTGCTTGACAGGAAAGTCCTTCCATTCCTGCACATTACCGAGGCGATGGAAGTTGTAGGTAAAACTTTCGCCGTGAACCCCGAAGTCATCCGGGACCAGGAATTGCCGGGCTATGAGGATCACCACCAACAATCCGATGGCCAGCCACAGCGGGCGTAGGACGTGCCACTTCATCTTCGCTTCTCCCCCCCGAACAGACAGGGCTGCGAAATAAAAAAAGGTTGTATCGTGTTTTTCTCAACCCCCCGATATCTATGGATACGTTTCTGCAGGCGGCTCCACAATACGTAGAATCCGTATCATCTTTTCGCTGCGGTACTTCAATCAGGAACGATGGGCTCTTGGCTGCAGGCCAATCGATTTAGTGGACCGGAGAGAGTGATTAGTCGTGCGAATCAGCCGCGCTTGGACATCGCCGAAGACAATGCCTTGCGGCGGAGATAGCCGTACACCTCGAGCAGCGGCAGTTCCTTCGGGCAAATGTCGTGACAGGCCATCAGGCCGATGCAGCCGAATACGCCATCCTGGTTCGAGACGACTTCGAACCAGTCGGCATCGCTGCGCTCGTCACGGGGATCCATTGCAAATCGGGCGACGCGATTCAACCCGGCAGGACCGAGGAAGTCCTCGTTGACGTTTGCGGCGCCACAGGAAGCGACACAACAGCCACATTCGATGCAGCGGTCGTTCTCGTAGATAGCCGCAGCCGTATCGTCGTCCATGCGCGTTTCCTGCGCGTCCGGGTCGAACGCCTCCTGTGCGTGTATCCAGCCTTCGGTCTTTTCCACCATCTCCCGGAACCAGGTCCCGGTATCCACGGACAGGTCGCCGATAAGCTTGAAGACCGGCAGCGGATGCAGCTTGATAACGTCCGGGAGATCCGAGGTCAACGTACGGCAGCCCAGCGACGGACGGCCGTTCACCATCATGCCGCAGGAGCCGCAGATGGCCGCGCGACAGGCAAAATCGAACTGCAGGCTCGGGTCCTGTTTCTCCCGGATCTCGTTGAGCGCGATGAAGATCGACATGTACGGCGTTTCGTCGAGCTCGAAGGTCTGCATGTGCGGCGTGGATTCCGGGTCCTCCGGGTTGTAACGGAAGATCTCGAAGCGCAGTCGCCGTCCGGCTTGTGTCGTCTTTGCTGTCATACCGCCTGCTCCCACGCACCCCACTGAATCCGCGTACCGATCGGGTCGACCGTCTCGAGCTTGCCGTGCTCGCGCTGTTTCTCGTCGACATCCGCGTTGTATTCCTCGACGGACATGGTCAGCTCGATGCGCTCGTCGCTACCGTAACCACGATGCCCCGGCGGCAGGTCGATCAGCCCGACGGGCTCGTAGCTGTAATTCGGTTCCGGCGCGTCGACGGACCAGCGAACCAGCGTCCGGTTCAGCCACTCTGCATCGTTGCGCAGCGGATAGTCGGTCCTGTAATGCGCGCCGCGGCTTTCCGTTCTCGCCAGCGCGCCTTCCGTCGTAACAAGCGCCAGCCGCATCATGTTCTTCAGCCTCAGTGCGAACGTGAGTTCCGGGTTCATGCCGGGCGCTTTCGATCGCAGCACGGCACGGTCGCACTCGCCGAGCAATGTGCGCAATTCGTCCACACCCTCCTGGAGCTCCTCGCCCGTCCTGAAAATGCCGACCTTGTCCATCATCGTCGTCGCCATCGCGTCACGCAGCTCGTAGACGCTCGGGCCATCGCCGCTGCGTCCGAGCCAGTCTTCGGCCCGGGATTCCGCGTGGCGCGTGGCCCCGAACGCGAGGCCGGTCTTCGCATCGAGCGAAAAGCCCTCTGCGTGTGCCGCAACCGTGCGGCCCACGATACGCCCGGCGACGATGGTCTCGGCAAGGCTGTTGCCGCCAAGACGGTTGAAGCCGTGCATGTCCCAGCATGCCGCTTCGCCGGCCGCGTACAGGCCCGCCAGGTTATACGCCTCGCCGTCCTTGTTGACGCGAACGCCGCCCATCGAATAGTGCTGCGTGGGCCGCACCGGGATCAGGTCGTGGGCGGGATGCAGGCCGACGAAGTCGCGCGTGATGTCGAAGACCTCGCGCAGTTTCGTCGTGACATGCTCCTCGCCCAGGTGACGGATGTCGAGCCACAGGTGCGGCCCGTAGGGCGTCTCGACGCCCTTGCCGTCGCGCATCTGCTGCGCCATGTGGCGGGATACGACGTCGCGGCTGGCCAGTTCCTGCTTGTGCGGCTCCAGTTCCACCATGAAGCGGTGCAGGTCCCTGTTGAGCAGGTAGCCACCGTCGCCGCGGCAGCCCTCGGTCAGCAGGATACCGCTCGGAATCAGCCCGGTCGGGTGGAACTGCACGGCCTCCATGTTGCCCAGCGGCACGACGCCGGTATTGAGCGCGATCGCCGCGCCCATGCCTTCGTTGATCGTCGCGTTGGTCGTGAACTGGCCGTAAATGCGGCCGTAACCGCCCGTTGCGATGACCGTCGCTTTTGCAAGGATCGGGTAGTGCTCGCCGGTGCGCAGGCAGCGCGCCACGGCGCCCCAGCATCGTGAGCCATCGTGGATGAGTTCAACCGCCTCTGTACGGTCACGGACCTCTACGCCGAGCCTGACCACCTCGCTGTCCACGGCGTACAGCACGGCGTGCCCAGTGCCGGCAGCCGCGTAGCAGGCGCGCCACTTGGCCGTGCCGCCGAAGTCGCGGTGCATGATGAGCCCGTCATTCTCGATCGATTCCTCGATCTCGACGCGTTCACCCTTGATGAAATAGCTGTTCTTGCCGCCGCGCACGCGCGTCCAGGGCACACCGAAATGCGCCAGCTCGCGCACCGCGATCTGTGCCTCTTCGGCGAAGATGCGTGCCACTTCCTGGTCCGCCCCCCAGTCCGAACCGCGCACGGTATCGAGGAAATGCAGCGTGGGGTTGTCGCCGTCGGCCTTGACGCAGTTGCCCAGCGACGCCTGCATGCCGCCTTGAGCCGCGCAGCTGTGGCTGCGCCGCGGCGGGACCAGCGACAGGATCAGGACATTGTGGCCCGCAGCAGCCGCCTCGATGGCGCAACGTTCGCCAGCGAGTCCGCCGCCGATGACCAGTACGTCGGTGCTGAGGAGCGAGCCGCTCATGATCCACCTCCGAGGAGAAACGCCAGCGGCGGCGGTATTACGCCCGCCAGCACGAGCAGCACGACCACGCCGAGGCCCAGGAAGAACCACAGCAACACGCGTTCGATATGGTGTATCGCGGTGCGCGAGAGCATCGCGCCCGCACCCCACTTGGTCGCAAGGCGGTACAGCCCGATGCTTGCATGGAACTCGACACAGACGAGGAGTATCGCGTACGGCAGCCACAGGCCGGCCTGCACGCGTTCCATCGTCGTCACCGCCTCGATGCCGACTCGCGTACCGAACAATTCCGTCAGCACGTCCATGCCCAGCAGGATGATGTGGAAGCTGCCGAGGACCAGGATGATCATCCCCGTGCGCACCTGCCAGATCCACAGCAGCGACTCGGTGTGCGGATGAAACGGCGAGAACTGGCTCGCGCTTGGCACTTTCTCCCGGCCCGAGCGGTTCAGCCCCTTGCTGAGTTCCAGCATCTTCCTGCGCTCCCGCAACTGCGCAGGGATCTTGCGGCTGGCAAGCACCGCGTGCACGACGAACAGCAGGAGGATCGCCGCCACCGTCGGCTGGGCGATGTAGTAATCCTCCAGCATCGTCGCCAGCCAGTTGAAGCCGCGCTCACCGGTCAGTATCGACCCGACCAGCACCATGTGGCCCCACATGAACAGCGCCAAAAAAAGCCCACTGCCACCGCTGATAACTTCGTAAGTGAGCTGGCGTTTTGCGGTCGTTGTCGGGCTTATCGTGTTCATTCTGATTGCAACATGGTTACGAGATCGGGATTCTCTTCTTCTTCCGCGAGGACCAGGTGACATGTATCGCAGTCGTCGCCGATCTGTTCACGGTCCGCTGTTCTCATCCTGCGGTTGTGGCAACGGGTGCAGCCATCCGACTGCTCGTGGCCGATATGATTCGGATACGTGTCCCACCATACATTCATCTGCGGGAACACGTTCACGCTATAGATATCGCCAAGCGCCTCTGCGGCCTCATCGATCGCGTCGGATTCCTCGGCCGCGACATCCGGGTAATTTTCTGCGTAATACGCATGCAGTTGTTCGCGAATCGCCTCTCTAGCAGCGTCGTGGCTCTCGAACTCCTGGTCCACGATGCGCACGGCTTCACGCTTGACCCACGGCAGCGAGCGATCTATCCGGCCCTCGAAAATGACACGATCGACTTCCGCGTGCGCAGGCCTGTAAATGTGGCTGGGGCGGTTGTGGCAGTCGACACAATCCATGGTGCGCCAGAGACCTCCCTCCTCCGGCGCCTTGCGGTCCGCGTAGGTAACCACCGTGCCGTCGGCTTTGGTCATCTCGACTTCGTAGATGTCCTCGCGGGTTTCGTCGGATCGATAACGAATGCTGACTTCCGGGTTGACGTGCCAGTGGATGCCGGTGCCGCCCGTACCTTCGACTCCGCCGACCTTCATGACCAGCGCCGTCGTCAGTTCCGTGTTGGCCTCGTCTTCCTTGTAGTGTTTGATCACGCGGAGCTTGTCGCCGATGTGCTTCGTCGGCCAGTGACACTGCTCGCAGGTGTCGCGCGCCGGGCGCAGTTCATGCAGTGGCGTCGGCACCGGGCGCGGATACAGGTCGAACGCGACCGCCACCAGCTGCCAGGCGCCGTCGAGCTTCGACTTGACGAACCAGTCGGCGCCGGGGCCGATGTGACAATCGGCGCAGGCGACGCGGGAATGCGGCGAGCGGCTGTGGGCCGTATGTTCCGGCTGCATCACCGTGTGACAGGCCATGCCGCAGAACTCGGTCGTTTCCATGTAGTGGACGCCCTTGTAAGTGGCGCTCGCGAGGATGACGATGTTGAGCATGGTCGCGCCGAGGAAGATCAGCGTCCAGCGCTGTGTCGCCGGCTTGTTGAGATCGAATACCGGCATCGCCGCCATGGCTTCGTCGCCATGCAGTCGTCGAATCTTTCGTCGATATAACAACGCGCCGATCGGTATCAGCAACAAGCCGGTGACGAAGATCATCGGCAATATCAGGTACGTCAGGATCCCGATATACGGACCACCTTCGAACCCGAACTGCTCCATCGTGAACAGGCAAGCCATCAGCACCAGGCTCGCCACGGCAAGCGCGGTGCCGACCAGGCTGGTCACGTTCTGAGTAATGGATGCAAAGAAGTCTTTGAACATGGCAATCCTCGAGTGCTTTAGCGACCGGCGTCAGTTCTTTTTCTGATCAGTGGCTGAGCAGTGCCCAGATTATACCGATCGCAAGTGCGATTCCGATGGTAAGAAAGATCGTGCCCCAGATATAGGCAGTCAGGCTTTCCGCCTTCGTTGGCGGATCGAC
>JAACFE010000020.1 GCA_009937525.1 Gammaproteobacteria bacterium
CGGCATCGACGGGATACAGGTTCAGGAGGTCGGACCGGTCCAGGTAGTCCGGGTGATGAAGCTCGATCAGTGTCGCATAATCAATGGCCTGATCGTTCTTTTGCAGCAACAGGCGGTATACGTGCATGGCCACGTCCGCGCTGCGCTCGAGTCCCATCAGGCGGGCGACAGGGTGGCTGGCATCCTCAAGCCGCGCCGAGCCGATATGCAGGGTCTCCTTCAGGATCGCCCAGCCGCTGGCCTTGAAGATCGCACCGATCGATTTGCCCGCGAGGATCTCCGCGTGCTCGGCGTCGATGAGCGCATCCGGCTCGTCGACAAAACGGACTACCGCAAACGTACGGCAGGTGCGGCCCCCATGCTCCTTGCTGTAAAGATTCGAGCGCCGCAGCCCCGGTTCGCTGCTGACCACTTCGATGCCGTAGCTGCCGAAACGATCGGCGATCCGCTCACTGTTGAGACGCTCGGATTCGTGTGTGCAGGCGTCCAGAGCAGCCGCGACGACGGACAGGGGAAGATTGTTGCCGTGCATAATACCTATTGCCAGCCGTTTGATGGCGCACCATATACTTTGGCACTCGCAGCGTAAAGGAGCGGCGCCATGCGCGCGATGCTGTTGCACAAGACCGGGAGTCTCGAGGCCGATCCGGAGCCCCTGGTACTCGCGGACGTTGACGATCCCAGCCCCGGCGACGGCGAAATCCTGATACGGGTGGCTGCGTGCGGGGTCTGCCACACGGAACTCGACGAAATCGAGGGCCGAACGCCGCCACCGAGACTCCCCGTAATCCCCGGACACGAGGTCGTGGGCCGAGTCGTCGGCGCCGGGCACAACGCCAGTCGTTTCCGCATCGGGCAGCGCGTTGGCGTCGGCTGGATCCACTCGTCGGACGGCACGGAATTCGAGAACATCAGTCCGGCGTTCCGGGCCACAGGCCGCGACGTCAACGGTGGCTATGCGGAACTGATGACGGTACCGGAAGCTTACGCGGCCCCGGTGCCCGACGCGTTCGGTGACGTTGAGGCGGCCCCGCTCATGTGCGCAGGCGCAGTGGGCTTTCGGTCACTCCGGCTCACCGGCCTGGGCAACGGCGAGGTCCTCGGTCTCACCGGCTTCGGCGGTTCCGGTCACCTCGTTCTGCAGCTGGCGCGTCACCTGTTTCCGGATAGCCGGCTCTTCGTGTTTGCCCGCAGCGAGCGCGAGCGCGAATTTGCCCTCGAGCTCGGTGCCGACTGGAGCGGCGATACGGAGGACGTCCCCCCCGAAGCGCCAGACGCGATCATCGATACCACGCCAGCGTGGAAGCCCGTTATCGCCGCGCTCGAGCGGCTGCGGCCGGGCGGGCGACTGGTGATAAATGCGATTCGTAAGGAAGACGCGGATCGACAGCTGCTGGCGGGGCTGCGCTACGAGGATCACCTGTGGCTCGAAAAGGAAATAAAGTCGGTCGCGAACCTCACCCACCGGGACCTGGCGGAGTTTCTGCCGGTGGCGGCCGAGGTGCCGCTCCACGTCGAAACCCAGAGCTATCCGCTGGAGGCGGCCAACGAGGCGCTGAACGATCTGCGCTGCGGCCACGTCCGTGGGGCGAAAGTGCTAAAAATAAATTAGTAAAAACAAAGAGAAAGCAATTTTTATTAAAGTTATTTGACACATACTGTTGCGGCTGCGGGCGGCGTTCTGCGCCGGCCGGGCGAGCCCTCGCCCGGTCCGCAGTGGGCGCTTTTTTGCGCCCTTTTGAGTCCTGCGTGCATCCGAGATAGACAGAATGGCGTGAAGGCGCCCGCAACGGAGAGATGACATGTCCCTGGTATTTCGCGCGGCCGCCACCGCGACAACCCTCGCATTGATCGCGGCGTCGACGGCGGCGCAGGAACGCGGCTGGGTAGAAAAGAGTAACGAACACGCGCAGATCGTCCTCGAGGTGCTTGCCGAGTTCAATCCCGAGAGCGCGGCGAGCCTCGGCGTGGGGGGTCTCGATGAAGCGATCATCGACTTCCGGCCCGGACTCTATGACCGCAGCAGAGGCGCGTCTGAAGCCGTGCTGGCTGAATTGCGGGATCGCCTGGCCGGGGAGACGCATCCCAAGGTGCGGCAGGATCTCGAAATCCTGATCCAGTCGGTCGAGGACAGCCTGCGCAGTTCACAACTTTCGCGCGAAAACCTCTTGCCTTACTACAACGTAGTCGCAACCGTCTTCGGCGGCGTTCGCGCCCTCGTGGACCCGCAGGTGTCGCGTGACCGGTATCCGGCTGCCATCGTTCGCATGCAGAAATATGCGGGGCAGCTCGGCGCCGAAAAGCCCTTGACCGAACTCGCCAAGGACAGGACATGGGAGCGATTCGACGTCGACGGCCTGGTCGGGCCCTATCGTGGTGAGGTAATGCAGGACCTGCAGCGATCCGAGTCGATGATCAGCGGCATTGAGGAATTGCTGGCGGGCACGGACCTCGAAGGCTGGGAGAGTACCTACGAGGCGCTCGCCGGGCAGCTGCAGGACTACAACGACTGGGTCCGAGCCGAGATCCTGCCGCGGGCCCGCAACGACTATCGCCTGCCGCCGGCCCTCTACGAAGACGCGCTCAGGAACTGGGGCGTCGACGCCAAACCCCTCGATCTCATCGAGCAGGCGACCAAGGGCTACATGGACATCCGCAACGAGATGCAGGCGCTGGCACCGCTGATTGCGCGGGAGAAAGGTTACGAGACCAGCGACTATCGCGAAGTGATTGCGCTTCTGAAGCGCGACGGAGCGCTCGATGGCGACAAGCTGCTCGACCATTACTACGCGGTGCTGCGCGAAATAGAGGCGATCGTCGAACGCGAGGCGATCGTGACGCTGCCCGAACGCGAGGCCGGAATTCGCATTGCCAGCGAGGCCGAGACCGCGGTCCAGCCGGCGGCGCACCTTGACGTTCCGCGCCTGCTCGGAAATACCGGCGAGTACCCCTATTTCGTTATTCCGAAGCCCGTGCAGAACGAAGACGGCAGCTGGCAGCAGACCGACGACACCTACGTTGCGGGATCCTGGACGCTGACGGCGCACGAGGCGAGGCCCGGACACGAGATGCAGTTCTCCAGCATCATCGAGTCGGGCGTTTCCGTTGCGCGGGCCCTGTTTGCGTTCAACAGCGCCAATGTCGAGGGCTGGGGACTGTACGCGGAGGCGATCGTGCGGCCATACATGCCGCTCGAGGCGCAATTGATCAGCCTGCAGTACCGGCTCATTCGGGCGGGCCGGATGTTCCTCGACCCGATGCTGAATCTCGGCATGATTACGCCGGAGGAAGCCAGGCGCCTGATCATCGAGGACATGGCGGTCGGCGAATCCTGGGCGGATCACGAGATCGAGCGTTATACCTACCGCATCCCGGGCCAGGCGACAGCCTATTACTATGGCTACAGCAAGATGCAGGCGCTGCGCGCTCAAACCGAACTCCGCCTTCGCGATGAGTTCGATCAACGCGCATTCCACGATTTCGTGCTCGCCCAGGGCCTGTTGCCGCCCGAGATACTGAAGGAAGCCGTCATGAACGAGTTCGTGCCCTCGCAACGCAAGATGTGAGTGGGACGGGTGCCGGGCGCGGCGCTATACTTTTCGGATGAGCCACAACATTGCCTGTTTTCGCTGTGGCGCGTCGCTGGCGTCGTTGTCCCTGCCGCTGTCGCGCAGGGACGAGTGCCCCGAGTGCAGCGCGCACCTGCACGTGTGCCGGATGTGCCGGCATTTCGATCCGACGGCCGTGCGCCAGTGTCTCGAGGATGACGCGGAGGACGTCGCCGACAAGGAGCGCCTGAACTTCTGCGAGTGGTTCATCCCCTGCGAAGACGCCTTCGATCCGGCAGCGAAAGCCGAGGCCGACGCAGCCAGGCGCTCACTGGACACGTTGTTCGGTGACGGTGACACAGCCGCCGAGAGCAGCGATTCCTCGCTCAGCGAGGCCGAGAAGCTGTTCCGGTCGTGAACCGGATGGTTGCCCGCTCATGATGATGGATCGCCGCCGTTTCATCGGCCTGTCGGCCGCGCTCGCGGCGGCACCGCTGGCCACTTCGTGCGGCGGCTACGACAAGATTCCCGCCCAGGACGTGCCGCGCAGCGATTTTGATGAAGACTCGACCGCCGAGGCAGTCACAGAAGGCATCGACCTGACCGGCAAGATTGCCGTCGTAACCGGCTGCACCTCGGGGATCGGCTTCGAGACGATGCGCGTACTTGCGCTTCGCGGCGCCTGGGTCATCGGCACGAGCCGATCCCTGGAGCGCGCCAGGGACGCATGCAGGCAGGTCCGAGGCAAGACCACACCGCTGCAGCTCGAACTCGCCGATTTCGACTCGGTCGTGCGCTGCGCCGAGACCATACGGGCGCTGAACTCACCCGTCGACATACTGGTACTCAACGCCGGGTACTGGGGAGGCGGCAACGACCGCGAGCTCATCGATGGCGTGGAGAAACACTTCCGCATCAATCACCTCGGTCATTTCGTGCTCGTAAATCGTCTCCTCGATCGCTTGTTCTTCGCCTGGCAGGGTCGCATCGTGGTCGTCGCCAGCCGCGCAGCGTACCGCGCTGCGCCGGATTCCGGTATTCGTTTCGACGACCTCACGCTGGAGCCCGACTACAGCGACTCGCTGGCCTACGGGCATTCCAAGCTCGCCAACGTCCTTTTTTCGCTGGAACTCGGCAAGTTGCTGAGAGGCACGCGCATCACCTCCAATGCGCTGCACCCGGGCCTGATCAACACGGAGATCGATCGCAACGTCAATCGCTTGCTGCAGTTCGGCTTCGGCGTGCTGGCCGCGCTGCGCGGGAAGTCGGTGGAGGCGGGCGCTGCGACCTCGTGTTTCGTGGCTACCAGTCCGCTGCTCGGGTCGACGAGCGGCCGCTACTTCGAGGACTGCAACGCGATCGAAGTCAGGGAGAGCCACCTGCAGGACATGGCGATGGCTGACAGGCTCTGGGTCGTGTCGGAAGAGATGACCCGTGACTATCTCGTGAAACACGAGCGCCCGGACTGGAACGAATTCGAGAACGGACTTCGAAAGACCGGTAAGGGTGGCGCATGAGCACGGACCGCGACAAGGCTCTTGTCGTGCTCTCGGGGGGACAGGACTCGACCACCTGCCTGTACTGGGCGATCGACAGGTTCGGCCCTGCGAACGTGTCGAGCATTACGTTCGACTATGGACAAAAGCACCGCATCGAGCTCGAGTGCGCACGCGAGGTGGCCACGGTGGCCGGCGTACCGAACGTTTGCCTGCCCATCGACACGTTCGCCGCGCTCGGCGGTGATGCCCTGACCGATACGGCGGTACCGGTCAGCAACGGCGTGGACGAGGAAACCGAGCTGCCGGTGACCTTCGTGGCGGGCCGCAATCTGATCTTCCTGACCTTTGCCGCGGCTTACGCATACAGGCACGGGGCAAGGCACCTGGTGACCGGCGTGGCGCAGACGGATTACAGCGGCTATCCCGATTGCCGCGAGGAGACGATGGCCGCTCTGCAGCTGGCGATCACACTCGGCATGGACCGCGAGTTCACGATCCACACGCCACTGATGCACCGAACAAAGAAGGAGACCGTGGACCTCGCGGTGCAGCTCGGTGCGCTGGAGGCGATGGCGCTGACGCATACCTGCTACAACGGCCAACGTCCGCCCTGCGGCGAATGCCAGGCCTGCCGGCTGCGTGCCAGGGGTTTTGCGGAGGCCGGCGTGCACGATCCCCTTCTCGATATCTGATGACGTACACGGTCCGCGAAATCTATTACACGCTGCAGGGTGAGGGGGCGCGCACGGGACGGCCCGCGGTGTTTCTGCGTTTTACCGGCTGCAACCTCTGGTCGGGCCGCGAACAGCATCGCGTGGATGCTGTGTGCAGCTTCTGCGATACCGATTTCGTCGGCACCGGCGGTCCCGGCGGCGGCAAGTTCGAGTCGGCCGAAGCGCTCGCCGAGGCGGTCGCCGGCGCCTGGCCGGTTTCGGAGTCGCACCGCGAGCGGTACGTGGTGTGCACAGGCGGCGAACCCTTGCTGCAGCTGGACGGGGCGCTCATCGATGCCTTGCACCGCGCCGGCTTCGAGGTCGGTGTCGAGACGAACGGCACGATTGTGGCGCCGCCGGGCATCGACTGGCTCTGCGTCAGCCCGAAAGGACGCGCAGCACTGGAGCAGACCTCGGGCGACGAACTGAAGCTCGTCTACCCGCAGGTCGAGGACGAGGCACAGCCTGCACGTTTCGAATCACTCGAATTCAGTCACTTCTACCTGCAGCCGCTGGACGACGAACAGCGTGACGCCAACACCAGGGCCACGATCGACTATTGTCTCGCTCACCCCCATTGGAAGCTCAGCCTGCAGACGCACAAGATCCTCGGCATCGACTAGGACGCGAGACCGAGCCTGATTTCAGGCGGCCTCCTCGTGACTCTCCTGGCGCCATTCGACGACGTTCAGTTCGATGAAGACGAACGCGACGAGCCACAGGAACGCATCCCACCAGTCGACGAAGTCGCCGGTGACCATCCAGGCGACGACGGCCAGCGCGAGCACCGAATACAGGACGACCTTCGCCGCCGTACTCAGGTAGAGGGCCATGCCTTCGAAACGATTCTTCTCCTGCAGGCGCACGTCGACTTCCAGCAGGAGTACGACGAGCAACCAGACGCCCGCATTGGCGACGTCCACCATCGCCAGGAAGTGTATGGCTGCAAGTCCGGGCTGGTCGACCACTGCGGCAACGCCGTCGAAGCGGACGAACGTGTCCAGATCGCTGAAGGAAGCACAATTGGATGCGGTGATCTCTGCGTACTCGCCGAAGGTCGTCGCGTAGGACCAGTTCTGGCCTGCGAGCGCACACAGCTCGCTGATGCCCGCGAGCGGCGACGTCTGGAAGACGTACAGGGCATCTTCGATGTAACCGTAGAATGCGAAGACGATGAACAGGTAGCACAGCACGCGCAGGGCGTGCAGGGACAGCCGTACTGGGGGCGTGAAGTGCCGGTCCTCGAGCACGTAAGTCTCGAGTTCGAACATCAACAGCAGGACCACCCAGGCGGCCGTGTCGATGGTGGCCGCGTAGGCTTTGAAGACCTCGCCGCCGGCCATGCCCTGCGGGTATTCGAGGCGCGCCGCAAGCCACTCCTCGCCGAAAAACACGAAGATGTTGATTGTCAGCAACGCATAAATCGAGTACTTGAAAAGCTGGTAAACGACTCTGCCGTTGATTTTCAAGCAGTGGTTCCTCCGGAAACGCCGCCCGCTGCCGGGCCATTGACGGTATTCTCGACAGGTTTCGCCATAAACTAGACAAAGCCATGAGTACAAGCAATCGACTGCGCACATTTATTTCGGATCGCGACTGGCGGATCTGGTTCGGTCTCGTCGTAACCTTCGTCTGGATCGGGGGCGGTCTCTGGTTTGTCGTCGGCACCGTCGCCGCGAATCCGGACCAGCAAATGACGCTCGGCGTAATCGGCAATTTCCTTGAAGGCGCGTTTGCACCGCTCGCGTTCCTGTGGCTCGTCCTCGGCCTCTTCATGCAGCAGCGCGAACTCTCGAACAACACGGAAATGCTGCGGCGTACGTCGGAGCAGTCCGAAAAGCAGACACAGGCGATCGCTGCGACGGAGATGAATGCCAGGCAGGAGAGCTTCTTCAAGATTGCCGAAAGCGTCAAGCATCAACTGGGCGGGATTTCGGGGATGCTGTTCGCCTCGGGACTCGGGCCGGTCGGCAGCGAGCGATACAACCGGGACGAAATCAGCGAGATGTTCCGTTGGTCGGCCAATGGCGACTGGGAGATCTTCGCACGCCAGTTCCTGTCGATGGACTTTCTCGAGGAAGGCGGACTGCAGTCGCTGCTCTACGAGACCGATATCCGCCGTCGCCACACCCGGAACTTCCGGCGCACCTTCGAGCGGCTGATCGAACTCGCCCGCGGCTGCGATGTCGACGGCATTATCGTCGACTCGATGAAGCAGTCGGCATTCGGCCTGCTGTACCAGCGAACGTCCGACTACATGCCGGATGATTTCGACCCCGCGGGCAGGTCGTCCGGCGCGGATCAGTCCGGCACGTCGCCCTCATCGTCGTCGATATCGTCGTAATAGATCCATACGTTCTCTTCGCCGGTCAGCAGCTCGATGTACTTGGGGTGAACGAAGATATTCTCGCGTCCTGACTTGACTTCCTTCAGAACGCCGAGGTCGCAGAGCTGCTTCAGGTAGACGGATGCGGTCTGCCGTTTCGCGATGCCGGCGTCCACGAGGTTCCCGATCCGGCAATACGGTTGTTTGAACAGCAGTTCGACCAGTTCCCAGGAGTAGATCTTGGGCAGGCTTTTTTGCACGAACCGGGCCGTGTGGACCATGAGTTCGCGGATGGCCTTGATCTTCTCCGTCGTCCAGATACAGGTCTCCTCGACGCCCTCGAGGATGAATTTGATCCATGGCTCCCATTTCTGCTTGTGGGTGACATCCTTGAGCAGCAGGTAATAGGCGGCCTTGTTGCTGATGATGAAGCGACTCAGGTAAAGGATGGGTGAGTCGAGCAGGCCGTGCTGGACGAGAAACAGGATGTTGAGGATGCGGCCCGTGCGACCATTGCCGTCCGCGAACGGGTGGATCGCTTCGAACTGGTAGTGCTGTATCGCCATGCGCACGAGCGGGTCGATGTCGGTGCTCGAGCGCATGAAATCCGCCCAGTTGTCGAGCATCGTCTGCAGCCGCTTCTGACCGACCGGGGGCGTGTAGATGACCTCGCCGGAGGCGCGGTTTTTCAGTGTAGTTCCAGATTCTGCTCGAAGATCAAGCTCTACATCTTTGATTATACTCACGATTTGTATCGCCATATCTGTGGTCAGCATGCGCCGACGGACCATCTTGGCGCCTTCGTGCAGCGCCGTCCGGTAGCGCAGGGCTTCCTTGGTGGCGGCGTCTGCCTTGTCTTCCGCGACGTCGGCAAACTCGAACAATTTGTCGGTCGTCGTGACGATATTCTCGATTTCCGAGCTGGCGCGCGCCTCCAGCAACGGCAGAGCATTGACCAGGACGGCCGAGTTCGGGATCAGTTCGGCGGCCTGTTTCAGTTCCGCGAGGGCGACCCTGGCCGAGATGCACTGTTTCAGAATCGCCCTGGTCTCGATGAGTTCCTCGGGCGGGGGCAGGGGTGGCAGGTCGTTATAGGGCAGTTTCGGGTCGAATTCGGGCATTACGCGCGCCTCTGGCAGCTCATTATGTTCAATTCAGGGCTATGTTATGACAAAAATGTCGAAATAAACTAAAAATATCGACATATTTGTGACACGTGTCGATGGCATCGACGGTTTTTTCATCTATGTCGAAATCTCGATGAAAAATCGACACATTCCTGAGACCTGTCGATCGGATCGACAGGTCGCACAGATATGTCGATATGTCACGAATTTTTCGACACGTTTTCAGTATAGGTCGAGCGAATCGACACGAGCGTGACGCAGGTAGCGGATTTTCGCGTCGCCTTGAGGTGACATCGTGACAGCACTTTGCGGGGGCCCTATCCTTGGCCCACGATTACCGGAGAGATCGCTATGGGCAAACTACGTCTCACTGGCTGCATCACCCTGCTTGCATTGCTGCTCTCGGCCTGCGGCGGCAGCAGCGGTGGCGATGGGCCAGGCGTGTCGCCACCACCACCAGCGCCGCCGCCACCACCGCCACCGACGGGAACGCCGCAGATCGCGTTGCAGCAGGTGTTCGCCGGTCTCAGCCCGGCACCCGTTGCACCCGTGTCGCTGCAACAGGCGCCGGGAGACGCCACACGCTGGTTCGTCGTCGAGCAGGCGGGGGTTATTCGCGCATTCGCCAACGACGACGGCGCGACGGCCACGCAAAGCTTTCTGGACATCACGGATCTTGTAAGGTCCGGAGGCGAGCGTGGTTTGCTCGGGATGGCCTTCCACCCGGATTTCCCCAATACGCCGGATGTCTTCGTCTCCTACACCCGCGAGCCGGACGGGACGTCGCACCTATCGCGTTTCTCCAGCACGGATGGCGGGGTGACGCTGGACGACATCGCCGAGGAGGTGATTCTGTCCGTGCCGCAGGACTTCGCGAACCACAACGGCGGCAACATCGCTTTCGGTCCGGACGGTTACCTCTACATCGGTTTCGGCGATGGTGGCGATGCCGGCGATCCGCTCGAGCGCGCACAGGACAACACCCACCTGCTCGGCACCATGGTAAGGATCGACGTCGATGGCGGTAGCCCGTATGCGATTCCGGCGGCCGATCCGGGAAATCCCTTCGCCGCGAACCAGACCTGCCCGCAGGGTTTCACGGTCGGCGGCGAGAATTGCCCGGAAATCTTCGCCTGGGGGCTGCGCAATCCGTGGCGCTTCAGTTTCGACCGCCAGACGGGCCAGCTCTGGGCCGGCGACGTGGGCCAGAATTCCTGGGAGGAAATCGACATCGTCACGGCGGGAGGCGACTACGGCTGGGACGACAGGGAAGGTGCGCACTGCTTCGAACCGCCAAGCGGCTGCGACACTGACTCGATCGATCCCGTCACCGAGTACGGCCGCAACCTCGGCGCGTCCGTCACGGGGGGCTACGTGTATCGAGGCAGCGCCGTGCCCGACCTGGTGGGCTGGTACGTCTTCGGCGACTTCGTCACCGGCAGGCTGTTCGCGATTCCGGCGGACAGCGCGGCCGGCACGCCGCCAGAGGTGCTGCTGGAGACGGGGCTGGGCATCGCCGCGTTCGGCGAGTCGGGCGACGGCGAACTGTTCGTCGTCAACTACGGCGGTTCGATACACCAGGTCGTTACCTCGCCCTGACGGTCACTTTCACGCTTACTTTGCTATAGAATCCGGGCCCCTGACCGGTAAAGGTCCGAGCGGGAGATTCAAAGTGAGCGTCAAGTCAGATATCGAGATCGCGCGTGCCGCAAACCTGTTGCCGATCCAGGAGATCGGGGCCAGACTGGGGATCCCGGCCGACGCGCTGATCCCGTACGGCCGCGACAAGGCGAAGATCAGCGCGGATTTCATCAGCCAAAACGGCGACAGTAGAGACGGCAAGCTGATCCTGGTCACCGCCGTGTCACCGACCCCCGCCGGCGAGGGCAAGACGACCACGACCGTAGGTCTCGGCGACGCAATGAACCTCATCGGCAGGAACACCACGATCTGCCTGCGCGAGCCGAGCCTGGGTCCGTGTTTCGGAATGAAGGGCGGTGCGGCCGGCGGCGGTTATGCGCAGGTCGTCCCGATGACCGATATCAATCTGCACTTCACCGGCGACTTCCACGCGATCGGCGCCGCGCACAATCTGCTGGCTGCATTGATCGACAATCACATGCACTGGGACAACGAACTCGATATCGACCCGCGGCGGGTTACCTGGCGGCGTGTCGTCGACATGAACGACCGCGCGCTGCGCGAGATAACCTCCGGTCTCGGCGGCTATACCAACGGTGTCGTGCGGGAAGCCGGGTTCGATATCACGGTCGCGTCGGAGATCATGGCGATCTTCTGTCTCGCAACGAGCCTGTCCGACCTCGAAAACCGTCTCGGTAACATCGTGCTCGGTTACACGCGCAATAATACGCCGGTCACGGTGCGCGAACTCAGTGCGCACGGTGCGATGACGGCATTGCTCAAGGACGCCTTCCAGCCGAATCTCGTCCAGACGATGGAGAACAATCCGGCGTTGATGCATGGCGGTCCCTTCGCCAACATCGCCCACGGCTGCAATTCGGTGATAGCGACGCAGACAGCGCTCAAGCTGTCCGACTACGTCGTCACGGAGGCCGGTTTCGGCGCCGATCTCGGCGCCGAAAAGTTCTTCAACATCAAGTGCCGCAAGGCCGGCCTGCGGCCGGATGCGGTGGTGCTCGTGGCGACGATCAAGGCGCTCAAGATGCAGGGCGGGGTGCCGAAGGACGAGCTGATGACAGAGAACGTCGAGGCGCTCACCAGGGGCTGCAGGAACCTCGGCCGCCACATCCGCAATCTCGGCAAGTTCGGCGTGCCCACTGTCGTCGCGATCAATCGCTATACCGCGGACACGGACGCAGAGGCAGCCGTCGTGAAAGACTTCTGCAGGGAATTCGGCGTCGATGCGATCGACTGCACGCACTGGGCCGACGGCGGCAAGGGGACCACGGAGCTGGCCGAAAACGTGGCCAGGCTTTGCGACAGTGGTACGGCGCAGTTCCGTACGTTGTATTCCGACGATCTGAGCCTCTGGGAAAAGACGCGCCGTGTCGCCCGGGAGATGTACGGTGCAGACGACATCATCGCGGACAAGAAAGTGCGCGACGAATTCGCGAAATTCGACGCCGCCGGGTATGGCGGCTATCCCGTGTGCATGGCGAAGACCCAGTACAGCTTCTCGACCGACCCGAACCTGCTCGGCGCTCCGACCGGTCACGTCGTGCCGGTTCGCGAGATACGCCTGGCCGCCGGCGCGGAATTCGTCGTCGTCATCTGCGGGGCGATCATGACGATGCCGGGGCTGCCGCGAAAACCCGCAGCGAACAGCATCCGGGTCAACGCCGAAGGAGAGATCGAGGGCCTGTTCTAGGCAACGCGTGCGTCAGGCGCGCTCCTGGAGCTGGTGGCTGTCCGCCGCCGTCAGCGTGCAGCCATAGACGGATTTGAGCTTGTCGATGACGGCGCGCGTCTCCGGAGAGAACGGCGCCTTGCCTTCGAAGCTGTGCAGGACGATGCCCTCCAGCAGGTCACCGAGCGACAGGTCGGTATATTCGGCCAGGCCCTTGAGTACCTTGAGGAGTGAGGTCTCGATGCGCACCCCGGTCTGCGTGCGCTGCACGACGCGCTTTGTCACGGCGGGCCTCCATGTTGTTACATTGTTAAAAAAGTAACTTAGTAAAAATACTGATGCAAGGCGCCCGCGGCGGCCTGTCGCGACCGGAGCAATACCGTACAATCGGTCCGCAGCCACCACGGGAGGGTGGCGTCAAGGGGCGCCAGATGCCGACAGAAGACGAGCTCCGACAAGGTTTCCGGCTGGGTGACTGGGAGGTGCTCCCACTGCGCGGAGTCCTGCGCAGGGGCGAGCACGAGGAAAAACCGGAGCCGCGCGTGTTCGGCGTTCTGATCGCGCTGGCCAAACGCGATGGCGACCTGGTGACCCGTGACGAACTGGTCGACGAGTTGTGGGACGGCCGTCCCACCAGCGACGAGCCGATCAACCGCTGCCTGTCGCAGCTGCGACGCCACCTGGGCGACCAATCGCGCCCGCATCGCTACGTCGAAACCCTGACCCGCCGCGGCTACCGCCTCATGCAGCCGGTGGAATTGCTCGAGGCGGCAGCGGCGGAAGTTGCGGCGCCCGGCAAGATCAGCCGCGAGCCGGCGGTGGCTCCCTGGAAGCCCGTCGTGGCCGGCGTGGTCGTCGCGGCGGTCGCCTCGCTGGTGTGGACCCTGTGGCCGCCCGGCGACTTCCGATCCATCGGCGTCGTGCCGTTCGAGAATGCGAGCCAGGATCCCGCCAATAATTACCTGGTGTCGGGGTTCAAGGACGAACTGGTCAATACCCTGCACAACATTCCCGATTTCACGGTCAAGAGCAGCCGGCTCGCACATGCCGATGAGGAAGTGACTGCCATCGCCGCGAGCCTCGGCGTGGATGCCGTCCTGTCGGGTCGCGTACATCGGCTCGGCGACCAGCTGCAGATCTTCTACACCGTCGAAGACGGCCGTAACGGCGACGTCATCGCGACCGCCGAGCTCGAAGGGCCGGTGAGCGAGATCTTCCAGCTGCAGGAGGACCTGGCACGGATGGTGCGTCGCGACCTGTTCGGCAAATCGTCGCAGCAGCTGATAAGCAGGACGCGCCCGGCGAGTTTCGGCGCGTACGATCGCTACATGCGCGGCCTTTACGCGTTCGACAAACGGCAGGACAGCGGCACGAGTCTCGAGGAGGCGATCGAGCTTTTCCAGGAAACGATTCGGCTGGACGAGAACTTCGGTCCGGCCTACCTCATGCTCGCGACGGCTTACGTACTGCTTCCGACGTATCGGGACGCGCCTGCCGATGAAATGAATACGGCGGCAATCTCGACGGTGCAGGATGGCATAGCCGCGGACGACAGCATTCGCGATGCGGCGAACGCCATATTCGGGTTCGTCTACCACCAGCAGATGCAATGGCAGGAGGCCGAGGACGCGTATCGGGCGGCAACGTCTTCCGCGGTCCTCGACCCGAATGCCTTCAACTGGTACTCGCGCATGCTGGCATCCGTCGGCAGGCTCGATGCATCACTCGAGCAGGCGCTCATCGCACTCGAGCTGGACCCGACCTCGGCCGTGATCAACAGCCGCGTTGCGCTTGCCTATCTGTGGCTGGGCGACACCCGCAATTCCGAGGTGTTCTTCGAACGTGCCGCGAAGTTCGGCGCAAGCGGTCCGACGCACATGATGGGCTACGCCCTGTTCCTTTTTCGCGAGGGACGCAGCGACGAGGCCTATGAAGTTACGCGCGAGGCGGCGCAGATGGCGGGCGGCAGCGAGGCGTGGATCGATCCGGTGTTTGCCGCGCTGGACGATGCGGCCTATCGCGCGGACGCGCAGGCCGCCGTTGACGCTGCGGCGTCGCAGGACGGCATCAGCCGGCAGATCGAATTCATCGTCCGTACCGTCCTCGGCGACCTCGACGGCGCCATGAACGTCGCCCGTCTGCTCGAGACCGAGGGCGAGGTGTTCGAGATGGACCTGCTGTTCATCCCGGAGGTCGAGGCGTTGCGCGAACATCCCGACTTCGGGAATCTGCTCGACGCACTGGGAATTACGGATTACTGGCGCGAACGTGGCTGCACCTGGACCGGAGCGGGCGCGGTATGTGAGGCGGCCTAGGTATCATCCACGCGGCCGCGCGACCGCTTGATCTCGCCGCGGCGCCGTTTGTCGCCGATGCGTTTGCGGATCGACCTGCGGCTCGGCTTCGTCGCGATTCGCGGCCTGGCCTCGATCAGGGCTGAACCGACGAGTTCGCGCAGTCGCTCCAGCGCAGCTTCCCTGTTCCTCGCCTGAGTACGATGTTCACGGGCCTTGATGGTCACGACGCCCGCCGCGGAAATACGGCGGTCGTCGAGGCCCAGCAGGCGCGCGCGCAGCGCTTCGGGCAGCGCGCTGCAAGCGCGGATGTCGAACTGCAGGTGAATCGCAGTCGCCACCTTGTTGACGTTCTGTCCGCCGGCACCGCTGGAGCGCACCGCAGTCAGGACAATCTCATCCATCGGGATGGCGATGTCCTCGCTTATCTCGAGCGTGTCTGCCATGTCGTCCAGACCGGCCGCACGTCGTCGGGCAGTGGCGGAAACCCACCGGGCCGCGACCAGCGGTTATGACCGTTGTGAAAGTCGGAGCCGCAGGAAGCCGCGAGACCGAGGTCGCGCGCAAGCGTCGCAAGGTGTGCCGTGGTGTTGTGTGACTGCCGGCCGCATACGACCTCGATCGCCGTGCCTCCCGCGTGCAGGAAGTCCATCGCCAGGGCTCGCAACCGGGTTTTCGTAAGCCGGTATTTTGCCGGATGAGCGAGTACGGCGGTGCCGCCTGCCTGAACGATCCAGCCCACCACCTCGGGCAGCGACGCCCAGCCGTGCCGGACATCGCCGGGTTTTCCTGCCCCGAGATACTTGCGGAAGGCCGCCTTCGTGTTCTTCACGATACCCGAGTTCACGAGATGCACGGCAAAGTGTGGCCGGCTGACCGGTTCCCCGTCCGCGATTTGCAGAACGGCGTGGAGCATGTCGGGCAGCCCCGCCGACCGCAGCCGCCGGGCGATGATACGAGCGCGTTCGTCCCGCGATCGCTGCTGCTGTTGTACACCGCGGCGCAGGGCTGTGCTGGCCGGGTCGACATTGAGTCCGACGATATGGACGCCAATATTGCGCCAGGATGTCGAAAGTTCGATGCCGGGAATGAGGCGAGGCCCCCCGGGCGGGGTGTCGATCCGCTCGAAAGCCGCCAGCGTGTCGTGATCCGTTATGGCCAGCACATCGACACCCGATTCGGCGGCATGCTGCAGCAAGGCCGTGGGTTCCAGTGCCCCATCGGACGCGCGGCTGTGTGAGTGCAGGTCGTAGATCACGTTGCGCGCATTATACGGACTCGATGAAGGCCGGAAAGTCTCGGCGCGGATGTGTGACAATGCGCGCATTGCGTTCCGGCGAACGGTCCCCGATGAAGAACGGCAAGCCGATCATCGTCTATCTTGCGCCAGCGGGGGTGCAGCGGGGCGTGTTGCCGTGCAGGGCGGGAGCAGTATGAGCAACGACGAGAAATTGATGCGTGATGCGGCAGAGCGTGGCATCCGGTACCGCAAGTCGCTGCAAGGACGCAAAGTCGCTCCGGCGCCCGAGGCGGTTGCCGCAGTGGCGCGTTTCCGGGAGATGCTTCCGGAGCAGGGCCATGGCGACGCCGAGACGCTGGCGATGCTCGACGAAATCGGCTCGCCGGCTTCGATGGCCATGGCGGGGCCGCGGTTCTTCGGCTTCGTGATCGGCGGCTCCTTGCCGGTCAGCGTTGCGGCCAACTGGCTGGCGACGGCGTGGGACCAGAACTCCGTGATGAGCGAAGTCACGCCGGCGGTCGCTGAACTGGAAAATGTGTCGCGCCGCTGGCTGTGTGAATTGTTCGGCCTGCCGCTGGACTGTGCCGCCGGCTTTGTCACCGGTGCGACGGTCGCGAACTTTACCGCCCTGGCCGCGGCCCGCCACAAGGTACTCGCGGATTCAGGCTGGGACGTGGAGAAACAGGGCCTGATCGGGGCGCCCGACGTGACGGTGATCGTCGGGGAAGAGGCGCATCCCACACTGACGAAATCACTCGGCCTGCTCGGGCTCGGACGTGACCGGGCACTGCGCGTGCCGGTCGACGGCCAGGGGAGGATGATCGCCGATGCATTGCCGGCGATAAAAGGGCCCACGATCGTCTGCACGCAGGTCGGCAACATCAACACGGGCGCGTTCGATCCCGTCGGCGAGATATGCGCCGCCGTCCGGCCCGCAGGCGCCTGGGTCCACGTAGACGGTGCGTTCGGGCTCTGGGCCGCCGCGGTACCCGGCATGCGTGACAGCCTGGCGGGCCTCGAAGAGGCGGACTCCTGGGCGACGGATGCTCACAAGTGGCTGAACGTGCCCTACGACAGTGGCGTCGCGATAACCCGGGATCCCGCGGTCCTGAAGGCGGCGATGGCGATCACCGCGGACTACCTGCTTACCGATACCGAGCATCGCAATCCCTCGGACTATACGCCGGAGCTCTCTCGCCGGGCGCGGGGCGTCGAAGTCTGGGCTGTGCTGCGATCACTGGGGCGGCGCGGCGTCGAGGATCTTGTCGAGCGTTGCTGCTCGCATGCGAGGCGATTCGCGGAAGGCCTGCGGGCTGCCGGACATGAAATCCTCAACGAGGTCGTGCTCAACCAGGTGCTGGTGTCGTTCGGTGACGAAGAGACGACACAACGCGTTGTCGAAGAGATTCAACGTGACGGCACCTGCTGGTGCGGCGGGACTGTCTGGCAGGGGCGCCGTGCCATGCGCATCAGTGTCTGCAACTGGTCGACGACGGATGCGGACGTCGATATCAGTATTGACGCGATGCTCGCCTGTGCGGAGCGCGTCATGCAGGGGTGAACACCTTGCGACGACTGTACGACGACAACCTTTACGATTTCGCGACGCCGCAGCCCAGCTACTGGGAGGCAACGGCACCGTCACCGGCTTTTGCGTCACCGCCCCTGGCGACAAGCGAGTCCTGTGACGTCGCGATTATCGGCGGCGGTTATACGGGCCTGTCGGCGGCTTACCACCTGGCGAAAGATCACGGCGCCGACGTTCGGGTGCTGGAAGCCGGCCACATTGGCTGGGGTGCGTCGGGCCGCAATGGCGGCTTCTGCTGTATCGGTGGCACCGGCCTGCAGCCCCGGGCAATGATCCGCCGATTCGGTCTCGACGAAGCACGGGCATGGTACCGGTCACAGGTGCAGGCGGTCAGACTGGTGCGGGACCTCGCGCGCGACGAAGACATCGACGTCGAGGCCTTCGGCGCCGCGGAGGTTGCGATCGCGCATTCGCCGCGCGCATTCGCTCGCATGAAATCCGAGCACAAGGCAATGACCGAATTGCTCGGGCTCGATGCGGAGCTGCTGACGCGTTACGAGGTCAGTGAGCGCGTGCATGATTCAGCCGAGCAGCACGGCGCGTTGATCTCGAAGCCGGCTTTCGGACTGCATCCGATGCGTTTTTGCAGGGGGCTCGCGCTGGCGGCCAGCGTGCGAGGCGCGAGGCTGCATTCGGCCAGCGAAGTCCTCGACTGGTCCAGGGCGGCGGACGGAGCTCACAGGCTACAGACCGCGGGCGGAACGCTGAGAGCATCGAAAGTGCTGTTCGCGACCAACGGATTCATGCCCGAGCAACTCAGGACCGAGTTTTACGGTCGCACCTTGCCCGTCCTCAGTGCGATTGTCGTGACACGTCCACTGAGCGACGACGAGCGGTTGAACCAGGGCTGGCGGACCGAGCACCCGGCGATCAATTCGCGCCACGTTCTGAACTATTTCCGGCTGCTTCCCGACAACCGCTTCCTGTTTGGAGCTCGCGGCCACACCCGCGGCACGCGCGAGGGCGAGCGGGCGACGTATCGGCAGATCATCAATACGTTTCGGCAAATCTGGCCCGGATGGGCGGATGTCGAGATCGAGTACCGCTGGCATGGGCTGATATGCATGACGGCTTCGCTGCGTCCGGGCATCGGGCGGCTGACGGACGATCCGTACACCTTCTTCGGCTTCGGCTATCACGGCAATGGCGTCAATACGGCGACGTGGGCAGGCAAGCAACTGTCGGACTGGATGGCACGAGGCGCCGCCCCGGACGATCTTCCGAGACTCGCCAGGGAACTGCCGGGGCGTTATCCGGTGCCCGCCTTGCGCCGTGCTTATTTGCGAACGGGCCTCGTCATCGCGAACTGGCTGGACCGTTTCTGATCAGAGGAAGTTGAAAACGAAGCCGAGGCTGACAACCGGCCAGGCCTTGTAGTCGCCGAGTTCGTTCTCGAGTTCCGCGCGTTCGGCATCGAGCGAGGCTTCGAACGTCGGGTCTCCGGCAAGCAGCCCGTCGGTCGCCATCGAAACCTGCGGCGATCCCTGCCAGAGCACCCCGAAATCGAGGTTCATGCCGACTTTGCCGAATACGGTGAAGTCGAAACCGACACCAAAATAGGGCGACGTACTGTCGAAAGACGCGCTGGCCGACAGTGTGCCGACGGCATCGGCAGGATACGGATCACCGCCGATCAGGATGATTGCGCCGTTGTCACCGCTCACCGCGTTGAACTCGTTGCCGTTCGAGTACAGTCCGCCGGTCAGGCGGAACGGGCTGAGCGGGAAGCGGACATTGCCCGTGACGTAATAGTTGTCCAGGCTGATCTCGGCGTCGTAATTGACGCCGCCATAAACGCCGTTATCACTGTAGTCATACTGGTTGGCGCCGACGCGCATGTCGATGTAAGGCAGCGGGCGCCACGTTCCTTCCACGCCTATGCCGAGCGTGCCGGCTTTGACGCCCACGCCGAAGCTGTGATCTGCGACGGCGGTGCCTGTTGCGGCCAGCGCCAGCATCAGCGCAGCGAGTCTGAGCGAGATAGTCTTCATGAATCCTGTCCTGTTGCCCGGGCGAAATGTCGATGACCAGCGTATACGGGCGTCACGGCAGGTTCTGTGCGGGCGATCACACGCTGCCCGGCGTGAGGGCAATGGACTTATGTCGAATAGCGCCTGAATACAGCGCTTTCGTGACTTCTTTCGCAGGAAGATCGTCCCTGCAAGTTCTAGGAAATCACCGGTTCAGTCATCTTGTCGCGGCCGTACTGCAGGAAGAGCCTGCCAGCCGCATCCGGGTCGATGTTGACCTTGTCGAGGTCACCCTGAATGTGCGGCAGGGCCAGCAGACGCTTGTCCATGACCCGGAACCAGAGCCACGGCACGTAAGCGAGCAGGTAGACACCGAAATAGCCGTTAGGCAATTGCGGCAGGTTCTCGAAATGCCGCAGCGACTGGTAACGCCGCAGCGGGTGCGTGTGATGATCGGAATGGCGCTCGAGGTGGAAGAGGACGAGGTTGCTGAAGATGTGGTTGCTGTTCCAGGAATGATGGGGCTCGCAGCGCTCGTATCTGCCGCTCTCGTCCCGTGCGCGCAACAGGCCGTAATGCTCGACGTAATTCGCGCTCGTCAGTTGCCACCAGGCGAACAGCGTGTGCAGCAGCAGGAACGGCAGCATCGTCCAGCCGAAGGCCAGCACGAGACCGAGCCAGATCGCCGCTGTAAGCGCGTGCGACTGCAGGATCTGGTTGTTCGGATGCCACGCGGATTTGCCACGGCGCGTCAGCCGGTCCTTCTCGATACTCCATGCCCGCCGCAATGCCCCCGGTATCTCGCGTGATGCAAACTTGTAGATGCTCTCGCCCATGCGCGAACTGGCCACATCCCCGGGCGTCGAAACGTCACGGTGGTGTCCGCGGTTGTGATCGATCGTGAAGTGACCGTAAGCCGGAACCGCGAGCACGATCTTCGCCAGCAGTTTCTCCAGCCTCGAATTCTTGTGGCCCAGTTCGTGTCCGGTGTTGATCGCGAGGCCCGCCGTCAGACCGGCGACGAGCGCGAGCGCCAGGAATGCCCAGGCGCTGAGTTCCTGGGTACCCGCATACCAGGCCGTGCCAATCAAGGCCAGGAAATGCAGCGGCACGACCATGTAGGTGAGGCGTCTGTAGTAGGGATCACGCTCCAGCTGCATCACGACTTCTTCCGGCGGGTTGTTAGAGTCCTCGCCGAAGATCAGGTCCAGGAGCGGCGCGATGCCGTAATTCAACAGAAATGGCAGCAGCAACCAGAGCTCGTTGCCGGTCGTCGCGTGCAATGCAATGCCCGCGAACGGCTGCAGCGGATAGAGCACGGACAGCGTCCACAGCCAGCGCTTTCGGTCGACGTAATGGATCGCCTCGCCGTTCGCCAGGGTTCCCGTATAGCCTTTCATGCCGTGCCCGAATCCATTGCGGAGGGCGCAATTATCGCCTTTTTGCCGCAGCGGCTCCAATGCCGGCACCAGCGGCGTCGAAAAATTATACATATTTCGATATCCGGGCCCGCCCCTTGGCCGGAAACCGGCGACAAATCAGGGACGTGCAGCGCTGGTACGCAAATTGCCTTATAGTTTTGTGCAAAGACGTCGAAATCACAGGGTTGGCACGCAGTGAATCGAAGGACGGCGGTCGCGGTCGTGACATTGTCATGTCTCGTGGCGGCCTGTGGCGGCGACAGTTCATCGCCGTCAGGGGGCGGAGAGGGTGCCGCCGCGCCATTGACGGCGGCGACGCTCGGCGAGCAGTCGGTCCTGCCGCCGGCCGATTACCTGGCGCAGCCGCCCTACGCGGCGGCCGACCGTGAGAACGGTGAGCGGCTGGCACAGATGTGCAGGGCTTGCCATACGTTCGGCAAGGGAGGCGTGAACATGGTTGGCCCGAACCTGCATGGAATCTTCGGCACAACCGCGGGTTCGGTGGCACGATATGCATACTCCGCGGCGCTGCAGGAGGCCGATTTTGTCTGGACGCCTCGGGCCCTGGACGCGTGGCTTGCACAACCGGCGCGGTTCCTGCCGGGCAACCGGATGAGTTTTCCGGGCGTATCGCGAGCGAGCGACCGGGCCGACCTGATCGCGCATCTGCTCGAAGCGACGAGCGGTCAGGATGGCGGCTAGCATGCGACGAGCCGTTTGCGATACCCTGTGCAGTAGGCCAGCGTGACGGATGAGAGCAGGAAGCGGTACCCGAATGGATATGCATGACGCCATCATAGAGAGCAAGGACCTGGCCGAGCGGCGTGCCGCCGACGAACGACGCGAGTTCAGCTGGCGTACCGTGTTCTTCGGTTACCTTCGCTCCCGGCGACACGCTTCGCGCCGCGATGACGACAGCGGCATCATCTTTCTCGACTGGCATCATCCGTGGCTGTTCTTCCTTGCCGTCGGCATCATGCTGCTCAGCTGCGCCGATGCGTTCCTGACGCTCACACTCATGCAGCACGGCATGATCGAGGCGAATCCGTTCATGAATGCCATGCTCGACCAGGGCACCTCGGCTTTTGCGGTCAGCAAGGTCGTCATGACCGGCACCAGCATCCTGATCCTGGTTTTTCTTGCGAAGGCCCGCTTCATGAACCGCTTTCGAACGGGCCTTTTCCTGACGATCTTCTTCAGCGGCTACTGCTGCCTCGTCTGCTACGAGTTCGTGCACCTGCTCGCGGTGCTTTGACTATCGTATCGTTTCCAATGCTGGTGGCTTGGGCTACACTAGCGAGCCTTTTTGGCAGCCTGAACAAATAAGCGGGTACTCACGGGGCAGCTCGCCCCGACAATCCACTCTCATGGGCAGTTCTCTCAAGGAACAATACGCATCGACGCCGCTGTTTGGCAGCAATGCCAGTGCCGTCGAGGCGATGTACGAGCAGTACCTGAGCGACCCGGTTTCGGTCCCGCGGGCCTGGCGGGAGTACTTCGAGTCGCTGGGTGATCCGGATACCGAGGTCGCCCATTCCGCGATACGCGAAGAATTGCTCGCAGCGGCGCGTGACGGCGGCAGGGGACGTCAGTTGCGGCCGGGCAGCCGGAAGACGGCAGCGTCCTCGGCCGAGAAGCAGGCCGCGGTGGCGCGTCTCATCCAGGTCTACAGCCTGCGCGGGCACCAGGTTGCGGATCTCGATCCCCTGGGACTGATGGAGCGGCGTGTCCCGGGCGTTCTCAAGCTCGATTACCTGGGCCTCACCGAGGCCGACATGGACACGGAGTTCTATACGGGCGGTCTCGCCGGATCGGGTAATGCGCGCATGAAGCTGCGCGACATCATCGCCTTGCTCCGATCGATCTATTGCGGCAAGGCCACGGTCGAATTTGCACATATCTCTCGCGCTCGCGAGCGCCTCTGGCTACGCGAGCACTTCGAGCACAACATGGCGGCGCCGGCGCTCAGCGACGAGGAACGGCTCACCATACTCGAGCAACTGACCAGCGCCGAAGGTATCGAGCGCTACCTGCACACGCGTTACGTGGGCCAGAAGCGTTTTTCTCTCGAGGGCGGCGACAGCCTCATCCCGATGCTGGACGACCTGATCCACCAGGGCGGTGCGGCCGGCATCCACGAGATCGTCATCGGCATGGCGCATCGCGGCCGGATCAACGTCCTCGTCAATATACTGGGCAAGTCGCCGGAAGAGCTGTTCGAGGAGTTCGAGGGCAACTATGACCTCGAAGAACTCAAGGGTTCGGGCGACGTGAAGTACCACAAGGGCTTCTCCGCCGATATGAAGACCACGGGCGGCAACGTACATATCGCGCTTGCCTTCAACCCATCGCATCTCGAGATCGTCAATCCCGTCGTCGAGGGGTCCGTGCGCGCGCGGCAGCAGCGCCGCCACGACTGGGAGCGCCTGGAAGTACTGCCGGTGCTCATCCACGGCGACGCGGCGTTCTCCGGTCAGGGCGTCGTCACCGAAACCTTCCAGTTATCGCAGACCAACGGTTTCAGGACCGGCGGCACGGTGCACATCGTCGTGAACAACCAGATCGGTTTTACGACCAGCCGCCCGTCCGATGCGCGGTCGACCGACTACTGCAGTGACGTTGCGAAGATGATCGAGGCGCCGATCTTTCACGTCAACGGCGACGATCCGGAGGCCGCGATTCTCGTCACCCGGCTTGCACTGCAGTATCGCCAGAGGTTCAAGAAGGACGTCGTGATCGATCTCGTCTGCTACCGCCGTCACGGCCACAACGAGGCCGACGAGCCGGCAGCGACCCAGCCGGTCATGTACACCCATATTCGCAGCCATCGAACGACGCGTGAGCTGTACGCGGAGCGGTTGGTCGAAAAGAAGCTCGTCAGCAACGACGGTGCCAGGAAACTGCAGGACGATTACCGCGACCGCCTGGATCGCGGCGAGCCCGTGCCCGAAGCATCGCTGGGGATGATCGGCAACGAGTTCACTGTCGACTGGACCCCGTACCTGGACGCGATGTGGGACGAGCCCGTCGACACAACGGTCTCTCCGGGGCGTGCCGGGAAGGCCAGCAAGTCCTTCACGGAACTGCCCGGCGATCTGAAGCTGCACGGCCGTGTGCAGCGTATCGTCGACGAGCGGGCGCGCATGGCCGCCGGCGAGATCGCCATGGACTGGGGGTTCGCCGAAACCATGGCCTATGCCACGCTGATCGAGGACGGTTACGATTGCCGCCTGGTCGGCCAGGACAGCGGCCGTGGCACGTTCTTCCACCGCCACGCTGTGCTGCACAACCAGGTCAACAACCGGGAATACACACCGCTGCAAAACATCGTCGACCGGCCGAACGCGTTTCGCGTCATCGATTCCCTGCTGTCGGAAGAAGCGGTGCTCGGCTTCGAATACGGTTATGCGACGACGGAGCCGAACACGCTCGTCATCTGGGAGGGCCAGTTCGGCGACTTCGTAAACGGCGCACAGGTGGTCATCGATCAGTTCATCAGTTCCGGCGACGCGAAGTGGGGACGCTTGTGCGGCATCACTCTCTTCCTGCCGCACGGTTACGAAGGGCAGGGTCCGGAACATTCGTCTGCACGGCTCGAGCGATTCCTGCAGCTCTGTGCCGAACACAACATGCAGGTCTGCGTGCCGTCCACTCCAGCGCAAATGTTCCATATGTTGCGCCGACAGATGCTGCGCAAGTTCCGCAAGCCGCTGATCGTTATGACGCCCAAGAGCCTGTTGCGGCACAAGATGTCGGTGTCGCCGATTTCGGCGTTGTCGGATGGCCGCTTCAACCTGATCATCCCCGAAACCGAGGCGATCGAGCCTGCCGCGACACGGCGTGTCGTATTCTGCAGCGGCAAGGTCTACTACGACCTGCTCGAGGCTCGCCAGGTGCACGGGATCAATGACGTTGCACTGATTCGTATCGAGCAGCTCTATCCTTTCCCCATCGATGAATTCGCTGCCGTAATCGGGCAGTACGAGCACGTGGAGGACATCGTGTGGTGCCAGGAGGAGCCGCAGAACCAGGGCGCCTGGTACCAGATCCGGCATCGCCTGCAGGAACCCTTGCGTGATCACCAGCAACTCTTTTACGCGGGTCGTCCGGCCTCGGCTGCTCCCGCCTCCGGGATATTCAAAGTTCATCTTCAACAGCAGCAGGCATTGGTCGAAGCCGCGCTCGATATCGAGATCAAGGCCAGCAAGTCGCCCAAACCGCGCAAGTCGAAACGGAAAACCAAATGAGTATTGAGATCAAAGTGCCGGCACTGCCAGAATCGGTGACCGACGCAACCCTCGTCGCGTGGCACAAGAAAGCCGGTGAGCGGGTCAGTCGCGACGAGAATCTCGTTGACCTGGAGACCGACAAGGTCGTGCTCGAAGTGCCGGCGCCTGCCGACGGCGTGCTGCAGGAAATCAAAGTCGAGGATGGCGCCACGGTGACCGCCGGGGACGTGCTGGCGATACTGGCGGAAGGCGAAGGTGCGGGCGACGTGGAGGCCGGCCCTGCCCGTGACGCGGACCAGACGGAAGCAGCCGACACGACAGCCGCCGCGGCAGAGCCGCCCGCCGAACCGAGGCGTGCCGCCAAAGCGGGCAAGACGAGTCCGGCCGTCCGCCGCCTCCTGGAAGAGCACGATCTCGATGCCACGCTGGTAACCGGCAGTGGCAAAGACGGCCGTATCACCAAGGCCGATGTCATGTCGTTCCTGAAAGCCGACGAAAGCAGCGACGTGACGCCGGGAGACCGGGCACCAGCCGTCGAGGACTCGTACGCGGTCGTCGGGCTTGAGCGCAGCGAGCAACGCGTGCCGATGACCCGGCTGCGGGCCCGCATCGCCGAGCGCATGGTGGACGCGCAGCACACGGCCGCGATGCTTACGACCTTCAACGAAGTGGACCTCACCGAAGTCATGGCCTTGCGCAGCCGTTACAAGGAGTCTTTCGAGAAGAAACACGGCGTGCGTCTCGGCTTCATGTCGTTCTTCACGAAAGCCGCTGTCGAGGCGCTGAAGAAATTCCCGGTCGTCAATGCATCGGTCGAGGAAGACGACATCGTCTATCACAACTATTACGACATCGGGATTGCCGTCTCGACGGAAAGGGGCCTCATGGTGCCGGTCTTGCGGGATGTCGATCAAATGAGTTTTGCGCGGTTCGAGGCCGAACTCGCGGCAATGGCGAAGAAAGCCCAGGAGGGCACGATCGGCATGGACGACCTTACCGGCGGTACGTTCACGATCACCAACGGTGGCATCTTCGGTTCCATGTTGTCGACCCCGATTCTCAATCCGCCGCAAAGCGCCATCCTCGGCATGCACAATATTCAGCAGCGGCCGATGGTGGTCGGTGGCGAAATAAAGGTCCGCCCGATGATGTATCTCGCGGTGACCTACGATCACCGGATCATCGACGGGCGTGAGGCGGTGCAGTTCCTCGTCACGATCAAGGAGCAGCTCGAGGATCCGGGCAGATTGCTGTTACAGGTTTAAGGAATTACGTCGAAGATGAGCAGAAAATTTGATGTCGTTGTAATTGGCGCGGGCCCCGGTGGTTACATCGCCGCGATTCGGGCCGCGCAGCACGGGATGAGTGTCGCGTGTATCGACGAGTGGAAGAACAGGGATGGCAAGCACGCATTCGGTGGCACCTGCCTCAACGCCGGCTGTATCCCCTCGAAGGCCATGCTGGAGTCGTCCGAGCTGTATCATCGCGCGGGGCACGAATTCAAAAAGCATGGCATCCAGACCGGCGAACTCGGTCTGGATATCGCCGCGATGCAGAAGCGCCGGGCGGGGATCGTGCGCCAGCTGACCGGCGGAATCTCCGGCCTGTTCAAGGCCAACAAGGTCGAGGGCCTGGTGGGCCACGGCAAGCTGCTCGCGGGAAAGAAAGTCGAGTTCACCCCTTTGGACGGTGACGCCGAAGTGCTCGAGGCGAAGTACGTCATCCTCGCGTCGGGCTCGGTGCCCATCGAATTGCCGTTCGCGAAGTTCGACGGCAAGACCATCATCGACTCATGGGACGCCGTGGAACTCGATGCGGTGCCCGGGCGCCTCGGTGTTATCGGCGCCGGTGTCATCGGTCTCGAACTCGGCAGCGTGTGGTCACGGCTGGGCTCCGAGGTAACGATCCTCGAGGCTATGGACGACTTCCTGTTCATGGCGGACCGCGACGTGGCGAATGCTGCGGCGCGTGACTTCAAGAAACAGGGGCTCGACATTCGTCTGGGTTCGAAAGTGACTGCCGCGACGACGGGCAAGAAGGGTGTCAAGGTCGAGTATGACGACAAGTCGGGTTCCCACGCCATCGAGGTGGACAAGCTCATCGTGGCGGTCGGCCGGAAACCGTACACCGAAGGTCTGCTGGCGGACGACGCCGGTATCCAGCTGGACGATCGCGGTTGCATCGTGGTGGATGAAGAATGCCGCACGCGGGTAAAGGGGGTTTTCGCCATCGGCGATGCGGTTCGCGGCCCGATGCTTGCGCACAAGAGTTCCGAAGAGGGCGTCATGGCTGCGGATCTCATCGCGGGCGAGATAGCGGAGGTCAACTACAACGTCATCCCGTCGGTCATCTACACCTCGCCGGAAATCGCCTGGGTGGGCAAGACCGAAGCCGAGGTCAAGGCGAGCGGCCGCCCCTACAAGAAGGGCTCGTTCCCGTTCGCCGCGAGCGGCCGTGCCAAGGCGATGGAGCAGACCACGGGGATGGTCAAGATCATTTCAGCGGAGGATGACGACGAGATACTCGGCGTGCACATCGTGGGCCCGATGGCCGGCGAGCTGATTTCCGAAGCGGTGCTTGCCCTGGAGTTCTCGGCCAGCACCGAGGACATTCAGCGTACGATCCATGCGCACCCGAGCCTGGCCGAGGCGGTCCACGAGGCCGCGCTCGCCGTCGACAAGCGCGCGCTCAACTACACGAACTAGCGCCTGTTCATTCCCTTTACAGGCTCTGACTGCGAGGTGGTCAGCCCTCGCGTTCCCAGAATTCCGCATTCCTGATGCCGAGTTTCTTCGGATCGAAGGTGTACTTCGTCACGCCCGCTTTCATCTGCGCTTCGTAGTCTGCGAGGGCCTTCAGCGCCGGCCTGCCCATCAGGAACAGGATCAGGATGCCGACGATGTTGAGCCACGCCATCAGGCCTACGCCCATGTCGCCAAGTGCCCAGGCAAGGTCCGCGGTGCGCACTGTGCCGTAGAAGACCGCGCCGAGCATCAGGATTTTTAGCACGGTGATCTCGCCGGGAATACGTATCGTGCGTCGTATGTAGGCGACGTTGGTCTCGGCTATGTAGTAATAGGCCAGGATCGTCGTGAACGCGAAGAAGAACAGCGCGAATGCAACGAAGGTCTTGCCGAAACCGCCGACGACGCTCTCGAGCGCGTACTGGGTGAACGCCGGGCTGTTTGCCAGCACGTCGTTGGTCAGCATGCCGCCGCTCTCCGTCGCCTCGACGCCCGTCACGTAATACTGGTTCGTGATCAGGATCATGAAAGCCGTCGCCGAGCAGACGAACAGCGTGTCGACGTAAACCGAGAACGCCTGCACGAGACCCTGCTGCGCGGGATGCTCGACTTCAGAAGCCGCGGCCGCGTGCGGGCCCGTGCCCTGGCCGGCTTCGTTCGAGTAGACGCCGCGCTTGACGCCCCAGCCGATTGCGGCGCCGACACCCGCCATCGGCGTGAAAGCATCCGTGACGATGAGCAGGAGAATGCCAGGCAGCTCGGTGATGTGCAGCAGGATGATGACGATCGCCAGCAGCACGTAACCGATGGCCATGAACGGCACCACGACCTGCGTGAAGTGCGCGATACGCTTGACGCCGCCGAAGATGATGAAGCCGAGCAGAAACACGACGAAGACGGCGGTACCCAGCTTGGTGTAGGTCACCGATCCGAGCGAAGTTTCGAAGACACCGGAACCGCCGAAGGCGAGGTCGGCCGCGTTGCCGATGGCGTTCGACTGCACGGTCGGGAGGAGCAGGCCGACGGCGAAGATGGTCGTGATGGCGAAGATCCACGCGTACCATTTCTGGCCCATGGCCTTCTCGATGTAGTACGCGGGTCCGCCGCGCAATTGACCCTCGTCTTCTTCCTTGTAGATCTGGCCGAGTGCCGACTCCACGTACGCGGTCGCGGCGCCGAGGAAAGCCACGACCCACATCCAGAACACGGCACCGGGTCCGCCGAAACCGATCGCTGCCGCCACGCCCGCGATGTTGCCTGTGCCGACGCGGCCCGAAAGCGATACCGACAATGCCTGGAAGGACGAGATACCGCGATCGGACTCCTTGCTCGAGAACAGCAGTTTGATCATTTCGCGGAACAGGCGCACCTGCACGAAGCGGGTAAGAACGGAATAGAAGAGCCCCGCCGCAAGCAGCAGGTACACGAGCACCGGGCTCCAGACGTAGCTGTTTATCTGATTGACGAAGTCCTGCATTCCCCTGTCCTTTGTTGTTCTATTTTTTGCCCCCGCCGGAATAGTAACCGAAATCACGCACGCCGTTGCACGGTGATGACGTTCGGCAGCTGCTCGAGCCGCGCGATAGCGGTGCTCAGGGTCGGCAGGTCGCGAATTTCGACACTGATCTCCATGACGGTCTCGAGGGTCTTCTTGTCGGTCTTGCTCTTCATGTCCGTCACGTTCGCGCCCTCGTCCGCGAGGATAGTGCTGATGTCGCGGATCAGTCCGCTGCGGTCGTAGGCGCGCAGCGTCAGGTCGGCGGGGTAGGTTGCCGCCTCGGAGCGGCCCCAGTTGACCTCGATGATGCGTTCCGGGTGACGCTGGTTCAGGCCGAGGAAATTGCCACAGTCCTGGCGATGAATACTGACGCCGCGGCCCTGGGTGATGTAGCCCGAGATCGGCTCGGGCGGTACCGGTCGGCAGCAGCGTGCGAAGTTGCACATCAGGTCGCCGACGCCGCTGACCGCGACGCCGTCGGTCTGTCCTGTCTTGCGCTGAGCCGGCCGCCGCCTCATCAGCGGCTTGTCCCTGTCGACGCCGCGCAGCTGTTGCAGCGCCGTTGCGACGGCAGCGGGCGTGAGGTCGCCGGCCCCCAGGGCGACGCACAGCGCATCCGCATTGCCGAACCTGAGCTGCATCGCGATGCTGTCGGTCGCCACGTCCCGGACGTTGAGGCGCGCCAGTTCCCGTTCCAGGATCTCGCGGCCCTGCCGCAGATGCTGGTCCCTGTCCTGCTGGCGGAACCAGTTACGTACCTTGGCGCGGCTGCGGCTGCTGGCCAGGTAGCCGAGGCGCGGGCTGAGCCAGTCGCGGCTCGGCTGCGGCTGGCTGCCGGTGATGATCTCGATCTTGTCGCCGTTCTGGACCTTGTAGGTCAGCGGCACGATGCGGCCGTTGACCTTGGCGCCGCGGCAACGGTGCCCCACCTGCGTGTGCACGTAATAGGCGAAGTCGAGCGGTGTTGCGTCTGCCGGCAGTTCAACGACGTCGCCTTTCGGGCTGACGGCGTAAACCCGGTCTTCGAATACGTCGTCGCGGATCTGGTCGAGCAGGTCGCCGCTGTCGCTGCCGGGGTCGAGCAATTGGCGCAGGAAGCGGATCTTCTGATCGAATGCCGCCGGCGTGCCGCCGCCTTCCTTGTAGCGCCAGTGAGCGGCGACGCCGAGCTCCGCCTGGCGGTGCATGTCGAACGAGCGGATCTGGACCTCCAGCGTCTTGCCCTGCGGGCCGATGACGGCGGTGTGCAGGGAGCGGTAGTCGTTCTCCTTGGGATTCGCGATGTAGTCGTCGAATTCACCCGGCAGGTAGGACCAGAGGTTGTGCACGACGCCGAGGGCTGCGTAGCAGTCCTTGACGTCCTTGACCAGGATGCGAACGGCACGTATGTCGAACAGGCTCTCGAGCCCGCGGTCCTTGCGCTGCATCTTGCGCCATATGCTGTAGATGTGTTTCGGGCGGCCCGTGACCTCGGCCTCGACGCCCGCGGCGAGGAGTTCCCTGCGCAGGACTCCCTTGACCTTTTCGATGAATGCCTCGCGCTCCTCGCGCCTTTCCTTCAACGCACGCGCTATCTCCGAGTAGGTATCGGGTTCCGTGTAGCGAAAAGCGAGGTCTTCCAGCTCCCACTTGAGCTGCCAGACGCCGAGGCGGTTCGCCAGGGCGGCATAGATCTCGCGTGTTTCGGTTGCCAGCGCCTGCTTGTAGGCTGCGGACGCTCCCTTCGCCGAGCGCATGCGATGCAGCTGCTCGGCGATACGAACCAGCACCAGCCGTACGTCGGATACAACGGCGAGCAACATCTTGCGTAGCGCCTCGGACTGTTGCACCGCGAGGGCCTCGCCCGGCTGCCATTCGGCCGGCAGCGAGAACCGGCCGAGCCTGACTAATCCTCGAATAACTTGAGAAAGAGGCGCTAATGCACTGTTTTTAATAGATTCATCAGCAACAAAGCCGTCGCGAACCAGGGGATACAGGTGCACCGCGGCGACCACATCCTGCGGCAAGCCGAGCGACGCGACGATGTTGGCAATGGCGCGGCCGTCCTGCACGGCCGCGGCAAGCCCGGGGCGTGCGGGCAGCGCGTCGATGAAATTGCGCGCCGCGGCGACGATGTCCACCCGTTCGGCGCCGTTGTCGTGATTTTCAGGTTTTGTAACCGCCATTTGGCAGAACTTCACAGTGTGCCTGTCCCGGCAATAACCGTTATCATACGCGCTGATTTCGGCCCCGTGGCCCCGGCCGGATT
>JAACFE010000021.1 GCA_009937525.1 Gammaproteobacteria bacterium
GTAATTGATTCGGTTAGGGAGTAATCCAGATGTTCGATTTTGACTTCGGCCTTGGCGAGGATATTGACCTGCTGCGCGAATCGGTTGCCGCGTTCGCGGCCGACCGGATTGCACCGCGAGCGGCCCGGATCGACGAAAGCAACGAATTTCCGCGTGATCTGTGGCCGGAACTCGGCGATCTCGGATTGCTCGGTATCACGGTCGAGGAAGAGTATGGTGGCTCTGCGCTCGGCTACCTTGCGCACGTGGTCGCGATGGAGGAGATCAGTCGCGCATCCGCCTCCGTGGGCCTGTCGTACGGCGCACACTCGAATCTGTGCGTCAACCAGTTGCACCGCTGGGGAGACGACGAGCAGCGGCGTCGCTTCCTGCCCAAGCTGGTGTCCGGGGAGCATCTCGGTGCGCTGGCGATGACCGAGACCGGGGCAGGCTCCGACGTCATGAGCATGCGCACGACGGCAACGCGGGACGGCGACGAATACATCCTCAACGGCTCCAAGATGTGGATTACGAATGCGCCCCGGTCCGACGTCATGATCGTTTATGCGGTGACGGACCCGGGTGCAGGCAGTCGCGGCCTCAGTGCATTCGTCGTCGAGCGCGGCACGCCGGGTTTCTCGACACCGCAGAAGCTCGACAAACTCGGCATGCGGGGCTCGGACACGAGCGAAGTCCTGATGGAGGACTGCCGCGTCCCGGCGAGTAATCGGCTGGCGGAAGAGGGCAAGGGCGCCAGGATACTGATGAGCGGCCTCGACTATGAGCGCGTCGTGCTGGCCGGCGGTTCTCTCGGGATCATGCGGGCCTGCATGGACCTGGTCTTGCCTTATGTGCACGATCGCAAGCAGTTCGGCCGGCCGATCGGAGAATTTCAGCTGATGCAGGGCAAGGTGGCGGACATGTACACGACGATGAACAGCTGCCGCTCATACGTGTATGCGGTCGCGGCGGCGTGTGATCGCGGTCAGACTACCCGTTTCGACGCCGCAGGATGTATTCTCGTCGCTGCGGAGCAGGCGACGTGGATGGCCGGACAGGCGATCCAGGCGCTCGGCGGCAACGGCTATATCAATGAATATCCCGCGGGCCGCCTGTTGCGCGATGCCAAACTCTATGAAATCGGAGCCGGCACCAGCGAGATTCGCCGCATGCTCATCGGGCGCGAACTCTTCGAAGCGACCGGTGCGTAGCCAGCTAGTGTTGACAGACCCCGGGACAGCAGATGCCGCTGATTAGATCCAAGGTCGATCGCAATTCGGACGACTTTGCCGCAAACCTTGCGGTGAACCAGGCCCTTGCCCGCGACCTCGCGGAACTCAGCGCCCAGGTTATGCTCGGCGGCAGCGAGCGATCCCGGGAGCGGCACGTACTGCGCGGCAAGCTGCTGCCGCGGGACCGGATACGGATGCTGCTCGACGACGACTCGCCATTCCTCGAAGTCGGTCAGCTTGCGGCATGGCGGGTTTACGAAGACGAGGTTCCCGCGGCCGGCATCGTTTGCGGAATCGGCAGGGTGCACGGCATCGAATGCATGGTCATTGCCAACGATGCCACGGTGAAAGGCGGTACTTACTACCCCCTGACCGTCAAGAAGCATCTGCGGGCGCAGGAGATCTCAGAGCAGAATCACCTGCCCTGTATCTATCTCGTCGATTCGGGCGGGGCGTTTCTGCCGCGGCAGGACGAGGTGTTTCCGGACCGTGACCATTTCGGTCGCATCTTCTACAACCAGGCGCGGCTGTCGGCGCGCGGGATCCCGCAGATCGCGGCCGTCTTGGGCTCGTGCACGGCAGGCGGTGCCTACGTGCCTGCCATGTGTGACGAGGCCATCATCGTGCGCAACCAGGGCACGATCTTTCTCGGCGGGCCACCACTCGTCAAGGCCGCTACCGGCGAGGTCGTGGATGCCGAATCGCTGGGCGGTGGCAGTGTGCACTCCCGAATATCGGGCGTAACCGACCATCTCGCCGATAACGACGAGCACGCGCTCGCGATTGCCCGCGAGATCGTGGCGAACCTGAACCGGCAGAAGCAGGTAACTCTTGCCGTGCGCGAACCGCGCGAGCCCGAGTACCCCGCGGACGATATCTACGGGATCGTATCGCGTGAATACCGCTTCCCGTATGACGTGCGCGAAGTCATCGCGAGGATTGTCGATGGCTCGGAGTTTCACGAATTCAAGAAGCTCTACGGTTCGACCCTGGTCTGCGGGTTCGCGCATCTGGACGGCTACCCGATCGGGATCGTCGCGAACAACGGCATCCTGTTCATGGAGTCGGCGCAGAAGGGTGCGCACTTCATACAACTCTGCAACCGGCGCGGCATTCCGCTGCTGTTCCTGCAGAACATTACGGGCTTCATGGTCGGCAAGCGCGTCGAGCATGCGGGCATTGCCAAGGAAGGCGCGAAGATGGTCAATGCGGTGGCCACGGCGGCCGTGCCGAAGTTCACCGTCGTCATCGGCGGTTCTTTCGGCGCCGGCAACTACGCGATGTGCGGTCGTGCTTACGGCCCGCGCATGTTGTGGATGTGGCCGAACGCACGGATTTCGGTCATGGGAGGCGAGCAGGCGGCGCTGGTACTGTCGACAGTAAAGCGCGACGGGCTCGTGGCCCGCGGCGAGGAATGGTCGCAGGACGAGCAGACCGAGTTCGAAAATCGCATTCGGGAGCAATACGACCATCAGGGCCACCCCTATTATTCCAGCGCCCGGCTGTGGGACGACGGCGTTATCGACCCGGTGAATACCCGTTCGGTGCTGGCATTCGCGCTGGCAGCGGCGATGAACCGGCCGCGCGACCCGGAGACGCCTTTCGGCGTGTTCCGCATGTAGCCCTGCCATGACGTCCAGACAAGAACAGAACTCGGGTACGGTGGAAGTCAGGGAAAAACTGCGATTCGACGAGCAGCTGCTGAGTGAATACATGACCTCGCACGTGGAGGGCTTCCATGGCTCGCTTAACGTGCGACAGTTCCGGGGTGGTCAGTCCAACCCGACCTATCTGCTGGAGGCAGACAGCGGGCGCTACGTGCTGCGGCGCAAGCCGCCGGGCGACCTGTTGAAGTCGGCGCATGCGGTGGACCGGGAGTATCGGGTCATAAGCGCACTGTACGGCGCCGATTTTCCCGTGCCGCGCCCCTACGTGCTTTGTGAGGACGACGTGGTGGTCGGCACTTCGTTTTACATCATGGAATGCGTCGAAGGGCGCATTTTCTGGGACCTGGACCTGCCCGGTCTCGAATCCGACGAGCGGGCGGCGATTTACGACAGCGTCAATGACACGATCGCGAAGCTGCACGGTTTCGACTATGGGGCGCTGGGCCTCGAGGATTTCGGCAAGCCCGGCAACTACTTTGCGCGCCAGATCTCGCGCTGGAGTGGCCAGTACCGCGCTTCGGAGACCCGCAGCATCGCGGCGATGGACCGCCTGATGGAATGGCTGCCCGAACACATCCCCGATGACGAATCGGCCAGCATCGTGCACGGTGACTTTCGCCTGGACAACATGATCATTGATGCCGACGAGCCCCGGGTGATCGCCGTCCTCGACTGGGAGCTCTCGACGATCGGACATCCGCTGGCCGACTTCACCTATCACCTGATGTCGTGGCAGATGCCCGAAATCGGGCTGGGCTCCGCGGGTCTCCGCGACAAGGACCTCGCCACGCTCGGCATCCCGTCCGAAGACGAATACACCCGGTTGTACTGCGAGCGCACCGGCCGCACGGGCGGAATCGCCGATCGAGCGTTCTATTCTGCCTTCAATTTCTTCCGGCTGGCGGCGATCCTGCAGGGCATTGCGGGACGCGTGCGCGACGGCACGGCTGCCAGCGCTCACGCGGGACAGGCGGAGCGTGCCGTGGAGCCCCTGGCCGACCTGGGCTGGAAGTTTGCGGCTCGCGCCTGATTGGTACTCCTTGTAAGCTGCCACTAAACTACGCGATCGGTTGCTGCCCGAACGCATTCGGACCTGGGGAACAATGGCGCTTGATTACGATGACCTGATGGCGACGTCCGTCGTGGATCTGCCGTTTAGCTACGGCGACACGGAGAGCATGCTGTATGCGATCAGCATCGGTCTCGGGCGTAATGCCGTTGACGCGAACGAGCTGCCGTACGTCTTCGAACAGGGCGAACCGATGCGAACCGTGCCATCGATGGCTTCGGTGCTCGTGCCCGACATGTCGCCTCCCGACCTGGGCTGGGATTTCAGCCAGGTGCTGCACATAGAGCAGCGGGTGCAGCTGTATAGGCCTTTGCCTGCCGCCGCCGATCTGTTGATCAACAAGAAGATAGCGGCAGCCTACGACAACGGACCCAAGCGCGGTGCACTCGTGCTGTTCGAGGCGGAAGCGCGGCTCGCGAAAGACGACACCGCGCTGTTTACAATCGGCAATACCATCATGGCGCGCGCGGACGGCGGTTTCGGTGGGCCGCGCGGTGTGGGTCCGCCGCCACACCGCCCGCCGAGGCGTGAGCCCGACCTGAGCTGCGACCTCGAAACACGCAACGATCAGGCCTTGCTTTACCGGCTGAACGGCGATCGCAATCCGCTGCATGCCGATCCGGCGCTCGCGAGTCGCGTCGGCTACCCGGTGCCGATTCTTCACGGACTCTGCACGTACGGCATCGCCTGCCATGCGATCCTCAAGACGATCTGCGCGTATGACTACACGCTCATCTCGGGCTTCGACGCGAGGTTCACAGCGCCGGTCCTGCCGGGCGACACGATCACTACGGACATGTGGCAGGACGGGAACATCATTTCTTTCCAGTGCAGCGTGAAGGAGCGCGACCTCGTCGTGCTCAAAAGCGGCAAATGCACGTTGGTAAGCTAGAGCGGGCCACGACGCCAGAGGGGCAGGAATGAGCACACCCTTGCAGATCGACATAAAAGACCATGTCGCCGAAGTTCTGCTGGACAGGCCCGAGAAGCACAACGCCCTCGACATGCAGATGTTCGACGACCTGGCGGCCGCTGCTGCTCGCCTGTCCGCGGAGTCCACGGTGCGTGCCGTGGTCCTTGCCGGCGCAGGTGATAACTTCTGTGCCGGTATCGATCTGGACATTTTCCGGGATCCCGGTGACGCCATCGATCCCGCGTCGATGGCGCCGATGGAGGACAGTCCTGCAAACCGCTTTCAGCGTGCAGCATTCGCCTGGCGTGAAGTCCCGGTGCCCGTCATTTGCGCCATACGCGGCGTTGCTTTCGGCGCGGGCGCGCAGATTGCCCTCGGCGCCGACCTGCGCTACGCGACGCCGGACGCGAAACTGTCGATCATGGAAATACGCTGGGGGCTGATTCCGGACCTTGCGATATCCGTGACCGCGGGCAATCTCGTGCGCGAGGATCTGCTGAGGGAACTCGCCTACACGGGGCGGGTCGTAAAGGGCAGCGAAGCCCTGGAACTCGGCCTGGTGACGGCCGTGCACGACGATCCGCTGCACGCGGCCCGGGAAACGGCAGGATTGATCGCGAGCCGTTCGCCGGATGCAATCCGCGCCATGAAGCGCCTGTTCAACGAGCGCCGCGACCTCGATACCGCGGGTTCGCTGGCGCTCGAGGCCCGGCTGCAGTCGCGCATCATCGGCCGACCGAACCAGGTGGAAGCGGTGCGTGCCAACGTCGAGGGCCGGGAGCCGGGCTTCGAGGACCAGAGCGCCGGGAAAGGGGGAACTTAGGCACGGCCTGGCGACTCAAATAGAACACGGCGGGCAGTCTGACGACAGCGCATGCGTGAACTGAAGTACACACTGACACTATTGCTACTTGCCATCGCGTTCGGACACGCGGGGACGGCCCTGGCACAGCATTCCGGCGGCAAGCTCAGCGTGGAACTGGATTCGAAAACGCTCAGCGTGCAGGCGAAGGCCGAAGAGCTGTTCGAGCGCGAGGACTACAGGCGCGCGCACATCATCTACCTCAAGGATCTTGCGCCGATCGGCGACAAGTACGCGCAATACATGCTCGGCTTCATGACCGCGAGCGGGCTCGGCGTGGAGCAGGATGCCGTGCTGGCGTCGGCCTGGTATCGGCTCGCCGCGGAACGTGGTGAGCCCAAAGAATTTGTCGCGACGATGGATGACTTCCTGTTTAGCCTCGACGCGGTCGACAGGGAGCGTGCGGACAGGATTTATCTCGATCTTTGCCGAGAGTACAGCGATATTGCGATCAGCATGCGCGAGGCGCGCGACGAATTCTACAGGCTGAGGCGGGATCTGACGGGCTCTCGCCTGGGAGCCACATCGTCGGCTATGACGATCGTCGAGCCGCGCGGAGGCGGCACCGTGTCGGGTGACGCCTTCTACGATCGGGTGCGGCGGCGCTTGCAGGCTCACCTCGATAACGTTACGAGGATGCTCGGTATCCAGAGACTCGATGCCGAGACGGTGACAGCCGGTGAACTGGCAAAGCTCGAAGATCAGGTGCGGGACTACCTCGGCCGAATGGACACGGACTAACGGGCCGCCAGTCCTGCGCTGAGAATCCGCGGGAATTCCTCCAGAATCTTTTCGGCGACGGTCGGGTCGCCATGGAACCACTTGGGAATCCAGTTCAGCGATCCCATGATCGCGTTTCCCGTCATCCTGAGGTCGCAGGGCGCGATGCTGCCGTCCGCGATACCGCGTTCCAGCAACGCCTCGAACGCGGCGCTGTGCGTGCGCGACAACGCCAGGACCTTCTCGCGGTGCTCCGGCTTGAGTGACGGGATCTCACTCATGATCGCAACGGGCCCCTGGTCGCCGACCATGTATTCGATGTGATAACGCAGATAGCGCCGTACCGTCTCGAGCCCGTCTTCGCCCTCATCCACGGCACGCTGCATCGCCTCACGCCCGACGTCGGCGGCCCGAACGTAACAGAGATAGACGAGTTCCTGCTTGTTGCGAACGTAGTAGTACAGGGCGGCGTCGGTCAGGCCGAGCAGGTCGGCGACATCCTTCAGCGAGGTGCCGCTGTAGCCCTTGAGATTGAAACAGCGTGCGGCCGCCTTGAGCATGCGGTTGCGCTTGAGGCTGAAGCGCGTATCGATGGCGTTTTCGGTCCCGGGGCTTCGGGATTGCATGAGCTGTGCACTTGAGTTCTGGATGAATGTGCATTATTTTAATCATCATTAAAATTATTGCAATAGACGAAGCGTTTGATTTAAAAAGAATTTCCGTCATTCTGGCGGGACGTGACGCCGTCTTTGCGTCGGAGGAAGGCCATCCATGAACACGGTTGCAAGCGATCTGCCTGGTGCGTCCCGCATGGTCAGCGAAGCCCCCTTGCGCTTCGTCACCGCAGCGTCCCTGTTCGACGGGCACGACGCGGCGATCAATATCATGCGGCGCCTCATACAGGCGCAGGGTGCGGAGGTGATTCACCTCGGACACAACCGCAGCGTGGAAGACATCGTGCGTGCGGCCGTCCAGGAGGATGCCGACGGCATTGCGGTGAGTTCCTACCAGGGCGGCCACAACGAATTCTTCCGTTACATGATCGACCGCCTGGAAGAACTGGGCGCGAGCCACATTCGCGTGTTCGGCGGTGGTGGCGGCACCATCACGCCCGAGGAAATCCGGGAACTCATGGAGTACGGCGTCGAGCGCATCTACCATCCGCACGACGGCATGGAACTCGGTCTGGAAGCGATGATACGCGACCTCATCGCGCGCACCCTGACGGCTCGGCGTGAAACCACGCTGCCGTCCGGCGCCGATCGGGACCATGCGATCGACGTTGCCGCTACGATCTCGGCGATCGAGGAAGGGTTGCTGGATGAAGTTGCGCTGTCAAAGCTCCGCAAGGAGTGGCGGGTGAAAGCGGGCAGCACGCCCGTCATCGGCATCACCGGCACCGGCGGCGCCGGAAAGAGCAGCGTCACCGACGAAATCCTCAATCGATTCATCGGCAGTTACACCGAGATGCATATCGCCGTGCTTGCGGTGGATCCGACGCGGCGGCGCACGGGCGGCGCCCTGCTGGGTGACCGTATTCGAATGAATACCCTGCGGTCGGACCGGGTGTTCATGCGTTCGATTGCGACGCGCAGGCAGCACCTTGCGACGAGCGAGATGCTTGGCGACCACATCCTGTTCCTCAAGTCGCTCGGCTTCGACCTCATCATCGTGGAGACGGCCGGCATCGGGCAGAGCGACAGCGAGATCGTGGATCTCGTGGATTTCTCGGTCTACGTGATGACCAGTGATTACGGTGCCGCCAGCCAGCTCGAGAAGATCGACATGCTCGACTTCGCCGATCTGATCGTGCTCAATAAATTCGACAAGCGGGGCGCCGAAGACGCCTTGCGCGACATCCGCAAGCAATGGAAACGAAACCACGTCGCGTTCGACGTTGGTGACGACGAAGTGCCGGTGTACCCGACCATTGCCAGCCAGTTCAATGATCCCGGCATCAGCTGGATGTTCGTGGAACTCTGCCGGCGGGTTGCGGCGAAGCTCGAACTGGATCCTGCCGGCTGGTCCCCGGACATCGATACGTCCGTAAAAGAGCCGCGCGCCACCGCGATGATTCCCGGCAGCCGGATCCGTTATCTTGCGGAGATCGCCGAGCAGGGCCGTGAGATCAACCGGCGCTGCGACAGCCAGGCCGAACTTGCGAGCCGCCTGCAGCATCTTTACGAATCGCTGAAAGCGCTGGGCGACGATGCCCTGCCCGCCGAATTCGACCCGTACGCCCAGGATGCGTTGACGACGGGCGGCGACCGAACGCTGCTGGTGCTGCGGCAGCGCTACCAGGAGACGCTGGACGAACTGTCGGCGGAATCGATCAAGCTCTTGCGTGAATGGCCGCAGCGCAAGGAATCGGTCACCAGCGACACCTACAGCTACGAAGTTCGCGGCCGCAAGATTTCGGGCGAGAACTACCGCGAGTCGCTGAGCCACCAGAAGATTCCCAAGATTGCTGCGCCACGCTACCGGGACTGGGGCGAGCTGCTCGGTTTCCTGGCCCGTGAAAACCTGCCGGGCGGCTATCCCTATACCGGCGGCGTGTATCCGTACCGCCGGCTCGGCGAAGACCCGACGCGGATGTTCGCGGGAGAGGGCACGCCGGAACGCACCAACCGCCGCTTCCACTACCTCTCGCTCGGCCAGGATGCCGCGCGGCTATCCACGGCATTCGACTCCGTCACGCTTTACGGCGAGGACCCTCATGAGCGTCCCGACATCTTCGGCAAGGTCGGCAACTCCGGTGTGTCCATCGCAACCGTCGACGACATGAAGAAGCTCTATTCGGGCTTCGATCTCTGCTCGCCCAAGACGTCGGTATCGATGACCATCAACGGCCCCGCGCCGATGATGCTGGCATTCTTCATGAATACGGCCATCGACCAGCAGATCGAAAAACATCTCCGCGAAACGGGTGAGTGGGAGAAGGCCAGCCGGAAGATCGACGCCTGGTTCGAGGGCCGCGAGCGGCCGCGTTACACGGGCGAGCTTCCGCCGGGCAACGACGGCCTCGGACTCGGCCTGCTGGGCATTTCCGGTGACAAGGTCGTCGATGCCGAGACCTACGCCCGCATTCGCAAGGCGACCATTTCTGCGGTACGCGGTACCGTCCAGGCGGATATCCTGAAGGAAGACCAGGCACAGAATACGTGTATCTTCTCGACGGAATTCGCAATGAAAATGATGGGCGATGTGCAGCAGTTCTTCATCGACAACAATGTGCGCAATTATTACAGCGTGTCGATCAGCGGCTATCACATCGCCGAGGCGGGTGCGAACCCGATCAGCCAGCTTGCGTTTACACTCGCGAACGGCTTCACGATCGTCGAGTACTACCTCGCCAGAGGAATGGACATCGACGCGTTCGCACCGAACCTGAGCTTCTTCTTCTCCAACGGCATGGACCCCGAGTACACGGTGATCGGCCGGGTCGCGCGCCGTATCTGGGCGCGAGCCATGCGCGAACGTTACGGCGCCGGTGCCCGGTCACAGATGCTCAAGTACCACATCCAGACGTCCGGCCGCAGCCTGCATGCCCAGGAGATCAGTTTCAACGATATCCGTACTACACTGCAGGCGCTCTATGCGCTGTTCGATAACTGCAACAGCCTGCATACGAACGCTTTCGACGAGGCGATCACGACTCCGACGGAGCAGTCGGTGAGGCGCGCGGTTGCGATCCAGATGATCATTTCGCGGGAACTCGGGCTGAATTACTGCGAAAACCCCTGGCAGGGTTCGTTCATCATCGACGAGCTGACAGACCTCGTCGAAGAGGCCGTCTACCAGGAGTTCGAGCGGATATCCGAACGCGGCGGCGTGCTGGGCGCAATGGACACGATGTACCAGCGCAGCAAGATCCAGGAGGAAAGCCTTTATTACGAAAGCAAGAAGCACGATGGTTCGCTGCCGCTGATCGGCGTCAATACTTTTCTGCCCAAGCAAGGCCAGGAAGACGAGGTGCAGGAACTGGAACTGATCCGCTCGAGCGAGGACGAAAAGAACGACCAGATTCGCAACGTGCGTGCTTTCCAGGCGACCCATCGCGAGGAAAGCGGAACGGCGCTGGATGCGCTGCAGTCCGTAGCGCGCGAGCGCGGCAATGTCTTCGCCGAACTTATGGAGACGGTCAAGAGCAGCTCGCTGGGCCAGATCTCCTCGGCACTCTACGGCGTCGGCGGTGAATATCGGCGCAATATGTAGGTTTGAGCAGGGGCAGGCAGATGAGCGATATCGTCAGGTACGAACACGCGGATGGCGTAGCCGTCATTACTCTCAACCGACCGGATGCGATGAACTCGTTTACGTCGCAGCTCAGCTTCGATCTTCTCGCTGCACTCGAGACGGCGCATCACGACGAGTCGGTCCGTGTGGTGTTGCTGACGGGGGAAGGGCGCTGTTTCAGCGCGGGAGCTGATTTGAAGACCGGCCTCGAAGGGCGGCGCGTATACGGCAAGCTGCAGTACGAATATCGCCCGGTCATGACCGCGGTTGCCTCCATGCCCAAGCCCGTCATTGCCGCGGTGCCGGGGTCCGCGGCGGGGATAGGTCTGTCGCTGGCGCTCACCTGCGACCTCCTGATCATGGCCGACGATGCGTTCCTGCTGTCGCCATTTACGACAATCTCACTGGTTCCGGACGGCGGCCTCAACTGGCTGCTGGTCCGGCAGCTCGGATACCGTCGTGCCTTCCAGCTGAGTATCGAGTCAGAGCGTATCGGCGCGGAGCGCTGCGTGCAGCTCGGCCTTGCCAACAGGGCGGTACCGGCGGCGGAGTTGCAGTCCGCGGCGCGAGAGTGGGCAATGGCACTCGTCAAACGGGCGCCTTTGTCGCTCGCAGCTACGAAGAAAGTCATGCGCCTCGCGATGGACCAGGACTGGGAGAGCTGCTTCAACGCAGAGGCAGAATTGCAGCAGTCACTCGTCGGGTGCCCCGATAATCTCGAGGGCGTGAAGGCGTTCTTCGAGAAACGGGAGCCCGAATTCAAGGGACAGAAGGACTAGCCCGCGATGCAACGACTGATCTTCGAAGAAGAACACGACATGTTCCGTGACTCCGTGCGGAGCTTCTTCATCAATGAAATCCAGCCGCACGGCGAGCGATGGCGCGAGCAGGGTATCGTCGATCGCGAGGCATACCTGAAAGCGGGTGAGCAGGGGCTGCTCCTGATGTGGGCCGACGAGAAGTATGGCGGCGCCGGGGTCAGGGATTTCCGTTACGAGCAAATCCTGATGGAGGAGTTGACGCAGCACGGTGACGCAGGTTTCTTCCTCTGGCTGCACAGCCGGCTGGTCGGTCCGTATATCGACGAATTCGGTACCGAAGAACAGAAGGAGCGCTGGCTGCCGAAGTGCGTCAGCGGCGAAAGCATCCTGGCCATCGCGATGACCGAGCCCGGTGCCGGCAGCGATCTCGCGTCGATCCGCGCCAAGGCGGAGGACAAGGGTGATCATTTCCTGCTGAACGGCGCCAAGACCTACATCTCGAACGGCATCCTCGCGGACCTCGTCATCGTCGCGGCGCGGACGGACCCCGGCAGCAAACGCGGCATCAGCCTGTTCGTCGTCGAGCGCGGCATGGAGGGCTTCGAGCGGGGCGCTAACCTGGCGAAGATTGGGCTCAAGAGCCAGGACACCGCGGAACTGTTCTTCAACAACGTCAAAGTTCCCAAGGAGAATCTGCTCGGGCAGCTGCACCGCGGCTTCTATCACATGATGCACGGGCTCGTCGAAGAGCGTCTGCTCGGGGCTGTCGGTTTCGTTGCGAACGCTGAAGCCGCGTACAACGTGACAATGGAGTACATCGAGGAACGCCACGCATTCGGCCAGCCGATCGCCGCGTTCCAGAACACGCGCTTCAAGATGGCGGACATGCGAACGGAAATCGACGTTGCGCAGGCGTTCGTCGACCAGTGCGTATTGCAGCACAACGATGGCAAGCTCAGCCCGGAGGACGCGGCCAAGGCGAAACTGTTCACGAGTGAACTCGAAGGCCGTGTGACCGACGAGTGTCTGCAGCTTCATGGTGGCGCCGGCTATATGGACGAATACCCGATCAGCCGCATGTACACGGCGGCGCGCGTATCGAGAATTTATGCCGGAACGTCGGAGGTCATGCGCGAGATCATTGCGCGCTCGATCGGTCTCGACCCCCGCAAGGCCGGATCGTGAAGACGGCGTTCATCGGGCTGGGCGTCATGGGATTTCCCATGGCGGCGCACCTGGCCGCGCGTGGCCATGACGTCGTCATCTTCAACCGCAGTGCGGAAAAAGCCGAACGATGGCTCGAGAATAACGATGGCGGACGTGCCGAAACGCCGGCAGAAGCGGCTCAGGCTGCGGACATCGTGTTTGCCTGCGTCGGCAATGACGAGGACGTCCGCGAAGTAGCGCTCGGCAAAGACGGGGCTCTGCAGGCCATGGCCCCGAATTCGATCCTGGTGGATCACACGACGGCCTCGGCCACGCTCGCGCGCGAGCTGCACGCGGCTGCGGGCGAGCGGAAGGTCGGCTTCCTGGACGCGCCATTGTCAGGTGGCCAGGCTGGTGCGGAGAACGGCCAGCTCACGATCATGGTCGGGGGAGACGAGGCCGTCTTCGAGCGCGCGCGCCCCGTCATGGATGCGTACGCGAGAGCGATCACCCTGATCGGACCGGCGGGATCGGGGCAGCTCGCAAAGATGGTCAACCAGATCTGCATCGCGGGCGTCCTGCAGGGTCTGTCGGAGGGTCTGCATTTCGCACAGCGTGCTGACCTCGACACCGAGAAGGTAATCGGCGCTATTTCGAAAGGCGCAGCGCAGTCCTGGCAGATGGACAACCGCTGGCAGACCATGGTGAACGGGCAGTTCGAGTTTGGATTCGCCGTTGACTGGATGCGCAAGGATCTCGCCATCGCGCTGGACGAGGCGCGATCGAACGGCGCGCGGCTCGAACTGACCGAACTCGTCGACCGCTATTATGCCGAGGTCCAGGCGCTGGGCGGCAGCCGCTGGGATACGTCGAGCCTGATCGCGCGGCTCGAGCGACCGTCCCGGAAGCAGGATGGCTGAGCAATCGGCTCCGAATACAACCGTGGGGCCCCTGGCCGGAATCAGGGTCGTCGAGATTGCCGGCATCGGGCCAACGCAGTTCTGCGGCATGCTGCTGGCCGACATGGGCGCACGGATTCTTCGTCTGCGGCGGCCGGGCGCCGCCGATCCCGGGCTAGACGTGCCCGATCGCTTCAACCTGATGAATCGCGGCAGGCCGACGGTCGACGTCGATCTCAAGTCCGATCAGGGCCGTGAGTTCGTACTCCGTCTTTGCGAACGGGCCGATGCGCTGTTCGAGGGATTCCGTCCCGGCGTCATGGAGCGACTGGGGCTGGGGCCGGACGACTGCATGAGACGCAATCGGCGACTGGTCTACGGGCGCATGACCGGCTGGGGCCAGGAGGGTCCTATGGCAGAGCGGGCCGGACACGACACCAATTACATCGCACTTGCCGGCGCGCTTCACGGCATCGGGCCGGCGGACCGGCCGCCACCGCTGCCGCTCAACCTGGTCGGTGACTTCGGCGGCGGGGCCACGTACCTCGTAATGGGCCTGCTGGCGGCCCTGCTCGAGTCCGCCCGGTCCGGCAAAGGGCAGGTCGTCGACGCGGCGATGGTCGACGGCACCGCCTCGATGCTGACACTGTTCTACGGCCTGACAGCAGGGGGAATGTGGACCGAGCGCCGGGACAGCAATGTGCTGGACGGCGCCGCGCCGTTCGCCCGTTGTTACGAGACCCGCGACAACGGATTTGTCGCGGTGTGCGCGCTGGAAACCGAGTTCTTCGCGCGGCTGCTCGAGGCTCTGTCCATCGACGATATCGATCCGGCTGACCAGTACGACACGTCGCAATGGGCAACGCATCGCGAGGTTCTCGCGCGGGTATTTCGCCGCAGGACGCGCGACGAATGGAGTAAGCTGCTGAGCGGCACAGACGCTTGTGCCACCCCGGTACTGACGCTCAGTGAAGCCGCGGAACACGAGCATGCCAGGGCGCGCGGTACCTACGTCGAACTCGATGGCATACGGCAACCGGGGCCGGCACCGCGATTTTCGAGGACTCCGTCGGAGGCGAGGCAGGCGCCGTCCGATAACAGCGAGGCGGCACGCGAGATGCTCGAGGATTGGGGCCTGGGCGAGGACGAGATCGGGCAGCTGTTATAATACGGTCTTCACAGGGGTGGTCTCCGGACCTGAGATCCACATCGGGAACCCTTAGAACCTGAACCGGGTAATGCCGGCGTAGGGAGAGGATCATGAAACACACGATTTCGGCGCTGATTCTCCGCGCTGTCCCTGCAAGTCTCCTTCTCGTGGCGCCACTTGCAGCAACCGCGCAAGCTATCGAGGAGATTGTCGTTACGGCCGATTTCCGCGGGCGGCCGGCGAGCGAGATTCCGGCGAGCGTCACGGTACTCGCTGCCGACGAGGTGGCACAACTCGCGCTGCAGCACTTCGAAGAGCTGATCAACGTCGTGCCGAACCTGAACTGGTCCGGCGACGGCCATCGGGCGCGGTACCTGCAGATCCGCGGCGTCGGCGAACTGGAGCAGTACCAGGGCGCGCCCAACCCTTCCGTCGGTTTCCTGATCGATGACATCGACTTCAGCGGCATCGGCACGATTGCCACGACCTTCGATATCGAGCGCATAGAGGTGTTGCGCGGACCTCAGGGCACCCGGTACGGCGCTAACGCGCTTGCAGGGCTGGTTTACGTACAGAGCGCCATGCCGACTGCCGAGCGCGAGGGCCGCCTGCAGCTCACCGCCGGCGACGACGATACGCTGGCGGGAGGCGTTGCCTTCGGCGGGCCGCTTGCCGCCGGCGATTCGCTGTCGTATCGCCTCAGCGCACATCACCACGAGAGCAACGGCTTCCGCGACAATGCCTATCTCGGTCGGGACGACACCAACGGCCGGGACGAGACGACCGTTCGGGGCCGCGTGCGCTGGCTGCCGGCCGATACGCTGTCAGTGGATTTCGCGGCACTGTTTGCGGACATCCAGAACGGTTACGACGCGTTCGCGATCGACAACAGTCTGACGATGCTCTCTGACAGGCCGGGGAAGGATGCACAGCGCAGCGTTGGTGGCTCGTTGCGCATCGAGTGGTCGGCGTTGTCGTGGGCGACACTCACCTCGATAAGCGCAGTTGCCGACTCGGACATCGGTTTCGATTTCGATGCCGACTGGGGCAACGACGAGAGCTGGGCCCCGGTAACGTATGACTTCATTTCGCTGAGCGATCGTTCGCGACGCACCGTCAGCCAGGAGTTCCGCCTGGCCTCCAGCGACGCGGGTCGCATCTTCGGCGGCACTACCGACTGGCTCGCGGGCGTCTACCTGCTCGACCTCGAGGATGAATTGATGACCATCAACCAGGGCGAATATTTCGACCCGGGATTCGATTTTGCAGACAGCCTCGATGACAGCTTCGGGAGTGTCTACGAGGCGACCAACATTGCGATATTTGGTCAGCTCGACATGGAGATCGCCGCGGCGACGCGCCTGAGCGGAGGGCTCAGGCTGGAGCGGCGCACGACCGACTATGTCGATACGGCAGGGTTGCAGGCGGGCCCGTCGGAGACGATGACGGGCGGCGATATTACGCTGAGCCACGATCACTCGGGCGAGCTGACCAGCTTCGTGACCCTTTCCAGGGGGTACAAGGCCGGCGGCTTCAATCTCGGTCTGGTACCCGACGATCGCCGCGAGTTCGATGCCGAGAGCATGTGGAACCTCGAGGCCGGCATCAAATCGTCGCTGCTCGATGGCGCGCTCGCCGTGAACGTCTCCGCGTTCTACAGTCGGCGCGAGGACCAGCAGGTACGCACGTCTTTTCAGCTCGTGCCGGGCGATCCGGCGTCGTTCGTGTTCTTCACCGACAATGCCGCCGAGGGCCGGACGCTGGGACTGGAGGCAGAGGTTCGCTGGGCGATAGGAGATGCGCTCGACCTGTATGCCAACGTTGGCCTGCTGGATGCGGAATTCGAGGAGTTCGTGACGCCGCAGGTCGACCTGAGTGGTCGTGCACAGGCTCACGCGCCCGACTATACGCTGGCGGCCGGCGCCAGCTACCGGCATCCGAGCGGCATTTTCGCTCGACTGGACGTGACAGCCCGCGATGCATTCTATTTCGACGTCAGTCACGACCAGACGTCGCAGCCTTACGAGCTTGCCAACGCCCGGGTCGGCTACGAGAGGGACAACTGGTCCGTGCAGCTGTGGGCGCGTAACCTGTTCGATCGTCACTACGCCGTGCGCGGCTTCTATTTCGGCAACGAGCCTCCGGATTTCCCGAATACTCTTTATACGCGGGCAGGTGATCCGCGGCAGCTCGCTGTCACGTTCGACATGATTTTTTAGAGAGGTTTCAATCATGAAGGTCGCTGTCGACATCAGTCTCTATCCGCTGGACGCGGATTTCATCCCGCCGATCAAGGACGTTATCGAGCGGCTCAACGGCTACCCGGACCTGGAAGTCGCAACCAATCCGATGAGTACCCAGGTTCGCGGCGACTTTGCTGACGTTATGGCGGCCCTGACTACGGAGATCGGAACGACCTTCGAGCGCGTTCCCAAAGCGGTGTTCGCCATTCGCATCCTGAATAACCCGGTGGCGGGCTGACCCCAGGTGAGCGATCTATGGGCGGCGGTCGCCACGCAGGCTCGCGGGCTGTCGCCGCTCGAGGTGGTTGCCGTGGTTTCCGCGATCGCCTACCTGCTTCTTGCGATCCGCCAGAACATCTGGTGCTGGCTGGGCGCCGCGATCAGCACGGTGATCTACGTGTACCTGTTCTTCGATGCCAGGCTCTACATGGAGTCGGCGCTCAACCTGTTCTATGTTGCGATGGCCATCTACGGCTGGTCGGTCTGGTATTTCGGGCGTTCCGGTGACGAGGAGTTGCCGGTGTCCGTCTGGGGACGAAACGTGCACGCGATTGCGCTTGCATCGATCGTCGTGGCGAGCATCCTGAGCGGCTATCTGCTTGCACGGTACACGGATGCCGCGTACCCCTATATCGACTCGATGACCACCTGGGCGGCGATCTGGGCGACATTCCTCGTTGCGCGTAAGGTCCTCGAGAACTGGTGGTACTGGCTCGTTATCGATGCCGCGTCGATCGTCATCTACTGGTCCCGCGACCTGCAACTGACGGCGCTGCTTTTCGTCGCGTACGTCGTGATGATCCCGTTCGGACTGATTGCCTGGCGCCGCACCTGGCGGGAGCAGATGGCGTGAGCGCGAGCACGGACCCGGCAACGGTCCTCGCGGGCATCCCCGGCTGGCGTGGCGCCTCATACCGTGAATTGCCGGGTGGTCTCACCAACAGGACGTTGCTGGTTGAAAATGCCGGCCGGCGCGCAGTTCTCAAGATCGACCCGGCGCCCCGCAAGCCGCCATACAGCTCACGCCAGGAAGAGGCGCTGATTCAGGACAGGGCAGCAGCGCTCGGCCGGGCGAACCGCGTGCTGTACGTGCGGGATACCGTGTTGCTGGCCGAGTGGGCGGAAGGCGAGGTCTGGACACCCGCGCACTTCGACAACGACGAGAATCTGCAGCGCCTCGCGACGGCGATGCGCGAGGTGCATGAGCTTCCACTGACAGGAAGATTATTCGACTTGCAGGCGGCAGCCCGACAGTACGCGGGGCAGCTGGAGTCCGCCGGCATGGATGAGGCGCAGACGCACCTTGCCGTCATCGATTCGATGACAGGGCCGATGAATCTATGCTGCTGCCACAACGACCTGGTCGCCGAAAACATCATTTCCACGCCGCAGGTGCGCTTCCTCGACTGGGAATACGCCTGCGACAACGACCCGTTGTTCGATCTTGCGATCGTCGTGGCACATCATGGTCTGTCCGACCGCCAGGCCGGTGTGCTGCTGGATGCCTGCTTCGACGGCGATGGCCGGCGCTGGCGCGAGCAGCTTGCCGTCCAGATGCGCCTCTATGACGCCTTACGCTGGCTGTGGGCGACCGCCAATGCTTCTCCAGCTCAGGATGAATAGCACGAGGAACACGAGGTCCGCGTATGCCCAGGGTACCCACATCGACGGGATGCCCGTCGTAACCATGTACCAGAACGCCAGCGAGCAGTAGGCGATCTTGAGGCCGCAGCCGTAAAGAATCAGGTCGCGGTTCCTGACCGGATCCATGGCAACCCGGTAGAACATGATCGCGAACAGGATCAGCAGCATTGCCGGGAATTGCACATAGGCCATATGGTTCGGCGGCTCTACGCCGTACATCGCGAAGATGCTCGCGGGCGCGATGATGAACGCGATTCCGAGGACGCCATCGTACAGCGCCGCCAGCAGGAAGAAGGGTTTTATCCATTTTTCATTCATGATGCACCCCCAAGGTACGCTTGCTTGTCTTTCCTCCGCCCCCGCAAGGTGCGCTTGTAGGCTCTTTGCCGGGCCGTGGTCGCAGTATCGCTGTACAGGTCCCTCGCCAGCGACACGAAATTCCGTTCCAGTTCGCCGACGCTCATGCGGTTCGGCTGGAAGTTAACGTCGAACAGGGTGCAGAGTTCCCAGGCGGTCGCGTCGAGCAGGCGACCCTCGCGTTGCAGCCGCTCGTATAACGGCGTTCCCGGGAACGCGGTCTGGATCGTTATCTGGACTTCGTAGAGGCCGCTCGCACGAACGAAATCGCGCACCTGGTCGAAGCTCTCCGTGCCCGTGCCGTCGAGGCCGAGGACGAAGCAACCGTTGACGCTGATACCGTGGCCCTGGATCCTGTCGATCGCCGCCATGTAGGTATCGAGCTGCTTCGCTTTCCAGTCGGATTTCTGCTCGATCCCGTGCAGACCTTCCGTCGTCGGGCTCTCGAGGCCGATCAGCACCTGGGCGCAGCCGCTGTCCCGCATCAGGGCGAGAAGCTCACTGTCCCGGGCGATGGAGATGTCGCTTTCCGTGAACCAGCGCACGCCTTCGCCCGCCATCGCACGCAGCAGCCGCTTCGCGTGTTTCCTGTTGACGAAACTGTTGTCGTCCGCGAATTCGACGAAAGGCTTTGGCCAGATTTCCTTGATGCGCCGTATCTCAGCGATCACCTTGTCCACCGGTTTTACCCGGTAACCGGGCGAGAGGCGAATGGAAGCAGCACAGAACTCGCAGTCAAAGGGGCATCCGCGCTGGGTCTGCACCGTGAGCCGGTTGTATCGTTCCGGGTCGAGCAATTCGAAGCGCGGCATCGGTGCGCCGCCGAGGTTGAACGGTGTTTGGCGCGAATCGTAGATCGACCGAAGCTGACGGCGTTTGAGGTCCCTCACGACATCCGGCCAGACCGGCTCACCTTCTCCCAGCACGATGGCATCAGCATGCGCCAGCGCCTCCTCGGGCACGGCAGTCACGTGCGGACCGCCGAGTATGACGAGTACGCCTTCGGCACGAAATCGGTCGGCAAGCTGATACGCCTCACCGATCTGCGCCGAATACGAAGAGATTGCGACGGCATCGTAATCGCCCGGCAATTCCTCGCATTTCGTGATGTCCTCGACTTCCCGGTATTCGAGGTCGACGTCCCTGTCTGTCATCCCGGCGAGCGTGAGCAGGCCGAGACTCGGCAACGAGGCGATCGTCTTGTTACGTTCGACGAAACCAGGAAGCGTCAGACCGAGGCGCGTCAGCTCCTCGTTGTGGGCCCGGACACCGCTCATCGCCACGAGACCCAGCCTCATTCGTATGGCCATCCGAGCAGGACCGGAATGATCCCGGCCAGCACCGCGAGCACGGGGATCGGAAACAGGTGGCGTAACGGCTTCTTCCAGGCCGTGAGGAAGCAGCATGCCGGCATCGCAATGAGAGCGATCAGAAAACCCGCGGAGGCGATACGGCTGTGCGCCGGCGGCAGCGAGACAGCCGTCAGAGTCAGGCCGAAAAGAAGGTTGAGGAAGCCGATACCGAAGAAGGAGATATGACCCAGGCGCAGCATGCGCCGGCGAAATGAAGCGTAACCGCCCGCCCAGTCGTCACGGCCGAAGTACAGGCCGATGACGGCACCCGATACGGCTCCGGAGAGCATCCCGATCCATCCCACCAGCATGTTCAGGTTGGCGATATCCATTACGGTCGATCATCCGCCACGTCGAGGACGCTCGTATAATAGTAACGCGTTGCGGCACCGACCGGATACGTATTTGCATCAATACACCGGCATGCGCGCAAGCGGCTTACCAGCTGTTGCGCAGCTCGCGCAGTCTGAGGAAAACGGTTCGCTCATCCGGCTTATCGCCGATATCCGGAAAGTCCTCCTGCAGCTTCGCGATCACCGAAGGACTGTCGAGGCGGAAGAAGGTGTTCATCGCGCGCTCCTGCGCCAGCGTCGTGACAAGCGCATCGGCCGGATCCTGGTTCTCGTATTCATGGATCATTTGCCGTGCGACTTCGTTGTCGGGTTCGCGGTCGAGCGTAAAGCGCAGGTTGTTGATCAGGTAATCGTGCCCAGGGTAGACGAGCGTATCGTCCCGGAGCTTCGACAGCTGCCTGTCGAAGGTTTCGTACAGTTCGTCGGGATGACCGCCGTTGTGGCAGTTGCCAGCCCCGGCGTTGAACAGCGTGTCGCCGCTGAAAAGGGCGGGCTGGTCGGTATGAGACAGCAGGCAGATGTGGCTCATCGTGTGACCCGGCGTGTCCAGGCATTCGAGATCTACGGTCGCACCCACCTTGATGACGTCCCCTGCGCCGACACCCCGATCCATGTTCGGTATGCGCCCGCCGGCATTCCTGTGCGCGATGATCTTCGCGCCCGTGGCGGCAACCATGCCCTTGTTGCCGCCGATGTGATCGCCGTGCTCGTGGGTATTGACGATCTGCGAGATACGCCAGCCCCTGGCCTGCGCCGCCGCCAGGCACCTGCTGAAATCGAGCGGGTCGATTGCGAGAGCTTCCCCTGTCTCGGGGCAGGCGACCAGATAATTGAAGTTCCGATATGCGTTACCGGTCCATACCTGTTCTACGATCATCGTTTACTCCCCGACCGGTGCCTCGTATACGAGTTTTCCGCCGACCCAGGTCTGCAGTACCCGGATATCGTCGATCTCGCCGGCTGGTATCTCGAAATAGTCGCGATCGACGACGATAAAGTCGGCCCATTTGCCGCGCTCGAGGCTGCCCAGACGCTGTTCCTGGTGTGCGGCATGGGCCGCCGCGAGCGTGAACGAGTGCAACGCCTCCGCGCGCGTCATGGCCTGATCGGCATACCAGCCGCCCTCCGGGGCGCCCGCCCGGTCCTGCCTTGCGACGGCGGCGTACAGGCCGTGAAACGGATTCGGCAGTTCGACCGGGAAGTCGGAGCCGCTTGCGATCACGGCACCGGAATCGAGCAGGCGGCGCCAGGCATAGCCGCCCTTGATGCGCTGCGTGCCCACCCGGTCTTCCGCCATATTCATGTCGCTCGTCGCGTGCACCGGCTGCATGGACGCGATCACGCCGAGTTCGCTGAAACGCGGGATATCGTCGAGCGCAATGATCTGTGCGTGCTCGACGCGATTCCGGAGTGGCGAGGGCTCGCCGCGCTGCGCCCGGTCGAAGGCGTCGAGCGCCATGCGGTTACCGAGATCGCCGATCGCGTGGATACCGACCTGGAAGCCCTTGGCGTTCGCCGTCCGCACCAATTCGTCGAGCTGCTGCTGCGTGTAGAACGGGAGCCCGCGATTCTCCGGATCATCGTCGTAGGGCTCGATCATGGCCGCACCGCGGCTGCCGAGCGCCCCGTCCGAGTAGAGTTTCACGGCCGCGATATCGAGGTAATCGTTCCCGTAGGCCCGAATCGGTTCGGCAAAGGCATCGAGGTTCGCGCCGGTGTCGCTCAGCATCGCATAGATGCGCACGCCGAGGTCGCCGTCGTCGGCCATCGACATATATATCTCGGCTTCCGTCTTGCTGATGCCGGCGTCATGGACGCCGGTGATGCCCAGCGCCAGCAGGCTGTCTATCGCGCTCGCGCAGGCTTCCCGGATCTCACCCCTGGTCGGGCTCGGGACGTGCTTCTCGACGAGCGCCATCGCGTTGTCGATGAGGATGCCGGTGGCGTTGCCGCTGTCATCACGGACGATCTTGCCGCCGACAGGATCGGGAGTCTCGGCATCGATGCCGGCGATTTCCAGCGCCTTGCTGTTCGCCCAGCCCGCGTGACCATCGATACGACGCAGCCAGACCGGCCGGTCGGCCGCCACGGCATCGATGTCTGCCGCGGTGGGAAATTCCTTCACCGGCCATAACACCTGGTTCCAGCCGCGGCCGAGGACCCATCCCGTGCGGCGACCGGAAGCATACTCGTCGATGCGCTCGACAGCTTCGTCGACACTCTCTGCGCCGAGCAGGTTCAGGCTGACGGTCAGGAAACCCTGGCTGTAGACGTGCGCATGCGCATCGGTCAGTCCCGGCAGCACGAACCTGCCGCCGCCATCGATGCGGTCGGCCTCGGCAATTCCTGCCAGCAGCGATTCGTCGCCGGTGGCGACGACCCTGCCGTCAGCGTCGAAAATGAGCACGCTGAAGTCACGTATGCCCCCGGGTGACGGCGTATAGCCGATAACGTTGTGGATCGCGGTATCCGCGGATGTGGCGAGTGCCCAGAACAGACCGAGGGTAATCAGAAAGCGGCCGGAATTGATCACGAAAGTGGCTCCGTTGGCGTTGGTCGAGATGTCGCAAAAATACCACGATTTAGCGAGAGGCGAGTTCGTTTAACATAGAAACGTTCCAATATATTGACATGCACCGACACTTCTGCGAGTTTGTTCGTGCATTGGCGTCGTGTTTGAACAACATATGCACGGCGCAAGTACAGGCAGACACCTTCAGGTACGACTTGGCGGGGGATTCAGGGGGCCAGGTACCACGTACGATACGTAGGTAGCAAAGGCGGTTCCGAGAGGAACCGCCTTTTTTAGTTGGCGGGAGTGGCCACCTTTTCGGCGAGTCTTATCGATGGCATCCGACCACGTCAGCGGCAACATGAAGCGCGTCATCATTGCGCTGGCACTGACCGGCACCTTCATGGTTGTCGAAGTCATCGGCGGCATTCTGGCCGGGTCGCTCGCACTGCTGGCCGACGCGGGCCACATGCTGACGGACACGATGGCGCTCGCACTGGCGGCCGTCGCCTTCAACGTCAGCAGGCGGCCTGCGGACGCCAGGCGGACGTTCGGTTACCAGCGATTCCAGATCCTCGCAGCCTTCGTGAATGGCCTGAGCCTGCTGTTCATCGTCGGCTGGATACTCTTCGAAGCGCTGCGCCGTCTGATTTCGCCGGTCGAGGTGACGGGGACGACCATGTTGGTCGTAGCCGGGGCCGGCCTGGTCGTGAATGTGATCGCCTTCGCGGTCCTGCACGGCGGCGATCGGGATAACCTCAACATCCGCGGCGCCGCGCTGCACGTCGCCGGGGACCTGCTCGGCTCCGTGGCCGCGATCGTCGCCGCAATCATCATCATCTACACGGGCTGGATGGCGATCGACCCTTTATTGTCGATCGCCGTGGCATTCCTGATCCTCAAGAGCGCGTGGGCGCTGGTGCAGCAGAGCGCGCACGTCTTGCTGGAAGGTGCGCCCGCGTGGCTCGATCGCGACGAGTTGCAACGGAAGATCGTCGAGCGCGTACCGGAGGTGCTTGGAATTCATCACGTGCATATCTGGGGACTGACGCCACAGGACCTCATGCTGACGATGCACGTGAAGATCTCTCCGGATGCGCCACACCCGACTGCCGTCGTGCGACGCGTCAAGGCGACCCTGGAGGACGACTACGGCATCGGACACTCGACGATCGAGATCGAGACCGACGAGTGTGCTGATCACTGATCCACGGGTTCGATCGTGCCGATGTAGGACAGGGTGCGGTCGCGCTCGGCGTAATCGAGACCATAGCCCACGACCCACTCGTCGCCGATACCGAAACCGACGTAGTCGATGGGCACGTCTACCTCGGAACGCTGCGGTTTGTGCAGCAGGGCAGCCGTCCTGATGGACGCCGGCCGGTGCGATTCCAGTATGCCGATCAGGTACTTGAGCGTGTGGCCCGTATCGACGATGTCTTCCACGATCAGCACGTGACGGTTTTCGATGTTGCCACGCACGTCCATCACGAGGCGCACCGCGCCCGAGGAAATACTGCCCGTTGCATAGCTGGAAACGGCAATGAATTCGATCGTGCGCGGAATCGTCATGCGCCGCGACAGGTCGGCGAGGAAGATGAACGCACCCTTGAGTACGCCGACCAGCACGATGTCGCCCTTATCGCTGTAATCGGCTGAAATCTGTGCCGCGAGTTCGGCGACGCGCGCCTGGATGTCCTGTTCGCTGATCAATACCGGCGGCTGCTTCAATGTTTCCAACCTTTGTCTTATTTCCGTTCAGGATAGGTTATCTTGTATGTGGAAGCCAGACGCGAATGCGGTAAGGTAGCCGGACAATGAAACGGTCCATCGCCATCGCAGGTAACATGGGCGCGGGCAAGTCGACACTGGTCGATTTTCTGGCGCGCACCTATGGCGTCATGCCGTTTTATGAACCGAACGACGAGAACCCGTACCTTTCCGATTTCTACAGGGACATGAAAGGCTGGGCTTTCCAGTCGCAACTGTATTTTCTCGCCAACAAGTTTCGTCTGCACCAGGAACTCGACCGGCAACCGGGCGTGGTCGTGCTCGACCGCACGATCTTCGAGGACGCGGAGGTCTTCGCGACCGCGCTGCACCAGATGCGCAAGATATCCAGGCGTGACTGGCAGACGTACCAGAGTTTCTACAGCGCCATCCTCGACGCGATACGGCCGCCCGACCTGATGATCTACCTGCGTTGCTCGATGCGGACGCTGCGCCAGCGCATACGATTGCGTGGCCGGGCGATGGAGCGCGACGTGCCGCTGTCCTACCTCAAACGCCTCGAGCGACTGTATGACCAGTGGATCGATTCCTATGACATGAGCGACGTGCTGGTCCTGGAGACTGACAAGCTCGACTACATTCACAACCTCGTGCATCGGCTGGACGTCATGGAGCGCATCGAGGACGTGCTGCCGCCGGAGATGGGCAAGCCGGCATGCTGAATTTTCGCGACGGTCCGCCAAACCGATGAACGGCGGCATACTCGAAATATCCCTGCCGGGACTCGCGTATGCGTTTCTCCCGGCTATGATCGTATTGCTCATCATGTGGCGCTGGCAGGCCGGCACCGGCACGGCGGTCTACGCGATGTTGCGCATGCTCGTGCAGCTGTTCGTCATCGGTTACGTGCTGATCTACATCTTCGACAGCGACAGCTACTGGGTCATCGCCGGCGTGTTGACGATCATGATTGTCGTCGCGAGCTGGATCGCGGTGCGGCCTCTCGGGACCATGAGACGGCGGTCCTGGCCGAACGCCTTGATCGCCGTCGGCATTACGAGTGTCCTGATACTGGCGCTGATTACGCAGGTGGTCATCGGCGTAGAGCCGTGGTTCAGTCCGCGTTACGTGGTGCCCCTCGGCGGGATGGTCGTAACCGGCGCGATGAACGCCGTGAGCCTCGCGGCAGAGCGCTTCCAGTCCGAGACCGCGCGCGACGAGCCGGTACCGGAAGCGCTGCGCAGCGCGTTCAAGACCGCGCTTATACCGATTACCAACATGCTGTTCGCCGTCGGCATCGTTTCGTTGCCGGGCATGATGACGGGACAGATTCTCTCCGGCGTATCCCCGCTGATCGCGGCGAAATACCAGATCATCGTCATGGCTATGTTCTTCGGCACCGGTGGCATCGCGGCCGCGATCTACCTCGAACTCGAGAGCCATCGGCCGGGCGGCGCCTGATCCCTCTCAGTCGATACGAAAACCCGCACCGCGAAGCATACGTGCACTCGAGTCGAACTCCTGGCGGTCAGCGTACGTCATGACGACTTCGAACTTTCCGGTGCCGCGGCGAAACCAGTCGAGATTCAGATCGGGCGCCAGCTGCTCGAGGCTCTCGACGAAGGCGGCAGCCCGGTAAGGTTCGGCGAAGGTTACGAGCGTCGATTGTCCGAGGTCGGAATACAGCGCCTCGCTGACGGGCTTCACGGCGTTGCCGCTGCCGAGCACGTAATTGAGGTGCCGGAAGATGTACCCCGAGTACCAGTTGGCGCCTGACGGAATCGCGCCGCCGTCGACCGGTATGCGCCGGGGACCGTAGTTGTAGGCGGCGAGCGCCAGGTGCATATTGCCGTCGTACCGTGCCAGGAGTTCCCTCAGGTAGCGTGCCCCTGCGTCGATATTCGTGCAGGGATCGTACAGCTCGCTCAGACGGTGAATACCGAGATGCTTTGCCGTGCCGGGCCAGAGTATCTGCATCACGCCGTGCGCATTCGCACGCGATCGGGCCGTGGCTTCGAAATCGCTCTCCCCGCGTGCGACGGCCAGCAGCAGGGTCTCGGGAAGGTCGTACTGGATCGCAGCGGTACCGAAGCAGGTCGCATACGGGAAGCGGTAGGCGGGTTCGAGGTGCGTCCTGCTTTTGGAGTAATCACGCCATGCGGCATCCAGGTCCTGCTCCATGGCGTGCGCATCGGTGACGATGACGAAGACCAGAACCGGTATGAGCCGGAGTATCGTCCGGAATTTTTGCAGCAACACGTCAGCCTTCCGGAAGCTGCAGGCCGGTCGCTGCAGAAATCTGTGACAGGTTGGCGGTGATCTCCTGGTCGTCCTCGTAAGCGAAGGCGACCTCGTAGACACCGGGTTTTACCTTGACGACGCGATAGTCGAGCCCGGTGACGCGCTGCAGCTGATCGACGAAGCCATTTGCGGCAATCTCGCTCCGGAACGGGCTCCAGAACGCGTACCACTGCAGGGCCGCGTCGGGCCGAGCAGGGGGTGATTCCGCCGGTACGGGCGCAGTTTCAGCGACCTCGGTTTCAGGGGGCGAGGGCGTATCAGCGGGTGCCTCGGTCGCTGCGGCAAGCGGCGCTTCCTGTGGCACCGCCTCGGGTTCCGGGTCGGTCGCCGGAGGGTCTGGCCGCATTGGCAGCGTAATCACGGTGTCTTCCGCGACGCTCGATTGCGTCGTGAACTCCGGGATACCTACGAAGACAACCAGTGCAGCGACGGCGAGGGCGGATCCCACGAGCACACCCAACAAACGCATCATCGTTCTTTCCTCACAGCACGTCCTTTATTTCTATCGCGCGCCAGCCCACGTGCGGAGCATGGCGTTCGGCGAGCACCGCGAATTCCTCGAGCCAGCGGTGCAGCGCATTATTCCGGAGTCCTCGACGTATCGAGCCATTGCATCGCAGCGGCAGAGTGTCGATGTGATTCGCGAACTCGCGCGCGGCACGCGAGTCGTTGACGGCAAGAGCGTAATAGGTGTCAACGCCGGGCGAGATCCGCCATTCCCTTGCCTCACGCATCTCGCTGCTGCCGATCGTGGTGAATGGCACCGGGTAGCGCATAGGCTGGCCGCGCGTCACCACATGCGGTGCCGTGCGCTCGCGGCATGCGGCTCCGCCCAGCCTCACCAGGCCGTGGCTGGCCTGGTGTTCGAGGACGAACACGATTGCGTCCGCACGCGTATCTGCGATGAGCACCGAGCATTGCCGCTGCGTTTCGCCGTAGGTCGTCGGCCGGATCGACGCTTCAGCACCGCGATCACAGATGCGGTGGTCCTGTGACTTCAGTATGCGCAATGGCCCGAGTGGCGCGTCGCCGCCGCCGTGAGGGATGGCAACGGTATCGTGCGGCGCACCGGCAACGGACGTCGTCGGCGATGGTTCGCCTGCAAGGCGATGGCCGGGCAGCAACACGTAAGCGCTGGCACTCAGCGTGGAGAGTTCGTCCCCGGGGTCGGTCGGGGTAACCGTGAGCCAGTACTGGTACAGAGCACCGTCTATCGGGTGCGCCTTGCCGCTCAACGTCGCATTGATCTTCTGCTCGTCGCCGGTCAGCTCGAGCGCGTCGTGGGCAGCCAGGTTGTTGCCGACCAGTTCGACAGCTGCTGCCAGGTTGTCGCCCGGTTCGGACGTCCGTTTGGCGGAGACGACATATCTTCCGCGGGTCTCGCGCAGCAGGGCACACGACAGTTCGTGGGCCAGATGTGCGGCAAGCAAGTCCGATTCATCCCCGGAAAAGGGTACTTCGCGCGCGCCACGAAACGTCTGGTCGGCCCGGGTTCGCTGCATGGCGCGCTGCTGCACGGTAGTGAGAGCTCCCTGCCATGCCTTGCCGAATCCCGATACCCAGTTGCTGTCCTCGAGGTCGAGGGCGCGAACGTTGACGCCGTAAAGGCCGTCGATCCGCCGCGATACCGATATACCGATGTAGTAGTGGACATCGTCCCGCGTGCAGTCTACGGACTGGGCACCCGGTTTTGCCGTCGTACCGCCCTGGCGCCGGCCGACCGCGACGCCGGGCGTATTCAGCGCGGCATCGAGCAGCCGGTCGCGAAGCGAGAGGGCGAGTTCGTTGCCCACGGATGCCGGTACATTGTCCTCGAGCACGACAAACATCACCGACTCGCCCTTGAAGCGCGGGTGTTCGACAAGTTGTGAAGTCACGAAAGGCAACAGCTCCCTGTCGAACCAGCGGTCGAGGTTGCGCTCGGCCGGGGCAGCCTGCGCAGCAAGCAGGGTCAGCGACACGACGACTGCTGCGATGCGAATCATGACGCTTCCAGCCGGAGTTCACCGTCCTGGCCGATCACCAGCGCGCCGCCGGCGTTGCCGCGCATCAGCGCATCGAGCTGCTCGCGCAGTTTTCCCGGCAACGTTACGCCCCAGCCCACCCTGGCCGTGTCAGTGCCGGTGCGTGCAAGCGCATCGATGACCGGGCCGGGCACGGTGCTGGTCTCCATCTCATGGTAGCTGTTAGGTGCTGAGGCATCCCAGAAGCTGATGCGGCTCTCGCTGACCGTCATGCGGCGGGCACGTCCCTCGGCGATGGCGTACAGGCCGACCTTGCCGGCGGCGACGAGCCGCGTCAGCGCGATGTCCGATTCGAAACGCAGCGTAAAGCCGCGTTCCGGGGGCGGCGCGGGCGTGTCTTGTTGTGGCGCCGGCAAGGGTTCCGGCTGCGCTTCACGTTCCCTCGTATCTCGCGTCGGGACGACGGTCGACGTCCATTTCGGACGCGTCAGGCGCACCGCTCGTTCCGGCTCGGGCTTCGGCGGGGCCGAACTGTCGTTCTTCACGGGCGGTTCCGGCTCGGTCTCGACAGCCGCCGTCGGTGGTGGCGGTGCTGCCGCTGCAGGCGACCGGGTTGGCGCTTCGGGGACCAGCGGGATGCTTTGGACAAGCGCAAATATGGCAACCAGGCACAACGCAAGGATTGCCATGAACCGCATGATGTCGGTCTGCAGGTCGGCAGCACCGCCAGCGTCCGTGTCACCGCGGTGCATGGGATAGAAAAGGGGAGAACGGCTCACTCGGCAGCCTCCACGGGGGCAACGGAACCGCTGCGGTGTCCCAGGCGTTGCTCGATGCGCCGCAGGCTCTCGCGCATTTCCGACGTGTCGGCGCGAGCAGCCTTGTCGTAGCGCTGCTGAAGGCGGGAGCCCAGGGTAACGGTTTTGTACACGCGCATGAGATAGCCGCCGATGCCGCCGAAGATTGTCGTCGACAATGCGAGCAGGATGCCGCCATCGATCATGCGCTCCAGCATCGCGAAGGCACCGTCCTGCAGGGCAACTTCCCTGTCACCCAATGCAAAGATCAGCGCGCTGCGCATACCGATTGCGGTCCAGATGACACCGGTGCCGAAGAACAGGGTCGTCCAGATGTCGGTCAGGTGGTCGAGCTGAACGATCTGGTTCACCGGTTTGTCATCATCGAGGCAGCGGCGCAGTCGCCCGAGCGTTATGAAGTAGGCGAGCAGCAGGCCCGAAAATACAGGAATCGAGGAACCGAGATTGGTGTAGGCCCATTGCAGCCAGTCGCCCGGCGAGCTAATGGCGGTGTCATGGAAACGAATCAACTCCAGCCGGGCCAGGGAATACAGGAGCGCGGCGCCACCGAGCAATGTCCCCAATGCACCGGCGATCAGTCCCTGCAGAAATAGCCGTTGCGTCATCGCCGCGTCTCGTCATCGACTGGCAGCGCACGCCGTGCAGGTTGCCTCCAGCACCAGTTCGACCTCCTGGTAAAGGCGGTCGGCGCGGTAGTAGCCGTCGCGATCCTCGCTGACCCTGAGCAGGCCGCGTTCCTTGTCGGACAGTTCACGTTCCATGTCGAACAATACGCGCTGCTTGTTCGGGCAGGTGTGTGAACAATTGTTGTAGTCGCCCTTCATCGACATGAATTTCACGTTGAAGAAGCGGTTGTAGTATTCCTGCGCCTGGCGCGAGCTCAACAGGCCCTGGTCGCCCGACCAGAGGAGAAACTCGCTGAAAATGCGCTTGTTCTCGGGTTTCGGATCGCCTTCGGCGATCGTCAGCAGATCGTCGTAGTAGCGGTCGAAATGCGCCTCGCAGCCCGTGTTCAGGGACGTCTTGACGAAGCTGATCGCGCTATCCAGGTTACGCGTCTGCGGGGACGGGCAACCCGGTTCCGTCGACGCGCACGCAGAGATCGTCATCAGGCCGGCGACTACTGCAAGGGTTTTGATGGGAAGCTTCAGGTTTTGCATCTTCATTGTTTCGCTCCGTACCGGATCAAGGGTCCGTGGCCTACTGTTCGAGGGGGCTGCGGTAGGCCTGCTCGACACTTCCCGGCGGAGGTCCGGCAACCAGGGCACGCGCGTCTTCGTCACCGAACAGGATCGTCTTGACGCCGCCGACGACTTCCATCATTTCCGGCGTAATGATGCCGAACGACTGGTTGAGCTGCTCCATGAGCGTCGCGCGCGCAATCTCCTGCCGCGTGCGCTCGATGAGCACACTCGTTTCTTCCATGTCGAGGTAGATGTCCGACGCCAATACCGCAAGCGACTGGTCGCTCTGGCTGCCGGACGTAGCGACCAGCTGAT
>JAACFE010000095.1 GCA_009937525.1 Gammaproteobacteria bacterium
GCCAAGGGGTTCCTTTCTCTGATATCTAAGGCCCGCGAATTGTGCAGAAATGGCCGCGTTATTGCAATGCGGCGTACCCGTGATTCGTGTCGATTTGGCTGACCGGAAGCGGTATTCCGGGCCACTCTTCGAACCGCTCGGGTGGTTCACAGGCGACTTTCAGGATGTCGGCGAATTCGGCGCGTGGCAACAGTGCCGCACCCAGCGTTGTCAGGTGGTGAGAAAGAACCTGGCAGTCGATCAATGCGAACTCCTGTGTTTGCAGGTGTTGTGATAGTGCGTAGAGCGCGTACTTCGACGCATTGCTCTGGCGGCTGAACATGGATTCGCCGAAGAACACGCGGCCGATTGCGAGACCGTAGAGGCCGCCGATGAGGGCGTCGTCCTGCCACACCTCGATCGAATGTGCCCAGCCTTCGGCGTGCAGGCGGCTGTAGGCGCCAATTATCTCTGGCGTTATCCAGGTGCCGTACTGACCCGGACGGGGCTCCGCACACTTTTCGACAACCTCGGCGAAACGGGTGTTGAAACGTATTTCGGCATCGGAGCGACGCAAGTCACGGCGTAACCGCCGGGATACGTGAAACCTGCCCGGGAGCAGGACACAGCGCGGATCCGGCGACCACCACAGTATCGGTTGCCCCTCATCGAACCAGGGAAATATGCCGAGGCGATAGGCGGCAAGCAATCGCGGGCTGCTGAGGTCGCCGCCGGCCGCCAGCAGTCCGTCCGGTTCCCGCATTGCGCGGCTGATGTCGGGAAACGCGTCCGGCGGGTCATTCGCCGAGATCCAGGCGATGCGTGTATTGCCGCTCATGACGGCTCCCCCGAGCCTCCATCGCGGTAAGGACTGCGCGCGTCGACCGCTTCGATGTAGCGGTCGACGTGGCGGGCTTCCTCCTCGAGGTAGTTCTCGATCGCCGACAGGAACTGCGGATGCGCGAGCCAGTGGGCCGACCAGGTCGATGTCGGGGCGAAACCGCGGCTTATCTTGTGTTCGCCCTGTGTACCGGGTTCGAACAGTTGCAGCCCCTTTTCGATACAGTAGTCGATGCCCTGGTAATAGCAGGTCTCGAAGTGCAGTGCATTATGACGGCCGTCGCTGCCCCAGTATCGGCCATACAGCGCGGTCGGGCTCTCGAAGAAGACGGCAGCGGCTATGGTTTCGCCGTGCCGCTCGGCAAGGATGACGAGAATGCTGTCGGGTAGCGCGGCGCCGATGCGCAGGAAGAAGTCGAGACTGTAGTAGGGTAGCGAGCCCCTGCGCATGAACGTGAGACTGATCAACCGGTAGACCTGTTCCCAGGTCCTCGTGTCTAGATCGGCGCCCTTCAGCCGGCGAAAGCGGACGCCGGTTTCCCTGACCCGGCGACGGTCGCGCCGGACTTTCTTGCGCTTAACCGACGTGAACGTCTCGAGGAACTGCTCAAAATCGCTGTAGCCATGATTGTTCCAGTGAAACTGGCAGTCCTTGCGCACGCGCAGCCCCGCCTCGCGGAACAGCGGCAGCTCGTCTTCGAGCGGGAACAGGACGTGCAGGGATGAGCAGGACGAGCGTTCCGCGAGCGCGATCGCACCGTGGACAAGCGCATGGGCGGTGTCTGTGTCGTTCGCGTCAGCAAGCAGCAGCCGCGGGCTCGGCGCTGGCGTGAACGGTACGGCGGAGACCAGCTTCGGGTAGTAGCTCAGTCCCGCCTGTTCGTAGGCACGTGCCCAGGCCCAGTCGAAAACGAATTCGCCCCAGGAGTGTTCCTTCTGATACAGCGGCATGGCGCCGAGAATACGGTCCTCGCGTTCGAAGGTGAGATGACGGGGCGCCCAGCCGGCATCCTCGGACACGCAGCCGGTTTGCTCCGCGGCGAGCAGAAATTCGTGCCGCAGGAACGGGTAGCCATCGCCTGCGAGGGCATTCCACGCGTCGGGGGCGATGTCGTCGATGGCGTCGTGAACGGTTAGCCGCATTCTAGCGCCGGCGGATCAGGCAGCCGCGTCGCCACTCGTGATAGTTTCCCCGGCCTCCAGGGCATCGAGGTACTTCTCGGCATCGAGGGCCGCCATGCAGCCGGCGCCGGCCGAGGTGATCGCCTGCCGGTAGACGTGATCGGCGACATCACCCGCCGCGAAAACGCCGGGTATGCTGGTCGCGGTCGCATCGCCGTCGATCCCGGACTTCACCACGATGTAGCCGTTGTGCATGTCGAGTTGCCCATCGAACAGTCCGGTGTTCGGGCTGTGTCCGATCGCGATGAATACGCCCGCGAGATCGATGTCCTGCGTCTGCGAGTCGTCGACCGTGCTTCGGATGCGGATGCCCGTTACGCCCGATTCATCGCCCAGTACCTCGTCGAGTACGTGGTCCCACTGTATGTCGGCCTTTCCTTCCTTGGCCCGCTCGAAAAGCCGGTCCTGCAGGATCTTCTCGGCGCGCAACGCGTCGCGGCGGTGTACGAGAGTGACCTTCGACGCCAGGTTGCTCAGGTAAAGGGCCTCCTCCACGGCGGTGTTGCCGCCTCCGATGACCGCAACATCCTTGCCCCTGTAAAAGAAGCCGTCGCAGGTCGCACACGCCGAGACGCCACGTCCCTTGAACGCTTCCTCCGACGGCAGCCCGAGATATTTTGCGGTCGCGCCGGTCGCGATGATGAGCGCGTCGCAGGTGTAGCTGCCGTAATCGCCATCGAGCCGGAATGGCCGCACCGATAGATCCGCAGTGTGGATATGATCGTTGATGATCTCCGTGTCGTAGCGCTGCGCGTGTCGCAGCATGCGTTCCATGAGTTCGGGTCCCTGCAGCCCTTCCACGTCGCCGGGCCAGTTATCGACGTCGGTCGTGGTCATGAGCTGGCCACCCTGTTCGACGCCGGTGATGATGACGGGATCGAGGTTCGCGCGTGCGGCATAGACCGCCGCGGAATAGCCGGCGGGCCCGGAGCCCAGGATCAGAACGCGGCAATGCTTCAAGTCACTCATGTATAATTTGCCCCTGGCGAAAACCGTGTATCAGACGACCGATGACAGCCAGACCTGCGGTTTGGAGCAAGGTTTTCAAGGTTGCCGGCGGGCGTCATCGGTTCTTGGGCTAGTGTAGGGAAAACGGAACGGGTGAGCATCCACAATCGCTGCCGGATGCGGTGGTTCGCGCCGTCGGGCATCGCATCGGCCGCATCAATACGGGTTTTTTATTCTGTTATAGTTCTTTAAAATCATATTATTAAGAACTAATCGTTACACTCTACCTTAAATATGGCAAAAGCCCGCAAATCCACCCAAGCTGCAGCCGGTTTATCCGCGCAAGTGCATCGCGCACTTCGCGAGGGAGCCCTGTACGTATTCGGTGCGCTCGCATTGATTCTCTGGTTCGCGCTGTTTACCTACGACCCGGCGGATCCCGGCTTCAGCCAGGCGACGACGGGCACGGAAGTCCGGAACGGTGTCGGCCGGGTCGGTGCGCTGGTTGCCGACCTGCTGTTCAATTTTTTCGGGCGCCCTGCCTACCTGTTTACGGTCATGGTGTTCTACCTGGGCTGGATGCTTTACCGCGAGCAAAAGACGCAACAGGCGCTGACGCGCATGGACTTCGTGCTGCGCTTTGGCGGTTTCCTGGCGACACTGGTGACGAGCTGCGCGCTGTCGACGCTGCATTTTTCGCCGGAGGGCTTCAACGAAACGGCGGGCGGAATCGTCGGCCAGGTGGTCGGGCACAGTCTCGAGTCCGTAATGAAGCTGCTCGGTGCAAGCACCTTGTTGTTCGTTCTCTGGGTTGCATCGATCTCGTTGTTCCTCGGCATCTCCTGGTTCAGCGTGATGGATCGTATCGGTCACTGGTGCCTGGTCGCTTACGAAAAGGCGCGGGTGAAGTTCGGGGAGTTCCAGGACCGGGCTGAAGGCCGCCGGCAGCAGGCGGCGCGCCAGGACATCATCGAAGTCGAGAAGAAGCGAACGGCCGGCCGCCCGCCGCCGCGCATCGAACCGGTGATGCCGTCACTCGAACCCAGCGCGCGGGCGGAGCGCGAGCGGCAGGTGCCGCTGTTCGAGCCGCCTGCAGCGGGTGAGCTGCCGCCCCTGTCCCTGCTCGACGACCCACCGGCACAGAAACAGGGGTATTCGGAAGAGTCGCTCGAGGCGATGTCCCGCCTGGTCGAACTCAAGCTGCGTGACTTCGGAATCGAAGTCGAAGTCAAATCGGTTTCGCCCGGCCCGGTGATTACGCGATTCGAACTCGACCCGGCACCGGGGGTAAAGGTCAGCCAGATCGTCAACCTCGCGAAGGATCTCGCGCGCTCGCTGTCCGTCGTGAGCGTGCGGATCGTGGAAGTCATACCGGGCAAGTCGTTCGTCGGGCTGGAGATACCCAATGAGAACCGGCAGCTGGTAACGCTCGGCGAAATCCTGAAGTCCAAGGCGTATGACAAGGTCGTCTCGCCGCTGACGCTGGCACTCGGGAAAGACATCGGCGGTAACTCGGTCGTTGCCGATCTCGCGCGCATGCCGCACCTGCTGATTGCCGGAACGACGGGCTCCGGCAAATCGGTCGCGATCAACGCGATGGTGCTCTCCATTCTCTACAAGACGCATCCCGAACAGGTGCGCCTGATCATGATCGACCCGAAGATGCTAGAGCTGTCGGTCTACGAGGGCATTCCGCACCTGCTCACGCCGGTCGTGACCGATATGAAGGAAGCGGCAAATGCGCTGCGCTGGTGCGTGGCGGAGATGGATCGGCGCTACCGGCTGATGGCCGCGCTCGGGGTGAGAAACATCGGCGGCTACAACCGCAAGGTCAATGAAGCCATCGCCGCGGGCGAGCCCATCAAGGATCCGACGTTCACGTCGCCGCCGTTCGAGGACGAGGAGAAGCCCGTCGAACATCCGACGCTCACACCGCTGCCGTTCATCGTCGTCATCATCGACGAACTGGCCGACATGATGATGATCGTCGGCAAGAAGGTGGAGGAACTGATTGCGCGGCTCGCGCAGAAGGCGAGGGCCTCCGGGATTCATATGCTGCTGGCGACACAGAGGCCGTCCGTGGACGTCATTACCGGCCTGATCAAGGCGAACGTACCGTCACGCATCGCGTTCCAGGTTTCGGCCAGGGTCGATTCGCGCACGATTCTTGATCAGCAGGGGGCCGAGAACCTGCTCGGTCACGGCGACATGCTGTACCTGCCGCCGGGAACGTCGATGCCGGTCCGCGTTCACGGCGCATTCGTCGCCGACCACGAGGTGCACGCGGTGGTCCGGCACCTGAAAAAGAGCGGTACGCCGCGTTACATTGATGAAATTCTCGAGGGCCCGGCAGGTCCAACCCCGGGACTGGCCGGCATTGATGCAGCACCGGTGGACAGCGCGGACGCCGAACAGGACCCGCTCTATGACCAGGCCGTGCAGGTCGTCATGGAGACGCGCAAGGCGTCGATCTCCGGCGTGCAGAGGCGACTGAAGATCGGCTACAACCGGGCGGCACGCATGGTGGAGTCGATGGAGGCTGCGGGTCTCGTCGGCCCGCTGCAGCCCAATGGGACGCGCGAAATCCTGGTGCCGGCGGCGGCAGCCGAGGACTGAAGTACAATGAGACAAGTTGGCGTGACGATTGCGGGACTGCTGTTTGCAACGGCGGTTCATACTGCGGAGAGAGCCGTTGATGACGGTGAGGCTCTCGTCAATGCATTCGTAACGGACGTCGTCACCTTTTCCGGCGAATTCGAACAGTCCCTCATCGATCCCGACGGGCGCTTGCTCGAGACGACGACCGGCACGCTGGAGATCCAGCGACCGGGCCGCTTTCGCTGGGTTTATGCCGGGCCGTACGAGCAATGGCTGATTGCCGATGGCACCAATATCTGGAGCTACGACATCGACCTCGAGCAGGTCACCGTCAAGCCACAGGCCGAGGCGCTCGCAAATACGCCGGCACTGTTGCTCGGTGGCTCCGGCGAGGCGATGGACCAGTTCGAATACGGCGGCAGCTTCGTCGAGGGCGGGCTGACCTGGGTCAGGCTGTTGCCGGTGGATACGGACAGCGGCTTCAGGGGAGTGGAGCTCGCGTTCCATGAGCGTCAGCTCAGTCGAATGGTCTTTTTCGACAACCTCGAACAAACGACTGTCGTCGTATTGAAGAACGTCACCGTGAACGAACCCATCGATGCCGCGCGTTTCGAATTTGTCGTGCCGGACGATGTGGACGTCGTCGGCAAGCCGGTCGCCGCGACGCTGTTCGCCGACTGATGTTGCCGCTCCGTTACGCGTTCCGCTGGCAAGCCGCAAGCGCGGTGCTGCTATTGGTCGTGCTCGCCAGCGCCGTGATGCCGGCGATGTGGCTGTGGCCGGACCGGGTGCGCATCGCGAGTTGGCTCGACCACATCGACAAATGGGCGCATCTGCTGACCTTTGCATTCCTCGCCGTGTGGTTTGCCGGCCAGTACGGGCGTCACGCCTACTGGCGCATCGCGGCGGGGCTCGTCGGCTTCGGTGTCATGATCGAACTCTGCCAGCGGCTCGTCGGCTACCGGATGGCCGAGTGGCTCGATATCGGCGCCGACGTGATTGGCATCGTTATCGGACTCGTGATCGGGCTCGCCGGCGCGGGAGGCTGGAGCCAGCGTTTCGAGGACTGGTACATCATGCGTGGAGCGGGCGCAGGCGTTGACTGACCTCTTTGCGAGTCACGAAACCGCTGCGGCCGATCGACCACTGGCCGATCGGATGCGTCCCGCGTCGCTCGAGGCGTTTGCGGGCCAGTCGCACCTGCTGCAGAAAGGCAAACCGCTGCGACGTGCGATCGAGCAGGGCCGCGCGCACTCGATGATCTTCTGGGGACCGCCGGGCACCGGCAAGACGACGCTCGCGCGCATAATTGCCGCGTCGACGGATTCCCATTTCATCGCACTGTCGGCGGTCATGGCGGGCGTCAAGGATATACGTGCGGCGGTTGCCGAGGCGCGCCAGTACCGGGACCTTCATCATCGGGGCACCGTGCTGTTCCTCGACGAGGTACACCGGTTCAACAAATCGCAGCAGGATGCTTTTCTGCCATTCGTCGAGGACGGGACCTTGACTTTCATCGGAGCCACGACCGAGAACCCGTCGTTCGAACTGAACAATGCACTGCTCTCGAGGGCGCGTGTCTACGTACTCAGGATGCTCGAACCCGCCGACCTGCGCGAGGTACTCGACCGCGCGCTGGCCGATCCGGAGCGAGGTCCCGGTGCGGACATAACGGCGGACGAAGCGGCACTGGAGATCTTTGCAGCTGCCGCGGACGGGGATGCCCGTCGTGCGCTCAATTTCCTCGAACTGGCGGCAGATCTCGCGACGGACGGCCGCATCGACGAGTCCGTGGCCCGGGAAGTCGCCAGTGGCGGTCGACGGCGTTTCGACAAACAGGGTGAGTATTTCTACGACCAGATCTCCGCCCTGCATAAATCGATCCGCGGCACTGATCCGGATGCAGCCTTGTACTGGTTGTCGCGCATGCTCGATGGAGGATGCGATCCGCTGTACGTTGTCCGTCGCCTGATACGGGTTGCATCGGAGGATGTCGGTAACGCAGACCCGCGTGCGTTGCGGCTGGCGCTCGACGCGTGGCAAGTTTACGAACGGCTGGGCAGCCCCGAAGGCGAACTCGCGATTGCACAGGCCGTCATCTATCTCGCGTGCGCGGCCAAGAGCAATGCCGCGTACACGGCGTTCGCCGCCGCGATGCGCGATGCCCGGGACAAGGGGTCGCTCGAGGTCCCCATGCACCTCCGCAATGCACCGACGAGCCTGATGAAAGATCTCGGCTACGGCGATGGTTACCGGTACGCCCACGACGAGGAGGACGCTGTCGCGCTCGGTGAAACCTACTTTCCCGACGACATGCAGCCGGCGAAGTATTATCATCCCGTCGCACGTGGTCTCGAAATCCGGATCAGGGAAAAGCTCGAGGATATCGAGCGCCGCGCACGCGAACGGAAAGAACAGGAACCACGATGATCGATCCCAAACTCCTCCGTCAGTCAGCGGCTGAGGTGGCGGCAAATCTTGCGCGCCGCGGCTTCGAGTTTGACGCCGACGCCTACCTGGCGCTTGAGGAGCGCCGCAAGGCGCTGCAGGTCGAGACCGAACAGCTGCAAAGTGAGCGCAACGCGAGCGCCAGGCGCATCGGTAAAGCAAAGGCGCAGGGTGAGGACATCGAGCCACTGCTTGCCGCCGTGAAAGATCTCGGAGACCGGCTCGAGGCCGGTGAGAAGACATTTCAGGAGATACAGGGCCAGTTGCGGGACATCGAGCTGGGTCTTCCCAACCTGCTGTCCGACGACGTCCCGACGGGTGATAGTGAAGACGACAATACCGAGGTGCGCAAGTGGGGCGATCCGCCGCAGCTCGGCTTCGAGGCTCGAGACCACATCGAACTCGGTGAGAACCTCGGGCAGCTCGATTTCGAATCGGCCAGCAAGATATCGGGCGCCCGCTTCGTCGTAATGAAAGGCCAGCTGGCGCGGCTGCAGCGTGCGCTGATCCAGTTCATGCTCGACACGCATACGAGCGAGCACGGGTACACGGAGACCTACGTGCCGTATCTCGTGAAGTCGCCGGCGCTGTTCGGCACGGGCCAGTTGCCGAAGTTCGAGGAAGACCAGTTCAAGACGGTCGACGAGTCGCCGTTCTACCTGATACCGACGGCCGAAGTACCGGTAACCAACCTCGCATCCGACGTCATATTCGACAGCGACGCGCTACCGATTCGTTACGTCGCACACACGCCGTGTTTTCGTTCCGAGGCGGGCTCCCACGGCCAGGACACGCGCGGCATGATTCGCCAGCACCAGTTCGAAAAGGTCGAGCTCGTGCAATTCGTTGCGCCGGATGCCTCGATGGACGCACTGGAGGAGCTCACCGGGCACGCGGAGGTCATCCTGCAGAAGCTGGAGCTGCCGTACCGCGTCGTCATCCTGTGTTCCGGTGATATCGGCTTCGGGTCGACCAAGACTTACGACATCGAGGTCTGGCTGCCGGGCCAGAATCGCTATCGCGAAATCTCGTCCTGCAGCAACTACAACGACTTCCAGGCGCGCCGCATGAAGGCTCGGCGGCGGAATCCGGAGACCGGCAAGCCCGAGCTGATTCACACGTTAAACGGTTCGGGCGTCGCAGCCGGCAGGGCGCTGATCGCCGTCATGGAGAATTACCAGCAGGCGGACGGGAGCATCCGCATCCCGGATGTCCTGCGACCCTACATGGGCGGGCAGGAAGCGATCGACGCCTGACGACGATCGCTTCGTTGAATCAGTTTCCCGGACTCTAGTCGCGGCTCATGAAGAGCTGCAGCACGTACCAGAACATGAGCGCGATGGACGCGAACAGCTCCAGCGACGCGGCCACATGTTTGTCCTGCGGATAGTGATGCAGGATGTTGGAGGTGTCATACAGCACTGCCGCGCCCGCGAAACCGATCATTGCCACCGAGAACCAGGTACCCAGCGCAAATCCGAACAGTGCGCCGGCGATAATGATCGCGATAGCGATAAAGAAGCCCCATACCAGCAAGCCGCGCAGGAAGGAGAAATCCTTGCGCGTGATCATCGCGGTAGCGATCAATCCGACAGAGCCCAGTACCGTGACGCCCGCGGCGCTATCGATCGTGCCCGGCGCCTTCAGTTCGGCAACAAAGAGCAAGGGCGCAAAGATAATGGCCTCTGCGAAGACGAATACGGCGAGTGCGGCGTACTGCGCGGCGGTCGACTGAACACGGTGAGCCGTGTGCGAGGCGCCCCAACCAACGAGGATGAACGCGCCGAGGACGAGGAACCAGTTGCCGAGCATCGGTGCCGCGATGCGTTCCGAGATCCCCGTCGAATACAGATAGGCGGATATTGCGGCGAATGCCAGGATCGCGCCGATTAAGTGCGCGTAGCACTTCCAGATGAACTGCGAACGGTCTTCAACGGATAGCTCTGCTACCGGAGCCTGATAGCTCAGATTGTCCTGCATGGACGGGTCTCCCTGTGAGTCAATACCGGGATTCTATCACTACCAGGGCAAGGTATAGCCCTCGGCATGCCAGAATCCCCCGGTATTCTCGAGCGTCAGTTCGTCGACGCGCTCTATCAATCCACGCGCCGAGTCGGCAGGCGCAATGCCGCTGCCGCCTGTCATGTCAGTGGCGACCAGTCCCGGATGCAGTAACGCCACGGCAATGCCGCGGGGAAGCAGTTCGTGCTTCAGGTTCGTGCCGATCATGTTGACTGCCGCCTTCGACGCCCGGTAACCGTAGTTGCCGCCGGAGCCGTTGTCTTCGATCGAACCGACGCGGCTGGAGACTATCGCCACTTTGGACCCTTCGTGCAGGTTGTCGGCGAGTGCCTCGGTAACCCGCAGTGGCCCGAGCGTGTTTACCCGGTATTGTTCGGTCATGATGTCGTAATCGATATCGCCGAACGTGTCGCGGCGAAGAATGCCCGCGTTATTGATGAGCACGTCGATCGGCTGTCCGTCGAGTTCCTGGCGCAGTGTTTCCACCGCCGTGCCGCTACTGACGTCGATGCCGTCTATGAGGCGCACGTCCAGCTCCGAGAGCTCATCACTGGCCTCACGACAGACGGCGATCACCGCGTCGCCGCGTTCGGCGAGCTGCTTGCAAAGCTGCAGACCGATACCCCGGTTTGCGCCTGTTACCAATACGGTTGCCACGTTATTCTCCCTCTGTTCCTGAGTATTGACGTCATTCTATCGGAGTGAGGCGCAGCCCCTGCCGCACTCGGCGACAAAACGAAACGGCCCCACGAGGGGGCCGTTTCATTTTCTGGCGGAGAGGGTGGGATTCGAACCCACGAAAGGCTACTAACCTTTGCTGGTTTTCAAGACCAGTGCATTCAACCGCTCTGCCACCTCTCCGG
>JAACFE010000022.1 GCA_009937525.1 Gammaproteobacteria bacterium
CCGACGATGCCCATCGCAATTGCCCCACCGATGGCGCCGATGAGGATGACCAGCATGGGTGTTTCCAGTCCGCGACCCAGCAACATCGGCTTGAGGAATGCGTCGCTGACACTGACGATGATCGAGTACACGAGGAAGATGGTGGCCGGCACCGGCTCGGCGACCGAAAATACCCAGAACGCGATCGGGCCCAGCACCAGGATCGGCGGCAGCTGTACGATGGCCAGCACCAGTACTGCCCCGGCCCAGAGGCCCGCAGCAGGAACGCCGATCAGTACCAGGCCGATCGCGGCAAGGATTGCCTGGGCAACCGCCACGCCGAGGACTCCCTTGACTACGCTGCGGATGGTCAGGATCGAGGTATCCGTGAATTTGGCACCGCGCTCGGTGCCGACGAGGCTTGCCATGATCTCACGAGTGGCCTTGTACCCGCCTCTGGCCTGCATCAACAACGCGCCGGCGATGATCGTCGAAAGCACGAACTGCAGTACGCCAATGAGCATGCCGGACGCAATGCCGAAGATTTTCTGCGCAAGCTCACGCAGCTGCGTCTCGTACTGTGCAAGAAAATCGCCGATATTTCTTGCGGCGTTCGACCAGATTTCGTAAGTCTTGGCACCAATGACCGGCCAGTCCGCGACACCGGGATCCGGTGGTGACACTCGCAATGTCCCTTCCTTGAGATTCTGAGCAAGAGACTGCAGTGAAACCAGAGTCGACTCGCCCAGTATCCAGGTCGGTACCAGGATGATTGCAAGCCCGATTAGGACGAACACCGCCGCGGACGTCTTCTCGCGTCCGCCGAGTTTCGCTGTCAGCGATACGTGCAGCGGGTAGATCGCGACAGCCAGGATCAGTGCCCAGACCATGATACTGATGAAGGGCCGTACGATGTTGAAGCACATGATGAGCAGGATCAGCAAGGCGCCGATCTGCAGGAATGAGGCCATGGCGTTTGCAAGAAACCCCTGATCAACTTTCGAACTGTCTGCACTCGTCATGAGTTTCTCCTGATACTGGAAATCCGTATTTGCGGGCGCCGTCCGCGATTAGTGGCTGCTTTGCCAGGTCTTTTGAACCACGGCGAACATCAGCGCCGTCGACCAGCCGACAAGCAAAATTCCGTTCAATGCCTGTATGCCGCTCAACAGCCGGTAGCCTTCACTGAGCGTAATGTCGCCGTAGCCGAGCGTTGTAAAGGTAACAAACGAAAAATAAACTGAGGTCTCAAAATCAGGGAGTTCGCTAGTCGGCACCAGCACCTGGTAAACCCCGGCCCATATAATGATTTCAACGGTGTGCAGAAACACGAGGACGATGGCGGCTATCGTGAGCGCATAGAGTACTCGCCGCGAACTCCAATTCCCCTGCCTGTCCAGGAATTCGCCGGCGAGATACCGCACCAGGCCTGACGTGCCCAGACCATGGATCGCGACGGTGATTGCGACGAGCCCTGCGCCGATCAGGCTAAGTTTCAACATCTCAAGCTCCCTGAGAAACGCGGCATTACATGGGTCATTTGAGCGGGCAGCCGCAGGAGGGCGATCGACATATGGACCTCGTTATTCTTGTCGTTTTTTTCGGAGGCGGCGACGGAACATTCTAGCGCCATCCGCTATGCTTGTCCCATGCTAATCCGCTGGCTGCCCCTCTTCATCGGCCTGGTGCCGCTCGTCGGTGTCCACGTCGCCTACCTGATTGCAGTCGATCACGGTTACCTGCAGCTTTGCATCCCGTACCTGGAAGGATGTACGTCGATCAGCGGCACCGGCCGCTATCCGCCAGCGAGTTTCCTGTTCAAGGCGGTCGAGATGGCCATGGCGGTTGCACTGCCCGTTTTCTGGTACTTCTCGGTCAAATGGCTGCGAGCGCTGGGTCCCGGCTGGCACAGCCACGCCGTGTGGTCGATTTTCCTGGCCGGCGCTGTCGGTGCGCTTGCCCTGATCGTCTACGTCACGTTTCTCGGTACCAAGGAGCCGTTCTACGAGTTCATGCGCCGTTTCGGGATCTATTTCTACTTTCTCGGCACCGCGCTCGCGCAGCTGTTCCTGGCGATATCATTCAGGGGAATATGCAAGGGCATTGGCGACCGTACGCTGAGACGGATGGCGGCGGCCATGCTCGTGCTGTGCCTCATGCCGTTCGTCCTGGGGCTCCTGAACCTCGCGCAGAAGTCGCTGCTGCCCTATGAGACGGCAGACGCCCTCGAAAACAGTATCGAGTGGATGGCATCACTGATGATGCAGGTCTACTTCCTGGTGGTGTTCTTTGCCTGGCGGCGGACCGGCCTCGCCGTGTCGGTCACTGCGGTAACGCCTTCCGGGGACTCGTGACGAGCGGCGCTGGAGCACTATGCGCGGTCAGGTTGCGGCCTTGGTAGCCCCTGTCGCCTGAAGATCGTCATCATCCTCGGCATCGGGCGCCAGTGAGTAGTCGAGAACGCCCGTCGCGATCATGTCCGTGGACGCCTGTGCCACCGATAGCTCGGTCTCTACCTCGCGAAGCTTGGCCTCCGAACGCACGCTTTCTTCGGCGCGCTCCGACAGCTCTGCACGCAGCTCGCGGGTTTTCAGGACCGAATCCCTCAGATCTTTCTTCAGTTCCTCGACGCGGCCCTGCTGGTGACTGATGACCTTGTCGCGTTTCTTGATATCTTCGTTCGCCGACTCGAGCTCCTTTTCCAGTTGCTCGGCGCTTTCTTTCACCTGTCCCAGTTCGGTCTGGGCAATCCGTAATTCGGCTTCGAGCGACCGGATTCGGTCATCGCGGGGATCGCGTTTCTTGGCCCGGGTGGTCGATCCCATCCTTGCGTTTATCGACGATACGATCCATCCGAGCAGGAATGCTCCTACGGTCATCAGGATCAGGTTCTGCGGAAGCTCGACAAACATCGGCCTATGATCATTCGCTTTCGGTGATTAGAAAAGGACGGAGTTCTCAGTCTGCACAGCCATCAGCCCCTATGGCCGCCCCGTCATCGAGAAATCTTATCGATGGCTGTTATCGAAAAAAATTTTTAAAACAACGAGTTATAGACACTTATTCAAGTTATTTAGAGTGTTGGCAGCAGCGTCGGGTGTCAGCGTCTGCACCAGTACCTGACGCCTTCGCCGTCGAGAAATGCCTCGGCATTATACCCCTGGAGCATAGAAAGGGTGCTCAGCATCCCGGCCTGCGTGCAGGTATCTGCTGCGACCGTGACCGACCTCGGGGCGCCCTCGACGGGCCAGCCGCTCGTCGGGTCGAGGATATGGCTGTAGCGGACGCCGTCGTTGAGCAGGAAGCGGCGGGAATCGCCGCTGGTCGCCAGCGCACCGCTGCGAATCGCCAGCACCGTCTCGCTGCTCCCGCCCGTCGGAGAGAGCGACTCGATGCCGGCACGCCAGGACTCGCGCTGCCGTGGCGGGCGCGTTACGGCGAGGTCACCGCCGAAATTGATGACGGCGCTGCACTCAGCCGCCGCGCACAGCATCCCGGTGACCCGGTCGACGGCATACTCCTTGCCGATTCCGCCGAGATCTATCTCCATTCCCGTCTCGAGCGCGAGCAAGGGGCGTTCCCACGCTACCCGGCTCCATCCGACCCGCTGCAGGATTTCACTCACGGCTCGCTGTGTCGGAATGCGGTTGCCCCCGTCGAACCTCCAGACCTCGCGCAGTACGCCGGACGTAATGTCGAATCGGCCGTCACTGAGTTTGTAGAGGCTCGCCGCGAAATCGAGCAGCGAGGCCGTCTCGTCGTCGACCTCGATCGTGCTGCCGTTCGACGTGTTGATCCTGCCGACGACGTTGCCGGGGATGTAACGGCTGAACTTGTCCTCGATGCGCCATGCCTCATCGGCAGCGATCCGCGTCAGATACGCGGCCTGCTCCCGGTCGCCGGACTCCATGAGAATCTCGCACGGGCTGGCCATGGCGTCGAAGCGTCCCACGAGGCAGCCCTGTTCCGCCTCGATCGAGATCGCGCGGGCCGATTCCCGGGCAGCCAACGGCTACCTCGAAAAGTGGTAACTGAACTGCACGATGACCGCGTCGAGATCCGGGTAGGTTTCCCTGCCGACCTGGTTGCCGATCAGCCGATCGCCGGGAATCGTGCCGTTTTGCGTGTAAATTTCGGCCCGAACGCTCATTTCATTGCCGGTACGGGTCTTCCAGCCGTACTTCAGCCCTGCCGTCATCGCGTCGAAATTTCCGAGACGGTAATCCGCGGATGCAAACCGAGGCAGCTCTGCGCCATCGACGAGGCTGATGGTGTAGAAATCGGCCTCCGACTGGGTGTAGAAGCGAAAATGCGGTTCGATGTAGCTGTATTCGCCGAGCGGCCAGCGCAGCCGGAGATCCACGGTGTGCGAATCGATCTTCCAGTCATCGGTCATGTAGCGGTACGAGGCGTCCAGCACCTTGCCGGCCATGTAGTACTTTGCCTGCCCGTACAGGCTGTGCTTCGTGCGATCGCCAGGGCGGTTCTCGAAACGGAACTCGTGAGACGGCCCTTCTGCTCCCGGCGCGGCAACGCGCGGGATCGTATCGCCCGTCGTGCCGTCGACGAGGCTCAGCATCTTGTAGGGGTCCGTGAGGTAACCGCTGGAGTTACTGAATGAGTAATTCAGCTGCACGAGCATCCGTCGCGAGACAACCTGCGTTACGCCGATCACGACGTCGATGATGTCCTTGGTTTCGCTGCCGGTCTTGTTGCTCGTGTCGCCGACGTCGAGCATGGGAGCAAACGGGATGGGGGCTCCCCCGACCGGATCCCAGATATCGTGGGCGACGGCGAAACCCGCAGACACCGTCGTATTGCGCTTGTTGAAATCGCGCGCGAGGCTGCCGTTGAGACCGAGATGGGTGTAGTCATACTCCCTCGAACCGCTGAAGCCGACGCTGGTCTTCCACAGCCTGCCCAGGGGCTGCTCCCAGCCGACCCTGACCGCGGCGCGGGTGTCCTTGAAGGTATCGTCGAGGGGCAGTTCGCCGGCCGGTACCGTGTAGGCAGAACTTCCCGACGGCCGCGTAAAGGTCTGAGGCACGTTCTGGCGAATCGCGCCGTTCGGCGTCGCTCCCGTCAGGGTGTCGACCGTGAGGCCAAGCGTCAGGGAGCGGTCGTCGACGTAGTAGCGCCTGGCGAGGATATTGAGGCTCAGGTCCTGGACGCGGTCGTTGTCCTCGCCGTAGTAAAGGAGCGCGGTGTTGAAGTCCCAGTCGGGTTCTTCCTCGGCCTGCACCGGCGCCGCCGGCATGGAACCGAGCAGGCTGCACGTTGCAGCTGCGAGCGCGGCCGATACCGATGCTGGTGTCTTGTCCGCCATGTCCGTGCCCTCAGTTACAGCCGCAGCCGCCGCCGCCGAAACCGCGGCCGCCGCTCGAGGCTTCCTTGCTGAAATAGATGTGATCGTCGATGGCTGCCTCGATCGGGTCCGTGGTGAGCTGCATCTCCTCCTTTGCAAGTATGTCGCGCTCCCAGGGTTCCACGCCCATCGATGAGCATCCGCTTGCCAGAGCAACCAGCGATACAAATCCTATCCGGGCGATGCGTGGGCTATTCATCCTGATTCCGCGGCTGCCGCAGGGCCCGGGTGATGATCGCTTCATATTCGTCCTGCTGCTTGACCTTGAATCCCATATGCTGTGCAACGAGCTTGCCGTCGCGGCCGATCACGTAGGAACTCGGCATGGCGACGACTTCGTACTGCCTCGCGAGTTCCTGGTTCTCGTCGTAAACGATGGCGAATTCGGCCGGGTACTCGTCGAGGAATCGCTCTGCTTCCGTGCGCTCCATATCGAGGTTTACACCGACAATGACCAGTCCGTCGCTGGCGTATTTCCTGTGCATCGTATTGAGCCATGGAAACGAACGTCGGCACGGCACACACCACGATGCCCAGAAATCGAGTACAACGACCTTGCCGGCGTAGTTCTCGATGTGAAAGGATTCGGCCGCCATTGCCGGGGCCAGCGGGAGCAGCCCCGGTTGCGCCACCGCAATGACGGCAAGCCATAGGTGTGTCGAGCCTCGCTTCAGCCAACAAATGTCCATACGGTATCCAGATTTCGCCCAGTGACCTGATTCTGCTGCATTGCGCGTTAGAGTAGCCAGCGACCATTTTCCTTCGTTCAGGTGCGGAAGAAAACAGATCATTGCCGGGCAGGCAGCGCCGCCCCCGGAACCGGCGGCCGAATCAGGGATCCGCGATCAGTCGCCGGACCCGGTCGGGGAAGTCAGTAAACAGGCCATCGATACCGAGTTCGTCGCAGAAGAAGCTCACCATGCGCTCGAAGCCGGTGAAGCCCGGGGCGAGGTCGTCAGCCCTGAACGTGTAGGGATGGACGAGGAGCCCGGCATCATGCGCGCGTTCGGTCAGCCCCGTCGAGCGAGGCGGCTGGCCGCTGGAACCCGGGCTGTAAAGCTGGTTGACCCACGGCCCGATCGCATCGACCGTCCCGGCCAGTTCGCTGATTCCCGGTTCCGTGCGCAGGTAATCGTAGTCCGTGTCCGACTCTCCCCAGCTGTTTTCACCGATCAGCTGCACGAGCCGCATGCGGCAACCCAGTTCGCGGCGGATTCGGACCAGTTCGGCCGCGTCGAAGCACTGCACGAATATGGCGTCAGCGCGCTCGGCATAGCCGTAAGTCGCGAGTACCTCCAACATCGCAACCGAGATATCGATGCCCTGCTCCCGGTGCCAGGCGGGGCGCTTGATCTCCGGGTAGACGCCCGTATGCCGGCCCGTGGCACGGTTGAGGCCTGCAAGCAGAGCGAGTTCCTCGGCCAGCGTATGAACCGCGAAACGCCCGGTGTGCGGCGGAAAGCGCCCGGGATAAACAGCGCGCCCCGTGTCATCGAGACGCTCCGTAACGCACAGTGTGCGGATTTCGGCGAGATCGAAATCACGGACGTAGTAGCGGCCATCCGGGCGCGCCCGGTCTGGATAGCGTGCCGCCACGTCCGTTACCCGGTCCAGGTGGATGTCGTGCAGGACGACCAGTTCGCCGTCACGTGTCGCAACGACGTCCTGCTCGAGGTAATCGGCCCCCATCGCGTAGGCCATGGCCTTGGCCGGCAGGGTGTGTTCCGGCAGGTAGCCGGAGGCGCCTCGGTGTGCGATGACGGCCAGCATAAGCTAAGTCACTTCAATAAAAGCACTTAAGCTTATGTTTTATCTTCAATTTCACCGTTCTTATCCCAGCCCGGGAAGTCGATGGTTTCCCACCTGGCCGTGTCCTCGCCGCGAGCCTGGCGCTTCAGGGCGTCCACCATTTCCCGATCGTTCCACTCGATGTGCTCCTTTGCCCGTTCGGTAACGGCCCGAGGTGTCTCGAGCATTCCGCCGAACGGCCGAATGGCAATCATCGGCTTCAAATTGGCGTCCGCGGCGTCCATCAGGAACCGCGCAAGGCTCTCTTTTTCCTCGTAGAGGCTCGGCAATACGATGACGGCTTCCGCTTCCTTGATCTGCGCGATGAGTTCTTCCTTGATGGCATCGATACCGCCGGACTCCGGCACGTTGTCGGGCTTGCTGACGTTGAGGTAATAGAAGCGGTCAACGCTCTCCAGGAACTCGAACACCCGCAGGTAGTCTTCCGTCTCCTGGAACGCGTGGGTCACGAACAGGCGAATAGGATTACTTTCGGACACCGTTGCCTCCACTCGTGGGACTGTAGTGACGATTCTAGCCAATTCAGACGCACGCCGTGAGACCACGATCACGTATGCAGTAATCTGTTCCCATGCCCGCGGCGTTTCGGTATCTTAGCGACGCGCATGCGACTCCTTCTCTACAACATTCGATACGCCGTCGGCGGCGGTGCCAGCATGCACATGCCTTTGCCTGGCGCGGGCTACGTACTTGGCAATCAAAGTGTTCTCCCCGAGATTACGCGCTTCATCAAAGGCGTGGATCCGGACATCGTAGGCCTTATCGAAGTGGACACCGGCTCTATCCGCAGCCGCATGGTCAACCAGGCGGAGAAGATCGCGACCGACCTGCGTATGAACACATCCTACGAGACCAAGTATGGCTCCAGGTCGATCAACCAGATCCTGCCGATCGTGCGCAAGCAGGGCAATGCGTTCATGGCGGCCCAGCGCGTTCACGGGGAGAAATTCCACTATTTCGATACGGGCATCAAGCGCCTGATCATCGAACTGGAGATGGCGGAATTTGCGGTGTTCCTGGTGCATCTGTCGCTCAAATATCGGCATCGCCATCTCCAGCTACGACGCCTCCACGATCTGATCGAGGCGACCGAGAAGCCCGTCATCGTCGCCGGCGATTTCAACACGTTCTGGGGCGAAAACGAGATCTACCTGTTCATGCGGGCGGCGGGTCTGAAGTCGGCGAATGTCAGGGGTCTGCCGACCTATCCGAGCCGCGCGCCGCGGAAGGAGCTGGACTTCGTGCTATACCAGGACGGCATTACCGTAAACAGCTTCGAGATCCCTGACGTCAGGCTCTCGGATCATCTGCCCCTCATATGCGATTTCGAGGTTACAAGAACATCATGACGCTTAAACACTGGACATCGGAAACGGGCGACGACGGAATCGTCTGGCTGCGCATCGACAAAGCCGACGGCGGGGCCAATGTGCTTTCGGGCGAGGTTCTTACGGAGTTGCACGAGCTCATTCGGCCGCTGGCGACGCAGCCGCCGAAAGGCGTAGTCATTCATTCGGGCAAGAGCAATGGCTTCGTGATGGGCGCCGACATCAACGAGTTCACCACTATCGAGAATCCGGAACAGGCCTACAGACTGATACGGCTCGGGCAGCAGGTCCTCGACCAGCTCGAGGCCCTGCCCTGTCCGACCGTCGCCGTGATCAATGGCTTCGCGCTCGGCGGTGGGCTCGAACTCGCGATGGCCTGCGACTACCGGCTCGCGCTCGAGACCGAGAAACGCATCCTCGGTCTGCCCGAGGTGCAGCTCGGCATTCATCCGGGCTTCGGTGGCACCGTGCGTGCCGTGCAGATCGCTGGGGTTCGGCCCGCCATGCAGCTGATGCTTACCGGCAAGCCGATCACCGTCGGCAAGGGCCGCAAACTCGGCCTGGTCGACAAGATCACGGACGCAGACGGATGGCGTGATGCGGCGCGGAAACTGATTGCCGCCAGGCCGCCGAAACGGAAGGCGCCGTTTGCCGAACGTGTCCTGAGCTGGTCACCACTAAGGCCCTTCATCCGCAACGTGCTGATCAAGCAGGTCGCGGGCAAGGCGCGCAAGGAACACTACCCAGCGCCGTACGCGATCATCGAGCTCTGGTACCGGCATGGGGCGTCGTCACAGACGGGCTACGAGGCCGAGGCGCGCTCGATTGCCGAACTCATGTGCACCAGTACCTCGCGGAATCTCGTCAGGGTCTTTTTTCTGCAGAACAAGCTCAAGGGTCAGGGTGGCAAGCCGGCGAAGAAGATATCGCATGTTCATGTTGTGGGTGCCGGTGTGATGGGCGGCGATATTGCCGCATGGTGTGCCCTGCGAGGCCATACCGTGACTCTCCAGGATCGCGAGCAGCAATACATCGATCCCGCCATCGAGCGCGCGGCGAAGCTGTTCGAAAAGCGAATTCGTAACGAATCGGAGCGCGCTGCCGTGACCGAGCGCTTGCAGTCGGATGTCGGCGGTGCCGGGGCCGCCAGGGCCGATCTCGTCATCGAGGCGATCTTCGAAAATCTCGAGGCCAAGCAGGCACTGTACAAGGCGCTGCAGGAGAAGATGCCCGACGGCGCGTTGCTCGCCACGAACACGTCGAGCATTCGGCTCGAGGATTTGCGCGAGGGCCTCGATGCACCGCATCGCTTCATCGGGCTGCACTTCTTTAACCCCGTCGCGCAGCTGCCGCTCGTCGAGGTCATCCGTTGCGAGGATACCGAACAGGAGGCGCTGGATATCGGCTTCGGTTTCGTCAAGGGTATCGGCAAGCTCCCGCTCGAGTGCATGAGCTCACCCGGGTTCGTCGTGAACCGCATCCTTGCGCCTTACATGGCCGAAGCAATGGCGTTGGCCGAATCCGGGGTGCCGCTCGTCGAGATCGATCGCGCGGCTGAAGCCTTCGGCATGCCGATGGGGCCGGTTGAACTGGTCGACAGTGTCGGTATCGACGTTGCCCTGCACGTGTCGAAAGTCCTCGGTGCCGCGATGAACAGGCCGGTGCCGCAAAAGCTTGCCGACATGGTCGAAGCGGGCCAGCTGGGCCGCAAGAGTGGCCAGGGCTTCTATCGCTGGGAGGGCGGCAAGGCGGTGAAGCCGGCGGACTCGGGTTCCGCCGGGAACGAGGATATCCAGGACAGGCTGATTCTGCCGATGGTCAACGAAGCGGTCGCCTGCCTGCATGACGGTGTGGTCGCCAGCGACGACCTGCTGGATGCGGGTGTCATCTTCGGCACCGGATTTGCACCGTTTCGGGGCGGCCCGATCAACTACGCCCGCGAACGCGGCCTCGACGACGTGCTGGCCCGTTTGAACGATTTCACACAGCGTTATGGGGAACGTTTCACACCACACGAAGGCTTTTCGCAGCTCTGATACCGATTTCCGGCGCGCCCGCCGGCAAACTGTGCGCCGCTTCACGCTGCGCGCAGGGGGGTGTATCGGAAGTTATTGAATAGAAGGTAGAATACCCGCGGCTGTCGAAACCAGGCATCCGATCGACGACGAACGACAACAGGAACCAGAATGACACACGAGCCGGTCAGCACCGGGCTACTGCAGCAATTCTCACCGCTGGATGGACTCAAGCGGGACAATCTGGCGGCGCTTGCGCGCAAGGTGCAGGTTCGTGAGCTGTCCCCCGGCCAGGTGTTGTTCAAGGAAGGCGATACGGAGAAGCGCACGATTTATATCGTTTCGGGCGTACTGGAACTCCTGGACCAGGGCAAAACGGTCGAAACCGTAACCGGCGGCAGCGACTCGGCCCGCAATCCCGTGTCGCCCGTGTTTCCGCGGCGGGTGTCGGCAAAGGCGCGCGACCGCGTGCAGTTCATCTCCATCGACAGCGATCTGCTGGACGTCATGCTGACCTGGGACCAGACGGGCACCTACGAAGTGTCAGAGCTGCAGGGCGAAGCCGACAACGGCAACGAAGACTGGATGACGATGCTGTTGCAGACCAAGGCGTTTCACAAGATTCCGCCCGCGAACATCCAGGCGATCTTCATGCGCATGCAGCAGATCAACTACAAGGCGGGCGACGTTATCCTCAAGCAGGGAGCCGAAGGCGACTATTTCTACGTGCTGACTCGAGGCAGCGCCCTCGTGACGCGTGAGACGCCGCTATCGAAGGACGGCATCAAGCTCGCCGAACTGAGGGTGGGTGACACGTTCGGCGAAGAGGCGCTGATCTCCGATGCCAAGCGAAACGCAACGGTGACGATGCTTACCGACGGTGGCGTCATGCGGCTCGGCAAGGACGACTTCAAGAAACTGCTGAACGAGCCGATGCTCGACTGGGTCGATTTCGCGGATGCGCAGCAGATCGTCCAGAGCGGCGGTCAGTGGCTGGACGTGCGCCTGCCCAGCGAATTCGAGAACCAGCACCTCGATGGCGCGCTCAATATCCCGCTGTACTTTATTCGCCTCAAGCTCAATACGCTCGACCAGAGCAAGAAGTACGTGGTGTGCTGTGATACCGGGCGCCGTAGTTCCGCGGGTGCCTACATACTGAGCGAACGTGGCTACCAGGCCTACGTGCTGCGTGGCGGGATCAACAAGGAACAGGGCTGAGGCCGGATAGTCAGGAGCGCGCCCCGGCGTGCAATCAAGGTTCGCGAACCGCTCTCACCGCTGGCCCGCGGTTACATCGTGTGGGTCGGCTTGTCGCCACCGAGGGCGCCGGCCAGGTAGGTTTCGATCTTCTTCTGGGTGTTGCCCTGGTCCTGATCGCTGAACTGCACCCCGATCCCGGCTGTGCGCTTGCCCTGCGCGCCTTTCGGTGTCATCCAGATAACCGTTCCTGCCACCGGGATCTTCTCGTCCTCACCCATCAGATTGAGGAGCATGAAGACCTCGTCGCCGAGGCGGTACGAGCTGTTGGTAGGTATGAACAGACCGCCGTTAACGACGAACGGCATGTACGCAAGGTACAGCGCGCTCTTGTCCTTGATCGTCAGTGTCAGCAGTCCCGGTTTGCTCATTTCACTACCCCTGGGCAGGCATCAGCCGCATGCCGCCCATTTCTGTGTCCGATCCGGCCTCGGCGAGTCCCTCGGACCAGTCGATCAACAGTGACTCCAGCGTCAGCTGGACATTATACGATCCCCTGGGCTGGCCCCGCAGCCGGTTGATTCTGTCTAGATAGCAAAACAGATTTCGGCTGTCCATGCGCTTCAGCACAGATTCGTCAATTGCCAGCCCGGGCGCCCTGTCGCGGCCGCCCGCAAGCGCCAGCGCAGCGTGTCGCAACTGGCGTGCGAGCCAATCCAGCACGAAGCCCGGTTCCAGCTTGCTCCAGCGCGCCGCAACGTCGACGGGCGACGCTCGTCCAGCGCCGACTGCAGCCAGCTCACGGCTCATGGCGGCCAGGGTGTCCAGGTTCTCCAGCGCGTCGATCGCCGCGAGGGGCGCGTTCCCGGCGACCCGCAGCGCTTCGGCCCAGCGGGCCCCGGGCTGCAGCCGGTCGAGCCAGGCCAGGCCTTCGCTTTCGGCGGGTGGTGCGAAATCAATTCGCTGGCAGCGGCTGAACACGGTCGGCGGGAGCCGCCCGATACGGTCCGCCACCAGGATCAGCAGCGCGTCCCCGGGCGGCTCCTCGAGGGTCTTGAGGAGGCTGTTCGCGGCGCTGGTCGTCATCGTATTCGCGGGTTCGATCACGGCGACCTTGCCCCGTCCTTCGTAACTGGTGAGCTGCAGGTTGCTGACGAGTCCGCGGATCTGTCCGATCAGCACACCCTGCTTGTCTTCCGGCGGCTCGAGCCAGTGCAGGTCCGCATGCTCGGGTCGTTCGAACGGAAATTGCGGCAACGCGGTCTGCTCACCGATGCCAAGTCGGCCGGAGGCGATCCACGAGGCGGCGGCTCGCTTACCGACGCCGGGCGGGCCGGCCAGCAATACCGCATGCGGCGTCCGGCCGTGGTGAATCCGATCCTGCCAGGCCTTCGCGAAGTCCTTATGCCAACTAATATCCATTAAACAATTAGTTACCTATTCTAGCTAATGTCAATTATTAAGTAATAGCGCCTCGGCGATCTCGCTGATGGCCGCGCGGACGGCGTCGAGGTCCCGGGAGCAATCAACGATCGCGAAGCGGTCCGGTTCCCGTTCGGCGAGCTGCAGATAGGCTTGCCGGACGCGGTCGAAGAACTCTGCCCGCTCGACTTCGAAACGGTCCGGTTCGCCGCGCCGGTCGGCGCGCTGCATGGCCACGTCGACCGGGGCATCGAGCAAGATCGTCAGGTCGGGTTGGAGGTCCCCGTGCGCGAGTTCGGCCAGCCATTCGATGCTCTCGACCGGAAATCCGCGACCCCCGCCCTGGTAGGCGCGTGTCGAATCGGTGAATCGGTCGCTGATCACCCACGTCCCGCTGGTCAGCGCCGGCCGAATTGCGTTGTTGACGTTGATCGAGCGTGCCGCAAACAACAACAGCAGCTCCGCGACGTCCGGCAGCGGTTCGTCGCCATGCTCCTTGAGGATGCGCCGTATGTCTTCCGCGATCGGTGTGCCACCCGGCTCGCGGGTTCTCAGGACAGGATGGCCATGGGCCTCGATGAGCCCGGCCAGATAGTCGATATTGGTGGACTTGCCGACGCCTTCGATCCCCTCGAAAGTGATGAATAAGCCGCGCTGCACGCTACATCCCTCTCTGGCGGTTGCTTCTCAGCCGCCGCAGATACTCGGCTACCGCGGCATCGTGTTCCGCCTTGGTTTCCGAGAATTTGTGGCTGCCGTCGCCAAGGCCGGTGGCAACGAAGTAAAGCTCGTTCCCCGGTGCCGGATGCAGTACCGCGCGTATCGCCTCGCGCCCCGGCATTGCGATCGGCGTCGGCGGCAGGCCGCTGCGCGTGTAGGTATTGTAGGGAGTGTCGGTCCGCAGATCCCGCCGCGTGAGATTGCCGTTGAAACCCGGCTCGATGCCGTAGATGACCGTCGGGTCGGTCTGCAGGCGCATACCCTTCTCGAGGCGTCGCGCGAATACCCCGGCGATGCGCTGCCTTTCGTCGGCCCTGGCCGTTTCCTTTTCGACGATGGACGCAAGGACCAGTGCCTCGTAGGGGGTCGTAACCGGAGTATCGTCGGCGCGTTTCGGCCATTCTTCGTTGATAACGGTCTGCATCAACGCATAGGCCTGCTTCAGCACGGTTCGGTCGCTGGTATTTCGCGGGAAACGATAGGTTTCGGGGAGGAACAGGCCCTCCGGGTGGCTGGTCCCGGCGCCCAGCTCCTCGAGCAGTGCGGGCCAGTCTTCGTCACTCATTCGCGCATCGATCTGCGGATGCGCCTGCAGCGCGCGCAGCAGGTCCCACTGGTTCCAGCCCTCGACGATGGTGAAGGAGTGCAGCAGCACGTCGCCTCTCGTGAACTGATCGAGCAAACCGGCCGTTGTAGTGCCGGGCTGAATGAAGTATTCGCCGGCGTGTATCGAACCGGCCCTGCCGGACACGCGGGCGTACATCCGGAGCAAGGTCGGGTAGGAGATGATCCCTTCCTCTGCAAGCTTCTCGCTGACCCGGGTGAACGGCGTGCCCGGGGCAATCTCGAAACTCGTGCCTTCCTCCGGAACGCTGACGGCCGAACCGAGGAAACGATCAACCTGCCACAGCGCGGCGGCGCTGATGACCAGCAGTGCGACGAGCAGAATCCCGAGTGCCTTGGTGAGCGGTCTCAAACCGGCCCCTCCTCGATACCGCTCGCCCTGATCATGGCCGCGACGCGGTGGAACGTTGCCCCGGGCTGCCAGGTATGCTTGCCGCAATGCCTGGCCGGCAGGACGCCGAACTGGCTGTTAGTGAGAAATACGCCGTCAGAAGACCCTAACTCTTCGACGCCGACATCGCGAACGCTGCATTCCAAGCCTGCCTCGTCGAGCAGCGTAAGCACGTGACGCCGCATCACGCCCGAGACGCCACAGCGCGTTATTGCCGGGGTCACCAGTGTCTGGCCGGAAATAAGAAACACGTTGCTCATGGTACCGCAGATGAGACGGTCGTCAGTATCCAGTGTCAGGCCTTCGAACACGGAGTCGTCGGTCCATTCATTGCGCGCCAGTACCTGTTCCAGCCGGTTGAGGGTCTTCATGCCGGCGAACTGCGGTTGAACCGCAAGCCGGGTGTTGCAGAGTCGGAGAGCGACTCCGTGTCGATAGCAGCTGTCACTCGGCGTCAGGGCGTCCGAAATGCCTGTGAGCAATGTGGCCGGACCGCGGCCGGCACGACGATAGCCGCGCGGGCCCCGCCCTGCCGTCAACACGATCTTGGCAACGCAGCGGGCCCTGTCTGCCCGCGACTGATCGAGTGCCGACAGCAAGTCGGACCGGAGTCTGGATTCGTCTGGCGCCTGCAGCCCCAAACGCGTCGCGCTGCCTTGCAGCCGCTCGACGTGATAGTCCCAGAGGCGTGGTTCGCCATCGCGGATTGCCAGTGTCTCGAAAAGTCCGTCGCCGTAGTGAAAACCCCGGTCGTCGGCAGATATCGTATCGCAGGGCCGTCCGTCGCCAAACCACTCGGTCATACCGCGAGTGACCTCAGCAGGCCCTCGGCTTTGGCGCGGGTCTCGGCCAGCTCGGCGTGGGCCTCGGAATCGGCAACGATGCCCGCGCCGGCCCGAAGGCTCAGCGTGCGGCCCTGCAGTACCATCGTTCGGATCAGGATATTCAGGTCCAGGCTGCCGTCGCGATTCAGGTAGCCGAATGAGCCCGTATAGGCTCCGCGGGCAACGTCCTCCAGCTCATTGATGATTTCCATGCACCGGACTTTCGGGCAGCCCGTGATGGTCCCGCCCGGAAACACCGCGCGGATGATTTCGCCAGGAGAAATGCCGGCCCGGAGCCGGCCCCTGACGTTGGAAACGATATGGTGGACATGCGCGTAGCTCTCGAGCGCCATCATCTCGTCCACTTCGACCGTTCCCGCCTCGCAGACCCTGCCGAGATCGTTGCGTTCGAGATCGATCAGCATGATGTGCTCGGCGCGCTCTTTGGCGTTGGCGAACAATTCGCCCGAGAGCCGGTCGTCGTCATGGCGGTCCGTTGCTCGCGGCCGCGTTCCTGCGATGGGCCTCGTCGACGCGGTGCCGTCCCGAACCTGCAGCAGGCGCTCGGGCGACGAGGAAATGATCGCGACGTCCCGCCAGCGCACGAGGCCCGCGAAAGGTGCAGGATTCGCGGTGCTCAGCGCGGCGTAAAGATCGGCTGCCTCCTGCCGCTCTTCGAACTCCGTGGTCCAGCCGCGCGACAGGTTTGCCTGGTAGATGTCGCCCGACGCAATGTAGTCTTTCGCCCGTGCGACGGCATGAAGAAATCGCTCGTCGTCTTCTTCGCGAATGCTCGAGCTCGAACGCCCACTCGTCTGCACCCGCTCTCCGGTGGCGGTGCGCCCGATGTCGCGCATCACGTGCTCCAGTTCTATCTCCGCATCCCGCTCGGCGACGAACCAGGTCTGCCGGTCAACATGGTCGTAAATGATGGCGGCCGGGCATCGAACGGCAAACGCAGCCGGCAGCACGCGGTCGGCAGACAGGTCGAGCACGGGCTCGATTTCCGCGGCCAGTTCGTAGCCGAGATACAGGAACCAGCCGCCGTGGAAAGGCAGCTGCGGCACCCGGCCGGAGCGCTTGTCGCACTGCCACCAGTCGTCGAGCGCCGCAAGGAATCCCTGTGCTGCGTGCTCGTGCCGACCACACAGCTGGCCGTCTCCGCCCAGCACGAGCGCCTCGCCCGGGCAGGCGAACAGGATGTCGTAGCGCCCCAACGGCGGCCGCGCAGACGTGCTTTGCAGCAGGAACGGGTAACGCTGCGGCAACAGCCGGTGGAGACCAAGCAGATCGACCGGCTGCGCCAGCGCACAGGCCTGCAGATCGTCGTAGGAATTCCGCCCGTACACGGCGGCAGACTCAGTCGAACGCTCTGAAGATCAGGCTGCCGTTGGTACCACCGAATCCGAACGAGTTAGAAATCGCCGTCCGTATTTTTGCGTCCCGCGCCGCGTTGGGAACGTAGTCGAGATCGCACTCGGGGTCCTGGTTGTCCAGGTTGATTGTCGGTGGCACTACCTGATCCCGGATTGCCAGGACCGAAAAGATCGCTTCGACGACGCCGGCCGCGCCCAGCAGGTGTCCGGTCGTCGATTTCGTCGAGCTAATCATCAAGCTGTCCGCGGCATCGCCGAAGGTCCGCCGGATGCCAACCGATTCGCCGATATCGCCGGCCGGCGTCGACGTACCGTGCGCGTTGAGGTACTGGATGTCCGCCGGATCGAGCCCCGCATCGCGGATTGCCGCGCTCATGCACTTGCGCGCACCTTCGCCGTCCGCCGGTGGCAGTGTGATGTGGTAGGCATCGCCACTCATGCCGAAGCCGATGAGTTCCGCGTAGATTCTGGCGCCTCGTGCTCTGGCATGCTCGAGTTCCTCCAGCACCACGCATCCGGCACCGTTACTCAGCACGAAACCGTCACGGTCGACATCCCACGGCCTGCTTGCAGCAGCGGGATCGTCGTTGCGCGTGGACATTGCGCGCGCGGAACAAAAGCCACCCATCGCAAGCGGCGTGGTCGCATATTCGGAGCCACCAGCAAGCATCACATCCGCATCGCCGTGGACGATACAGCGCCCGGCGAAGCCGATGCAGTGTGTCGACGTTGCGCACGCCGTGACGATGGAAATATTGGGGCCGGTGATGTGCTGCATGATGCTTACCTGGCCCGACGTCATATTGATGATGGAACCGGGGATGAAGAACGGCGAGACCTTGCGCTGGCCGCCGGCAAGCAACTTGTCGTGATTGTCCGCGATAAATTTGATGCCGCCAATACCGGATCCCATCGCCACCCCGATGCGATGACCGTTGTCTTCGCTGATCTCCAGCCCGGAGTCTTCGATGGCGTCGACGCTCGCGGCAATGCCATAGTGGATGAAGGGATCGTTCTTGCGCTGTTCCTTGGGCGCGAGGTACTTGTCGATATCGAAGTCCCTCACGCTGCCGGCAATTCGCGTGGGGAAGCTACTGGCGTCGAAATCCTCGACGAGACCGATACCGGAATTACCCTCGACAACGTTCTTCCAGGCATCATCCAGCCGGCTGCCCACCGGAGAGACGATCCCCATGCCGGTGATGACAACGCGACGTTTGCTCAATGTATTGCCGATTGGATGTGGCGGAACCGCCAGTCGAAAACCCGGAAGAACAGCGCGGCGGCGATCACGTCGGCCGCCGCGCCCGATCGATCAACTCTCGCTGGCGCGAGCGGTAACGAAATCGATAGCCTGCTGTACAGTGGTGATCTTCTCGGCTTCCTCGTCGGGGATTTCGGTCTCGAACTCTTCTTCCAGAGCCATGACCAACTCGACCGTGTCCAGCGAATCCGCGCCGAGATCATCGACAAAAGAAGCATCGTTCGTTACCTCGTCCTCTTTGACGCCGAGCTGTTCGGCAACGATGCTTTTAACTTGTTCTTCAATACTGCTCATAGTGGTAGCTTCTCCTGAGAAGACTCATTCAAAATCTCGCCACGGCGCACGCGCCATGCGTCACCGAGCCGGTCGTTCCTTTCCCGGGCGATCCTTGTGCCACGCCGGCGACCGCCGGGAAGTCCCGCCGAATCCGCGATAAGTCCTTGATATAAAAAGGTGCTCCCTATCCGTGGCCCGGTATTGTATGTGAATATAAAGTGGCAATCTATACGCGGGACACCCGATTTCCCACCAATTCAGTCCATCAGCATGCCCCCGTTCACGTGCAGGGTTTCCCCGGTCACGTAAGCGGCCGCCTTTGATGCCAGAAAAAGCACGGCATTGGCGATATCCTCGCCCTCGCCGAGCCTGCCGAGCGGTACCTGGGAGAGCATCGCGGCACGCTGATCTTCCGGCAATACGCGTGTCATGTCCGTATCGATAAAGCCCGGAGCGACGACATTGACCGTAATGTTGCGCGAGCCTATCTCGCGCGCCAGCGACTTCGAGAAGCCGATCACGCCGGCCTTCGCGGCGGCGTAATTCGATTGCCCCGCATTGCCCATAACGCCGATGACCGAGGCGATGTTGATGATGCGTCCCTTCTTCGCTTTCATCATTCCGCGCAGGCATCCCCTGCACAGCCGGTAGACACCGCTGAGGTTGGTCGCAATCACCTCGTTCCATTCCTCCGGCTTCATGCGCATCAGCAGGTTGTCGCGGGTAATGCCCGCGTTATTGACGAGAATGGTCGGCGTGCCCTCGTTCGACTGCACGTCCTTGAGGGCGGCCTCGACAGAATCGTCATCCGCGATATTGAGCACGATGCCCCTGCCATGGTCGCCCAGCGCTTCGCTGATCGCCGTGGCGCCACCCTCGCTGGTTGCCGTGCCAATAACGGTTGCGCCGGCACCGGCCAGCACCGCGGCAATGGCGGCGCCGATGCCGCGCGACGCCCCGGTTACGAGTGCCACTTCACCGCTGAGTGCCGTGGCGTCGAACAGACTGCTCATAGTCGCTCCTTCTCTGATTCCCAGGACTCAGCCCTGTAGAGCCTTACCCGCGACCGGGCTCCCCTGCCGGGAAATACCTCTGCGATCGTCAAGGCGTGCTCCGTTTGTTGTTTTCGACTCCGGCAGCGAATTATATAGGCGCCCTGCGCCGGACTCTAATGATGGCTGCCGCGACTGCCGCTCCACCGATGACGCCGTACAGATGCGCATCCACGATAACCGCCCCGCCCGAGCTTGCCTCGGAGCCCGGCAGCGGCCCGACGAGCTGCTCCCAGGCCAGCTTGCCGGCAACCACGATGGCGAGGACCAGGGCTTCGTAGCTGCGATCGGCAAGCCCTCCCGCAATCCCGGCGGCGAGCATGCCGTGCAGCAGCCCGGACAGCCCCACGTACCATTCGAGCTGTGTGGCACCAAACCACAGTCCCAGGTCGATGGCGGCCACGGATCCCGCCATCACGTACACCCATTGTGGCCGGGTGAAGGTCCGGCCAACGAGGATCCAGACCAGGACCAGCCCGGCGAGGTTGAGGAGTGTGTGGGAGACACCGAGGTGCACGAAATGTCCGGTCAGCAGCCGCCAGACTTCGCCCGCAGCGATTCCGCCCCGGTCGAAACGCAGCCATTCACGGCCGGAATCGCCACTCAACATAAGGGCAAGAGCGATGAGCAAGACGATTCCGGGCACCAGCCAGGCCTGCACTGGCAAGGCGTCGCGTCGCATTTCCTCGCCTTTGCCTAACCCCATGTTTGGTATACTGACGTTTGTACCGACAACGAGTCAATTTCGGCCGGTTCTCCCGGCCTTCGCGATACGGCGATACCCTCTGGAGCAACCCGTGAGTAAAAACATTAGGCAGCGGCGCAGTTTTCGGCGCCAGCGCGGTTTTACCCTGATTGAGATCATGGTCGTCGTGATCATCATCGGCATCCTGGCGGCGATCGTTGCGCCAAACGTCATCGGTCGAGTTGACGACGCGCAGATTACGAAGGCCAAGGCTGAGATTTCGAATATCGAGAACGCGATGAAGTTTTACCGGCTCGACAACTTCCAGTACCCGACCACGGAACAGGGCCTGGAAGCGCTGGTGGCCAAGCCGGCAGACCCCTCGATCACGAACTGGAAGCCCGGCGGTTACCTCGATCGCGTACCCAAGGATCCCTGGGGTAATCCGTACCAGTACCTGAATCCCGGCAACAATGGTGAGATCGACATTTACACCCTGGGACGCGATGGCAGACCCGGCGGTGAAGGCATCGATGCCGATATCGGAAACTGGAATCTCGAATAAGGGGCCCAGGGGCCGGCACGCTGCGATGCGCCTGCATGGACGAAGCGACGGGTTTTCGCTGATCGAGATCCTCGTCGTCATCGTGATCATCGGCATCATCATGTCGATCGCCGTACTCTCGATTACTCTGGTCGGAGGTGACAGTCAGCTGCGGGACGAAGCGCAGCGGATCGTGTCGCTCGTCGACGTCGCCCGGGACGAGTCCCTGCTGCAGGGACGCGAATTCGGGCTCGAGTTCATGCAGACCTCGTATCGCTTCGTCGAATTCGACCCGCTTACGCTGCAGTGGAGCGAGATTATCGGCGATGACACCCTGCGCCCGCGAGAACTGCCGGAAGAGCTCGAACTGGAGCTCTTTATCGAGGACCGGCGTGTCTTGCTGAAGACGGATCCTGCGAGGACGGCATCCGATGAAGAAGACCGTTCGGGCATCGAGCGCTACGCTCCGCATATCCTGATTTACTCCAGCGGCGACATGTCGCCATTCGAGTTACACCTTGTACGCCGTATCGATAACAGCGTCATTGCCTTGCAGGGCGATGCGGCAGGCGCACTGGAGATCGTCACACCGGAGGACTCGATGTGATTGCCCGCCGGCGCCCCACCGGTTTTACCCTGATCGAAGTGATGGTCGCGCTCGTAATCGTGTCGCTGGCCCTCGCGGGCGTTGCCGCCAGCATGGGCCAGATGATCGACACGGCGAATACGATGCGCGACCGGACCTTCGCCAGCTGGATCGCCCAGAACAGGATTGCAGAAATGCGCCTGGCCGGTGTCATGCCCGAGGTGGGGGAAAGCAATGGCGAAGTGGACTATGCGAATACGACCTGGGCATGGACGGCCGAGGTTTCGGAAACCGGCGTAGAGAACCTGCTGAAGGTCGACGTCACCGTCTCCTATGCCGGTTTCGACGAGCCGGTACGTCAGGTCACGGGATTCATCGGTGAACCGGTCGCGCCGGGCCAGAGCAATCTCACGTGGAACGCGGGTCAGCCTGATCGGGGGGAGCAGCAGTGACCGCGCAGCGCCGAAACGGTTTTACCCTGATCGAAGTGCTGGTGGCGCTGGCGGTCTTCGGCGTGCTCAGCGTCATGGCCTACATGGCACTCGGCCAGACCTTGTCGAATGCCGACCTGCTGGGCGAGCGGATGCAGCGCCTGCAGGCGATCCAGCGCACCATCCGCTACCTGGATTCGGACCTGATGCAGGCGGCGCCCCGCCCTGTTCGCGATTTGCTCGGTGACGGCTACGAGCCCGCCATTCGCTCGAACTTCGCGGCCGAGTATGCGCTGGAGGTCACTCACGGCGGTTGGACCAATCCGGCAGGTCTGCCCAGGGGCACGCTGCAACGGAGCGCCTACAGGATCGAGGACGGCGAACTCATTCGCTACCACTGGCGCGTCCTGGACCGCACCATCAACAACGAGCCGATACAGACGGTACTGCTCGACGGCGTCGAGAGCATCGTGTTCCGGTACATGACCAGCGACGGAGAGGGATCGGAACAATGGCCGCCGAGCACTGTGACCGGCCCGGGCGGTTTTCGTCTACGGCCCAGGGGTGTGGAGATCGTGCTCACGCTGACCGACGAAGGTGAGATTCGCCGACTCGTGGAGATCGCGCCATGAACGCGCCCGCGCGGCAACGCGGCGTAGCGCTTATTACCGCGATCCTTATCACGGCGCTCGTCAGCAGCGTCGCACTGAGCCTGGCCTGGGATAACGCACTGGATATGCGGCGTACCATGACCCTGCTTTATCGTGACCAGGCGGTTCATGTCGCCATGGGCGCCGAAAGCTGGGTGCAGTCGATTCTGCGAGACGACCTGGCGGAAACGGACACGGACCACCTAAGCGAGATCTGGGCCAGCGAACTGCCCGGCTTGCCCGTGCAGAGTGATGTCGTTCAGGGACAGTTGTTCGGCAGCATCGAGGATCTCCAGGGGCGCTTCAACGTCAACAATCTCGTTGACCAGAACGGAGAGGTCGACGAACTGTCGCTCGAGCAGTTCCGGCGGTTGTTGATCGCCCTGGAGCTCGATCCGCGCATCGCGGGCATCGCGGCGGACTGGCTGGATGCCAACCAGGAAGCCGGTTTCCCTGACGGGGCGGAAGACGCGATCTACACGGGATTCATCCCGGCGTACCGAGCGCCGAATATTCCAATAACCAACGCGGCGGAACTGGCGGCGCTGGAGGGCGTGGACAAAGCGAGTTTCGATATCCTGGCGCCGCATATCGTGGCCCTGCCCGGCCGCACGGGGATAAACGTGAATACTGCGACGGCGGCCGTGTTGCAGTCGCTGGACGAGAATCTCTCGGCTGCAGATGTCGAAAGCCTGATTTCGGAACGCGAAAACGGGGGCTTCGCAGACCTCCAGAGTACGTTTTCGACGCTTGTGGCTCCCGAGGTTCTGCCGCAACTCGAGGAAACGACAAGCTATTTTCAATTGAGGTTGGTCGTGCAGATTGCTACCGTTCGTATCATTTACTTCAGTACGCTGCAGCGTGGGCCCCGGGGAGAGGTCGTACCCATCCTGCGCAGCTTGGGAACTACGTGATAATGGCAGAATTTCTGGTCATTCGGCTGGGCACCGATGAAAATGCCCACGCGAGCTGGATCGCGGTCGACGATGCGGGTACGCGGCGGACACCGCCGGTCATGGGGCCGCTGGACGAAGCCGTTAAGGATATCGGCGGACGCGAAGTCATTGTGCTCGTCCCGGCCGGAGAGACGTCTACCCTCACCTGCGACCTGCCGGCTAAGGGCGCGCGTTTGCGCGCGGCATTGCCGTTTGCGCTCGAGGAGCAGGTAGCGGACGAGATCGAGAAACTGCATTTTGCGCCCGGGACGCGTCGCGCCGGCGGCGATTTTCCCGTGGTCGTCGTCGCTCACGACAGGATGAACGCGTGGGTAGAACGACTCAGCGATGCGGGGATCAGGCCCGCTCGCCTCGTACCGGAAGACCACGGTCTCGCCGTTGTCCCGAACACCCTCAGCATGCTCGTAGCGGAGCATCAGATCGTCTTCAACGATGGCGCCGATCTCGAATTCGTGATGCAGGGCGTCACGCCGACCGATGCGCTGGCAGCCGCCGGTCTTTTCGGCAACGAAGGGCTTTCGGACGAAGCGCAAGAGGCGTCGAGGCACCTGCTCGTCTATTGCGAACCGACCGACGAGCAGCGGTTCGAGAATGACTGGAGCGTTTTGCGGCAGCATCTGGACAGCGTCGATATCAATCTCCTGCCTGACGGTGTCCTGCCGAGGCTGGCAGTGACTGTCGCCAGCGGTGCAGGCGTCAACCTGCTGCAGGGGCGTTACGGAGAACGCACGGACATGAGTGCGCTCTTCAGGCCCTGGCGGTATGCGGCCGCGCTGCTACTCGCGATCGGAGTGCTGGGCATCGCGGGCAAGGCCATCGACTATTTCCGCCTGTCCGGCGAGGAAGCTGCGCTCAAAGAACAATTTACCGCGGAGTACCGCAAGATACGGCCGGATGACACACGCGAAGTCATGGATCCGCTGGGCACGGTAACGTCGATTCGCCGCAGTTTCGGCACGGCCGGGGCTGCGCCCGCCGTATTCCTCCCGTCGTTGCAGCAGCTGGCGGCTGCCATTCAGGAGAACAAGGAAGCCGAGATCCTGGCGATCAGCTACCGTGCCGGTGTCATCGACGTGCGCTTGACTGCGCCCGATGTTGCGACGCTCGACAAGATTCAGAAAAGCGTCAGCCAGTCGACGCGCTTTACGGCGTCGATTCAGTCGACGGATCGCGTCGGCGACCAGGTCAGCAGCCGTATCCAGATTCGCGAGGTAGGATCATGAGAGATTGGTTCGAGTCTCTGGAGCCCAGGGAACGGCTGTTCGTGTCGATCGGAGCCGCCATCATCGCGGTTGCGCTTTTCTGGGGCCTGATCTGGGCGCCATTGGACACGGGGCACCGTGAACTGCAGCAGCGCGTGTCGACCTGGGAACGGTCGCTGGCCGAGTTGCGACCGCTCGCAGCCATGCCCCAGCCACAGAGTGGATCGCAGACCGCTTCCGCGGCGGGCAGCGCACAGTCACCCGTGGTCATTGTCGATTCGACCCTCCGTTCGCACGGTCTCGGTCAGCCGAAGCGCAGTCAGCCGACCCCTAACGGCATCCGGGTCGAATTCGAGAACGTGGCATTCGACAAACTCGTCGTATGGCTCGGCGATTTGAGCTACCAGTACGGCATGGAGGTGCAGGCCGGCAGCCTGTCGGCCGCCACGTCCGCCGATCCGGGGCGCGTCAACGCGACGCTTACTCTCGAACGGTCGCTTTGACAGTGACCCGAAAAGCCCTGGTGCTCGTCGGCCTGCTGACGTTTGTCGCGGCTTTCATCTTCCTGTTTCCGGCACGTGTCGCGTACGACTGGTTCGTGCCGCCCGCCGTGCAGGTGAGCGGGCTGGAGGGATCGATCTGGTCGGGGTCTGCGGCGGAAGCGTCGGTTGCCGGGCTGTATCTGCGGGACCTGCGATGGCGCCTGCGGCCCTCGCGCCTGCTCATCGGTAATCTTGCCGCGAGCCTCGAAGCCAGCCCGTCTTCAGGCTTCCTCGAAGCCGACGTCGCGCTCGGTTTCGGCGGCGTGGTAACGCTCGGGGATGTCAGCGGGTCGCTGCCCTTGAGTGCGTTCGCGTCCATCGCGCGCATGCCTGGCCTGTCGGGGAATGCCAGCATTCAATTCGAGGAGCTACGCATACGGGACGGCCTGCCGATCGCGGCCGACGGGACCCTGGCGGTCGACGATCTCGTGGCGCCGATGGTTGATCCGTCCCCGATCGGCGGGTATCGCGCGGAATTCTTTACCAATGAGAGTGCCGTGGTCGCGAGCATCGAGGATGTGGACGGCGCTTTCGACCTGGCAGCCAGCCTGACGATCTCGCCCGACCGCACTTATCAATTGATCGGGAAAGTGGCCGCCACGGACAGCACCAGCGACAAGCTCCGCCAGCAACTGCGTTTTCTGGGCTCGCCCAACGAGCGCGGCCAGCATGACATCCGGCTCGAGGGCCAGCTCTAGGCCTGCACGTCGACCTCGACGAACTCCTGCAGCAGCGGAAAATACAGCGCACAGCGCACGCTCACCCCGGCGTAGGCGCGGTACAGGGTCGAGTAGCGTCCGAGCTGGTCACGATAGCGCTCCGCCTCGGCACGCAGGAATCCTGCGAGATTCCCTCCTTCGTGCGTACTCGTCTTGTAGTCGACGATCCAGTGCTTGTCATCGTCTATCCGAATCCGGTCGATGATTCCAGACTCCACCGCGCCGTCCACGAGCCCGCTGAGCGCCAGTTCCGCATGACCCTCACCGGCCAGCAGCCAGCGGCCCCGGGAGTCGTTCCGCACGCCCCGCAGGGCCGCGTGCACGCGCGTGCGAACCCGTTCCATCGTTTCGCCGGGCGCAACTCCGAGTTCGCGTAACCAGCGCTCCGTGGGTTCCTGAAGGCAATCGTCGGCAAGGGCATTCACGCCCGCGCCACACTGCGCCGCGTACTGCAGCCAGCGATGCACGACCGTGCCCGCGATCCGCGCTTCGGCGCCGACCCAGTAGTAATCGACGGCGCGAAGCTCGCCGCCCGTGTCGGCGACGTGTTCCTGACCCGGCACCGGCGCGACGGCAGGCAGTTCCCATGAGGGTTCGACGCGGTGCCGCCGCGGCAGCAGCCACGGGTCGGCCGTGTTGCCGCTTTCGCCGGTTTCCTGCGGCTCGAATGCCTGCTCGAACTGGGATTCGACAGCGGGCCAAAGAAGGCTGAGCAGGCTCCGCGAATCCGGCTCCCGCAAGGATCCACCGTCCGGACTGACGGAGGCGTGACCGACCAGATGCAGGCTCTTGCGTGCCCTCGTGCAGGCGACATAGAGCAAGCGACCGACCTCATGGCGATCCTTGCCGGCCTCGTTCAGTTCAATAAAGCGGTGGATGGGGTCGTTCTCGAGGTCCGACCTGCGCCCGACAGGACTGATTATCTTCCGCTCGTCTCCGTGCTCGCCGGCGATGTCGGACCAGCTGAGTACTGATCTTACGCTCCCGCGAGGCGTTCGCCCGAGCCCGTACAACAGCACGTGATCGAACTGCAGTCCCTTGGCACGGTGCATGGTCATCACCTGCAGACGTGCCGAGCTGTTATTCGAGACACGTTCGAGATCAAGCTGTGCCTCCAGCTCGGCTACATCGTGTAGCGTTCCCGCAATCTCGAGTTTTCCGAGAACATCGAGATAGCGATACACGTTCCCCACGCTGCCCGGATCGTCAAGAATTGCAGGTCCGCCGAGTTGCAGCCAGGCACGCTCGACACGGTCGCGCAGCGACGCCGAGCGAGAGACACCGCGCAAGGACTCGATGACCGGCATCGCCCGGTCCAGCGCCCTGCGCGCTTCGTCCGAAAGCGCCTGCAGGCGATGCTCGTCGTGCAGGAGTTCCCAGACCGTACTTTTCGTGTCGCTTGCGACGAGTCGATGCAGGTCGTTCCAGTCCCAGCCCACCCAGGGGGCACGCAGCAGGGACAGCCATGCAAGACGGTCACAGGGATGAACCATGGCACGCGTAAGCGCCAACAGGTCGATGATCTCCGGCAGGTCGGTCAAGCGGTCGATATCGACGGCCTGGTAGTCGATTCCTGCGGCCCTGAGTCGAGGCAGCAGCGAGGCCAGCTGGGAGCGCCCCCGCACCAGCACGGCCATGTCATCCTGCGGATTCGCGGCAAGCGTCTCGCGTATGACCCGGCAACCCTCCTCGGCTTCCCGATCCGCATCGGCACCGAACAGCGGATAGACCCGGCAGTCGCCTTCCATCGTCAAAGCGGGCACCGCTTCCGCATAGGACACGGCGCCCCGGGCAGGATCATCCTCCGCCGGAAGTACCTGGGGGAATACCGTGTTGAACCAGTGCACGAGAAACCGCCCCGAACGGAAGTTCTTCCGCAGGACGAGCCGTTCCAGCGGCAGCACTCCGATGCCCGTATCCTGTGCCAGCAGGAACTGGGCGACCTCCGCGTTTCGGAACCGGTAGATCGACTGCATCGGATCGCCGACGCAAAACAAGGTGCGGCCGTCATCGGGCTCCCAGCCCCCCGTCAATGCTTCCAGCATCCCGTACTGGGCGAGCGACGTGTCCTGCATCTCATCGATCAGTACATGCCGCAGCTGGTAGTCCAGGAGCAGCGTAATATCTCCCGGGGTTTCGGCCGAGCCCAGCGCCTGATCGGCAGCGATCGCTATTTCGATGAAATCGGTCAGGTGATGCGTGCTGAACAGCTGTTGCAGCTCGGCGACGGCCATTGGCAACAGGCGAAACAGGGCAAGCAGCACGGACCACTGCGCGTCGCTGTACCTGGCCGGCGGCAAGGTACGGATCTCGCCAATCAATCGCAGCAGCTTTGGATGACGGGACGCGGATTCGATGACGTCGTAAAGCGCTTTTTTCTGGCCATCGTCGCCCGCGGGGAAACCGTCGTTTACATTGACGCGCTTTCGCCAGCCGCCTCCCGTCGTGAGCAGTAACGCCGCGATGCCACGCCACGCATCCAGCGCCTCGGCCGACGCAGGCGGCATCGCCGGCAATTGGCGCAGCGCACAGACGGGTTGATTCGCCTTGCCCGCCTCCAGCAGATTACTGCTCGCGTAGTCCGCAAGCGCCAGGAAATCCGGCACGATCTCCACGGGAAAGGCACGTCGTGTCTGTTCGAGGTGAGCAGTAACAATCCCGCTGAGATTTGCTTCCAGGCCCTCGCGCAATGCGTCGTCGTCGTGGGTCTTCCCGGCACCGACGAAGGGCAGCCACTGGTCCCGCGTCTCGAGCATTCGTGCAAGGTAGCCAACGTAGAGCGACGTATTGTTGTCGAGATGTAGCAGCACCTCTTGTACGGCGTCGCGCAGCGTGCCGGGTTCGGCCAGCCAGTCGAGCGTGGCGGCCGCGGCGGTACGATAGAGCGCTCGCGCTTCAGCATCGTCTGCAACGGCATTGCCGCTGGCCGCAGAGCCTGTAAGCGGTTGCATTCGCGCGATCGAAGCATTCAGCGAGTCCAGCGTCTGGATGCGCATGCGTCGCGGATTGGAGATGATTTGCCAGCCTTTTTGCCGGTCTCGATCCAGTGCTTCGGCGGCAGCCGCAGCCGTGACGCGTTCGTGCGGCGCCTCCGGAACCTCGCCGCGCTGCGATCGCCGCAAGGCCTGCAGCACGCGATACTGCATTTCTGCGGCTGCCTTGCGCGTAAACGTTATCGCAATGACCTCCTCCGGAGAATCGACCGTTGCCAGCAGTCGAAGGTAGCGCTGGATCAGGAGTTCGGTCTTACCGGAACCGGCCGGGGCCTGCACGATGAAGGAACGGGTCACGTCCAGCGCCTCGCTACGGGCCCGTTCGTCGGCGGCGAGCAGTGCGACATCATGCGTCACGCCGTAACTCTCCGAAACGAGAAAGGATACTGAGCGGCCGCGCCTCGCGGAGCGTTTGCCAATAGCGGATGCGAACGTCACCGGCCGCGAAGTCGCGGGCAGCACGCTCGACGGCGTTTGTCCACCGTTGTAACGACTGGCGCCATTCCTGCGGGTCCATATCGGCCTGCCCGCAGGCGCTTAGCGCAGTCTCCCGGCTGTCGATATTGTAGAAGCCGAGAGCAGCCACGGGTTCCTGCATTGCAGTCGCGTACACGAGCAGTTGTGCGTCCGTCGGTTCGCCGTTGCGATCGAGGAACTTCCTGGCGCTGCCCGTCTTATAATCGAGGATCGCGACTGCGCCATCGTCGCAGCGATCGACCCGGTCGACGCGCAGTCCCAGTCGTACTCCTGCCAGTTCGACATCCAGTGACAGCTCCACCGCGTGAACCGCGAAGCCGCCCCGCTGCCGGTCGACGTCCACCAGTTCCTCCAGCAGGCGGGACACTCGCTCGCGCTCGAGTTCGAGCAATTCCCTCAGAACCCGATCCGCATGACGCTCATAGCGAGCGAACGCGCTCTTCGTTGCGCTGGCAATTCGTTGTTCGAGTTCCGCGTCAGACCAGCGTCGGATGTCCTCCTGCGAGGGCCGCTCCTCGTAGAGACCAAAGGCTGCGGCATGAATGAGGTTGCCGCGGATTATCGGAGACAGGCCCGGTACGATCGGCCGCAGCGACGATATACCGAGACGGCCCATGGCGAATGCGCTGAACGGTTCGGTCATCTGCCATTGTATGGTGGCAGCGCCGCCGGGAATCGATTCACCCGCAGAGACCGGAGGAACAGGATCGCGTTCCAGCTCGTTTGACGTGGCCAGCGCGCAAAGCCGCACCGCATGCCATCCCGGGTCTTCAGGACCGCCATCTGCGGTCATATCCGCGAGTAGCGCCGTCGGTGATTCGATCGAGTCGCCGGTACGGATCGGGTAACTGCATATGCATGATCGGGCGCTCGCCAACAGACGCCCAATGACCCGCTGTGCATAGGCTGCGGTATCGTCCGGATCAGCGTCGGGCATGCCATAGTGTTGCTGCAGACGCCGCGAGATCAGCGCCGTCGGCCGCCGGGACGGTGGCCAGCGGCTTGCCGTAAGGCCGGCAATCCACACCTTGTCCAACTCCAGTCCCGCCGCCTCGAGCGGCCCGAGGACCTGGACCACGGCACCCTCCAATTCCGGCTGGAAGATGGTGTCCGAAGCCATTGCGCTCAACTGCCCGACGGCCTGGCCGAGCGTCATCTTTGGCATCACGAGTTCCAGCCTCGCGAAGTCGTTCAGCAGGTCTCGCCAGCGATTGATGAGCTGAAAGTCGGCACTCTCGAGCGGCGCGTCGCCCGGCCAGCGAAACGTCTCCAGCATCGCGTCTACCGTCTCCGCCCAGTGAGCAGGTGACGCCTCTCTTTGCCCGGCCCGACACATGTCGACCAGTTCTTCGACCCTGTTCAGCCAGTCAACGGCGTCGGCCGCCGCCTTGCGCCCTCGCATTGCGCGCAGCAACAGCTCCGGCGTCCAGTTGCGGTCCGGTATGCGCCGTAGTTCCAGTTCGAGTCGGCCACGAGCGTCGAGGTCACCCGCTCCCAGAAACGG
>JAACFE010000096.1 GCA_009937525.1 Gammaproteobacteria bacterium
GAAGGCGACATAAGCAGTTGAAAGACAAGGGTATTGATGTTAGCCTTGCCGCCCTTTCGCGGGACATAGAGGACCGTGACCGGCGGGATTCCGAACGATCGGTCGCGCCGTTGAGGCCGGCCGAGGACGCCAGGATTCTGGATTCTTCGGGCCAGTCCATTGAAACCGTGACGAACACGGTACTGGGCTGGGCCAGGAAACAGCTGGCCGAAGAACTCTAGATTTTTCCAGGAAAGGATTGGGTTGAATCGGACATGGAGTCCGATTCTTTTTTGTAATGTCCGTCAGCTACAGGATGTGGTGTGACGTTTTTTGGGTGTGGCCCATGCAGATGCAGGGTCCTATTGGTTAATTAAATGTCTGAGAGTTTTGCTGAATTATTTGAAGAAAGTTTTGCGAGTCAACAGATCAAGCCCGGTTCAATCATCAAGGGCATCGTTGTCGCAATCAATGACGATGTTGTAATCGTTAGTGCCGGTCTCAAGTCAGAGGCCGTTATCCCCATCGAGCAGTTCAGAGGCGACATGCGCGACGGCGAAATCTCCGTAGGAGACGAAGTCGATGTCGCGCTGGACGCGGTAGAGGATGGTTTCGGTGAGACCCGCCTGTCCCGCGAAAAAGCGATTCGTGCGCGTACCTGGACGGAGCTCGAGAAAGCATTCGAGGAAGGCGAGGTTGTCGAGGGCGTGATCAATGGACGCGTCAAGGGCGGCTTCACTGTCGAAATCGACAGCGTTCGCGCATTCCTCCCCGGGTCCCTGGTGGACGTCCGGCCGGTGCGTGATCCGGCCTATCTCGAGGGCAAGAGCCTCGAGTTCAAGGTCATCAAGCTCGACCAGCGTCGCAACAATGTCGTTGTATCGCGGCGTGCCGTGGTTGAACAGGAATACTCCGAGGAACGCGAACAGTTGCTGGCGGAATTGCAGGAAGGCAATACCGTCAAGGGTATCGTCAAGAACCTGACGGACTACGGCGCCTTCGTCGACCTGGGCGGCATCGACGGTCTTCTGCATATCACCGATATGGCCTGGAAGCGCGTCAAGCATCCCTCCGAGGTCGTCAACGTCGGCGACGAGATCGATGTAAAGATCCTCAAGTTCGATCGCGAGCGGCAGCGCGTATCGCTGGGCATGAAACAGCTGGGCGACGATCCGTGGAAGGATCTTGCGCGCCGCTATCCGCCGCAGACGAGGTTGTTCGGTAAAGTCACGAACATCGCAGACTACGGTTGTTTCGTAGAGATCGAGGACGGCGTGGAAGGCCTCGTGCACGTATCCGAGATGGACTGGACGAACAAGAACGTCAATCCGTCGCGCATCGTGCAGGTTGGCGAGGAAGTGGAAGTCATGGTCCTCGAGATCGACGAAGAGCGTCGCCGTATTTCGCTCGGTATCAAGCAGTGCAATTCGAATCCCTGGGCCGAATTTGCTGCGACATACAACCGCGGCGACAAGGTCACTGGCCAGATCAAGTCGATCACCGACTTCGGGATTTTCATCGGCCTGGATGGCGGCATCGACGGCCTGGTACACCTTTCCGACATCTCCTGGGATCTCGCCGGGGAAGAAGCGGTTCGCAATTACAGCAAGGGACAGGATCTCGAAGCGGCCGTCCTGGCAATTGATGCAGAGCGAGAACGCATTTCCCTCGGCGTCAAGCAGCTGGAGAAGGATCCGTTCTCGGCCTGGCTTGCGGAGCACCCCAAGAACTCGATCGTCAAGGGTACGGTCACCGAGGTTGATGCGCGCGGCGCGATCGTCGATCTCGGCGACGGAGTGATCGGTTCATTGCGCGCATCCGAGCTGGCCCGCGGCCGCGTCGAGGATGCTCGCATGGTCCTGAAGGTCGGGGAGGAAATCGAAGCCAAGTTCACCAACGTCGACCGCAAGAACCGTTCGGTAGCGCTGTCGGTCAAGGCGAAGGAGGTACACGAGGAAGCCGAGGCGATCAAGGACTACAAGTCCGAGGCCGGTTCGGCGCCCGTTGGGACCACGCTGGGCGAGCTTCTCAAGGAAAAAATGTCCGGCGGAAGTAAATAATTACGTAAAAAAGGTAGCCCGGACCCTGCGGTCCGGGCTATATTTGTCAATACTATCGGTGGGTTACGCGCCCCGGCCAGGACCGAAGTGAGAAAATGACAAAATCTGAACTCATAGAAGCCATCGCTCGCAAGCAAAAACACCTTCCTGCGAAAGACGTTGAACTGGCGGTGAAGCACCTGCTGGACCTCATGAGCGATTCGCTGGCCAGGGGGGAGCGGATAGAGATCCGCGGCTTCGGCAGCTTCTCACTGCATTTCCGGCCGCCGCGTATCGGCCGCAATCCGAAGACCGGCGAAGCCGTTGCCCTGTCGGGCAAGTACGTTCCTCATTTCAAACCGGGTAAGGATCTGCGCGAGCGGGTCAACGCGAGCCGACACTTTCCTATCAAGAACTGAATGCTCGGTCCCGGGGCCGGGCAGGCAGCGGTTACCAAAATCGCGCTAAAGCAATACACTCTCACACTACCAGAGCCGCATCTGGCCGCTGTGGAGCGAGCGAATGTTTAGAAAGGCCGGCCTGATCATCCTGCTGATCGTGATTTTTGGCGTCATTGTCGTATTTTCGTATCTGAATACCGGCGCCGTAGAGGTCGATCTCGCATTTGTCAGTATCACGACCTCCATATCCATTGCGTTTACGGTGGCACTGGTTGCAGGGTGGCTGCTCGGGGTGATCAGCATGGGCCTGTTTGCGCTGCGCCTCGTGAATGAACGGCGTGCACTGCGACGGGCGCTGCGCATTTCGGAGTCGGAGGTCAGCTCCCTGCGGCACCTGCCGTTGTCCGATGCCGACTGAATCCACATTTCTCCTGGCGGGTCTCTTCCTGCTGCTCGCTGCAGCGGGTTGGGCGATGGGTCGCTTTGGTGAACGCGAGGAGGAACAGGCGCCGCCGCCGCTCAACATCGACTATCTCAAGGGCCTCAATTTTCTGCTCAACGAACAGACCGACCAGGCGCTGGAACATTTTCTCGAAATGGTGCGCGTGGATGACAAGACGATCGAAACCCACTTTGCTCTGGGTAGCCTCTTCCGGCGCCGGGGGGAGGTCGACAGGGCCATCCGGATCCATCAGAACATCATTGCCCGGCCGGATCTCGCGGCCGAGCAGAGAGACCAGGCGCTGTACTCGCTCGCCAAGGATTATCTCCATGCTGGCCTGCTGGACCGGGCCGAGAATCTCTTCTCGCGCCTGTCGCAGGGGTCCCGCTACCAGGTTCAGGCGCTGGAGTCGCTTTGCCGCATCTACGAGCAGGAGAAGGAGTGGGAACGGGCAATCGATTCCGCCGAGAGACTCGAGGTACTGGGGGGACGATCGCTGGCCCTGCAGATCGCGCATTACTACTGTGAACTTGCCGAAGGTGCCGCGCAACGAAACGACTATTCCGCGGCGCGTGCATACGTCAAGAAGGCGCAGACCGGCCGCCCGCGTACGATGCGCGGGGCGCTCACCCGGGCGCACATCGCGCAGGAGACGCACGACAGCAAGACCGCGTTGCGCCTGTATCACCGCATCATCGACGAGAACACCTATCTCATAGCGGAAGCATTGCCGGAGATCGTTGCGATCTACACGCGAGAGGACGCGCTGGCCGAACTCGAGCGTGCCCTGAAATCCCTCGTGCAGAAACACCCGGAAATGCGGTCGCTGGTCGCCTACACGGCGATCGTCAACGACATCGGGGGCATCCCGGTAATCGACGATGTAGTGCGGGAGTACATGCTGAACGAGCCCACGTTGGCGGAATTCGTCGATTTGCACCGGCTCTCGGATCAGTCCCGCGATGAGGAAGAGTCGGTGCTCGTGAAGATCCGCAAGGCGCTCAGCAAACTCGCAACCGCTTCGCCGCGTTACCAGTGCCAGGAATGCGGATTCTCGAGCCAGCGCCTGCTCTGGCAGTGCCCCAGCTGCCGTAACTGGGAGACCCAGCGGCCCGCCTCGCGCGTGCAGTTCGATACGATTCTGCAGCACAGCATCACGAATTACTGAGTACCGGCGAGAATCGCGAAACCGGTGGAAGCCCTGAGTTTCGCGGACTGTTTCCGCGAATCCCATTGCGTAAGCTCCGATACCGCGTCCACGCGGCGCATCAGACCCCCAAATGTGAGAGGAGCCTTCCGATGATCAAATTGATGAGCAGATTTTTCATGGTCGCCATGCTGGTGCCCTGTCTGGCACTGGCCGGTCCCGTCAACGTCAATACGGCGGACGCGGAGACTATTTCCGAGTCGTTGCAGGGCGTCGGTCTCAACAAGGCGCGCGCAATAGTCGAATATCGGCAGAAGCATGGGCCCTTCAAGTCGGCGGACGATCTGTCGCTGGTCAAGGGCATAGGTGACCGGACGGTCGAACTGAATCGGGAAAATATCCTCGTCGCGCCCGCCGCCAAGAAGTAGCAGCCGGGAGACACGCATCGCGCCGCGCCGGATTTTTCGGTGCGGCGCAATCCCTCTGGCGGCGATTTGCCAAAGAATCGGCGGACATTATTGGCTATCATGCGCACGTCGCAAGCCAATGAGGGAGCGTTACATTGAGTCAGAAGATTCGCGCGGCTGTATTTCCGGTTGCCGGGCGCGGCACTCGATTCCTGCCCGCCACCAAGGCCAGCCCCAAGGAAATGCTGCCCATCGTCGACAAGCCGCTGATCCAGTATGCGGTCGAGGAAGCCATTGACGCCGGTGCAACCAAGCTTGTCTTCGTGACCGGAAGCTCCAAGCGCGCGATCGAAGACCATTTCGACACCGACCCGGAACTGGAGACGGCGCTGAAGGATGCGGGCAAGGACGACCTGCTGAAAAGCATCCAGGCTATCGTTCCCGACGGTGTCGCCTGTATCTACATCCGCCAGGGAGAGCCGCTTGGTCTCGGCCACGCGGTCCTGTGTGCGCGGCCCGCGGTCGGTGACGAGCCGTTCTTCGTGCATCTCGCCGATGACCTGATAGCCAGCGATGTCCCGTGCCTCACGCAGATGGCCGCCGAATATGAACGCCACGGTGGCGGCGTGATTGCCGTGGAAACGGTGCCGCCGGAAGATACGTCCAGCTACGGTATCGTGGCGGTAGACGAAGCCGACAACAACCGCATTGTCCGCATCGTGGAGAAGCCCGCACCAGAAAACGCACCGTCCAATCTTGCGGTGGTCGGGCGCTACCTGCTGCCCGGCGCGATATTCGACAAGCTCGAGACGACCGGCCGCGGCGCCGGCGGGGAAATCCAGCTTACCGACGCGATTGCCGATCTGCTCGATGATGTTGCGGTCTATGCTTATGCCTTTAAAGGTGAGCGTTTCGACTGCGGCAGTAAACTCGGTTACCTGAAGGCAACCGTGGCGCACGGCCTGGAGCATCCGGACACGGGCGACGCGTTTCGGAAATACCTCGCTGATGTGATAGCCCGTTAGTTACGTTGACGCGCCGAACCCGGATTTCTTCGATGCATCGAATGGGGAAGATAGTGTTGTTCGCTTCGCTGTCGTTGCTGAATGCGGCCAGTGCCCAGCAGTCCTACCTGGTCGACTGGGACGAGGTGGGCCGTGAGGCGATCGACCACCTCGTCGAGCTCGTCAAGATTCCGTCCGTGAACCCTCCCGGCAATGAAACCGAAGTTGCCGAATACATCAAGGCGGTGCTGGCCGCTGAAGGAATCGAGTCGGAGCTCTATGCACTCGACCCCGCCCGCGCAAACCTGGTCGCACGGCACGAAGGTAACGGCAGCAAGCGTCCGATCCTGATCATGGGCCACACGGACGTAGTGGGCGTGCAGCCCGAGAAGTGGTACGCGGACCCTTTTTCCGGAATTCGCAAGGACGGCTATATCTACGGCCGCGGCACGCTCGACGACAAGGACAATGTCGCGGCCGGAATGATGGTGATGATCCTGCTGAAGCGCCTGGGTGTCGAACTGGATCGCGACGTCATCTTCCTCGCGGAAGCCGGTGAAGAGGGGACACCGGACGTCGGTATCAACTTCCTGGTCGAGCAGCACTGGGAGGTGATCGAAGCCGAATACAGCATCGCGGAAGGCGGAGAGGGTGTCATCCGTGACGGCCGTGTGCACACCTTCGGTGTAGAAACCACCGAGAAGATGCCACGTCGCGTAACGCTCGTGGCGCGCGGCACACCGGGACACGGCTCGGTGCCACGCCTCGACAATGCGGTGATGATACTGGCCAATGCGGTCTCCAGGGCGTCAGCCTGGCAGACGGAAATGCGTCTGAACGAGACGACCGAGATGTATTTCAGGCGTCTCGCCGCAATCTCGCCGCCGGACGAGGCGATGTTGTACGAGAACATTGCCAACCCCGAGATGAGCGAGGCGATTCAGAAACGGTTCCTGGAGACCTTTCCGTACCATTACTCGATATTGCGAACCTCGGTCGTGCCAACGGTCATCGACGCGGGTTTCCGCCGCAACGTCATTCCATCGGAGGCGTCGGCCGTACTCGATATCCGCATGTTGCCCGATGAAGACGTCGAGGGCTTCTACGAACAACTTGCCGCCGTCATCGACGATCCGCGGGTCGAGATCGTTCCGGAGCCGATTTACCGGCCGGCGGCACCCTCATCAGAGATCGACAACGAGATGTTCCAGACGCTGGAACGGATCGCGGTCGAGATGTACCCGGAAGCCACGGTTATTCCGATCATGAGTACCGGCGCAACCGATATGGCGCAGCTGCGTGCCAGGGGCGTACAGTCCTACGGCATCGGACCGGCGCGCACGATCGCCGAGATCAACAGCGGCTTCGGCGCTCACGGCGATAACGAGCGGGTCGCCGAGGACGCCTTCGTCAGCATGGTCGAATACCTGTGGCGCGTCGTCCTCGAGACGGCCGCCAGCAACTGACCAAGGAACGTTCGGGGTAGAATTCGGTCGATAGATTCAAAGCTCATGCCGGACCGGCAAAGTGACCGCCGGCTGCAAACATCACTTTAATCGGGAAATACGAATGAACAAGAAATATGCCCTCGCAGTATCGCTCTTTTCCATCATGGGTCTCGCCGTTGCCGATGAAGGCATGTGGACCATCGACAACTTCCCGGCTGATCGGGTGGCGGAAAAGTACGACGTCGAAATCGATGACGGCTGGCTGCGGTCCTCACAGCTCGCGACGGTACGACTGGAGAACGGCTGTACGGGCTCCTTTGCGTCACCCGACGGACTTGTTCTGACAAACAACCATTGCATTTGGGGCTGTATTCGCAACCTCAGTAGCGCGGAGCGAAACCTGTCCGACGAGGGCTTCATGGCGGCCAGCCGTGAGCAGGAACTCAGCTGCCCGGGGCAGCAGGTTTCAGTCCTGATCGACCTCGACGACGTCACCGGCAAAGTGACGGCAGCAACGCGGGCGCTCGACGACGCCGAGGCGAACGAAGCCCGCAAGGCGGCATTGACGGACCTGGAGACCGAATGCGAGGAAGCCGCTGACGGAGAACTCAAGTGCGAAGCGGTGTCCCTCTACAATGGCGGCCAGTACTTCATATACAAGTACAAGCGATACGACGACGTTCGGCTCGTATTTGCCCCTGAAGTCGATATCGCCGCATTCGGCGGGGACCCGGATAACTTCAATTTTCCGCGCTGGTGTCTCGACATGTCGTTCCTCCGCGCATACGAAGACGGAAAACCGGCTTCGACACCGAACTATCTGCGCTGGAGGCAGGGCGGGCCCCGCTTGTCAGAGCCGGTGTTCATCTCGGGACATCCGGGCTCGACGGATCGCCTGCTGACGATGACCCAGCTCAAGATGCAGCGCGATGTCGTGTTGCCGCTCTGGTTGCTGCGGAATTCGGAACTGCGCGGCCGCATGCTGGCCTGGCAAAACACGAGTGAGGAGGCTGCCAGGACAGTGCAGCAGCGCATTGCGGGACTCGAGAACGCCATCAAGGTCCGCAGGAATCAACTGAAAGCGCTGCAAAACGATTCGATGCTTGCGATGAAGGATAAACAGGAGCGGGAACTGCGTGCGGCGGTAGCAGCTGATCCGGACCTGAGTGCTGCTTACGGTGATGCATGGACGCTGATCGAAGATGCGGTAGATACGCATCGCAACTTTTATGAAGATCACCTCTTCATCGAGAACGCGGCGGCGTTCAACAGCGAACTGTTCAATTATGCGCGGACCATCGTGCGCGGCACGGCAGAGCGCGAACGCCCCAACAACGAGCGAATCCGCGCGTACACGGATGCCGCCCTGCCGCAGGTCGAGCAGAACCTGTCCGCGAAACGGCCGATCGACAAGGAATACGAGACACTCAGCCTCACGTTCTCGCTGGAGAAGATGCGGGAGTGGCTGGGCCCGGACAGCAAGTACGTGCACGCTATCCTCGGCAAGGAATCCCCCGAGGGACTGGCCGCCAGGCTCGTTTCGGGCAGCCAGCTCGAAGACCCGGATTTTCGCACGGCCCTGTGGGATGGCGGTGTCGATGCCGTAAAAGCCAGCGAGGACCCGATGATCCGTCTGGCGCTCGATATCGATCCGGAAGCCCGGGCGCTGCGGCAGCAGTTCGAGAATGACGTCGAGGCGCCGCTGACACGCGGCGAGGAGATGATCGCGGATGCCCGTTTTCAGATCTATGGATCGGACACCTACCCGGATGCGACCTTCACCCTGAGGATAACCTACGGGGCCGTCGAGGGATGGGAGGAGAAGGGCGAACTGGTCGACCCGTTCACCCGCACGAGCCGGCTATTCGAGCGCACCACGGGGCAGAGGCCGTTCATGTTGCCGGACAGCTGGACGGCGGCGAGGGAGGCACTCGAACCCGATACGCCGTTCAACTTCGTGGCGACCACCGATATCACCGGCGGAAACTCGGGCAGCCCGATCGTCGCCGCCGATGGAAACCTGGTCGGCCTGGCGTTCGACGGCAACATCCACTCCATCGCCGGCGACTACTGGTTTGACCCGGCCACGAACAGGACCGTTGGCGTTGATACGGCGATCATGCTCGAGGCACTGAAAACGGTCTACGGCGCCGACCATCTCGTAAAAGAACTGACCGTCGTCGACTGAGGCAGGCCACTCAACGGGTTCTCGCAGAGACCGGTGGGAATATGTGTTCAAGTTGTCGAAATAACAGATAAAAAAAACATTTCGCGAAAGCGGTGGTTTTGCCGTGCAATACGCACTTGCACGGATTGAGGAATCCGAACTTGTTCGGAGAATCAAATAGCCAGGAGCGATAGAAAGGTCGTCACGAAATTCGACGTCTGAATCATGGACCGATACAAATTCACCCTGCTGGGCATCGGCCTGGCCGTTGTCTACTGGTTTGCGGAGTCAGTCATCCACCGGTTCGTCTACGCCGACGAATTCTTAGAAGTTGTTCCCTCGGACATCAACGAGTTCTGGATGCGCCTGAGTATGGTCCTGCTAATCGTCGCCTTCGGTGCTTTCGCAGATAACCGGGCGCGAAGAATCGCTGCGTCCGAGCGGGAGAAGCGCGAGGTATTCATCGCGACGGTCCGTTCGACACAACACATTCTCAACAATCTCATGAATCAGCTGCAGCTGATGTTCTTCGACCTCGAGAAGGAGCATTGCCTCGAAAGCGAAACGAGGAAGCTCCTCGAGAGGTCGATACGGGAAGGCAAGGAGCAGGTCGAGCGGCTCAGCTCGGTCAGCGACATCAGCGGCGAGTCCATCGAGGAATCTGTCAGGCCCCAATGAGTGACGGCCACGCCGCATCCTATCAAGTACTTGCCAGAATTGACGCGGCCGGCGGGCGGGTCACAATAAATCCGAGAAAGGCAAATCCGGCGAAAGCCGGAGACGCAAAGCCGCGGATCCTAGTTTCCGCCGTGGCAGCTGCCACCAGGGTCACAAGACAGCCGGGTTGCCTCGCGCCCGGAAACAAGGAAACGAACATGCGTATGCAGACCAGATTGATCAGTGCCGCGCTTCTGGCGATCGCGGCATTGCTGAGCAATACGGTCCTCGCCGACGAACTCTTCATGGAAGCGGTCGAATACCAGGTCGATATCTATGACGAGGCCGCCTACACGGAATACGTCGAAATACGATGCAGAAGCTCGACGCCCTGTATCTCGATTTTTGTGCAACCTGCGGCGTCGATGCGACCAGATCCAGGCTCGCACGGGAAGAGTTTCTCGCTACGGTGAGAGAATTGATGCAGCACATGAATGCCCGCTACGATGCGCTGGACCCGAAGGCAGGGGCCGCCCTGTCACCGACCGAGACGCTGGTAAGCATTCATGCGATGACCATGCTGGTCGATATGCTGGCCGCGGTGCAGATCGAGCAGATGGCTTACCATCCGTATAACGAATAGGGATATCGCCTGGCCGGCTGCGGAGGCCTTCTTCGGAATTTGGCTTCCCGGGGCCGCTCGGTACGACGGCCCCTGCAACGACGTGCTATGTCTGATCCTGGCGGCCGGACACGGGGGATCGAAGCATCAGGGTTGACCTGTCCGGCATGCATGGTCAGGCACTCGAACAAAAAAGGCCTCGCTGCGGAGGCCTTCTTCGGATTTTGGCTCCCCGGGCCGGACTCGAACCAGCGACCAATTGATTAACAGTCAACCGCTCTACCAACTGAGCTACCGGGGAATGGTATTTGACTGGA
>JAACFE010000097.1 GCA_009937525.1 Gammaproteobacteria bacterium
TGCCGAATCCGGGAATGCCACTGTCGAACATCATGATCGCGCCGAAGACGAAGGCGGCGATGCCGCCGAGTCCGAGCGCGCCGAAGCTCGGTGCGAATGCCTCTGCAGTCATGAGGGCGATTCCCACGATGATCAAGGCGAGGCCGGCGTAATTTACCGGCAACACCTGCAGAGCGTAAGCCGCCAGCAGCAGGCAAATGACGCCGACGACGCCCGGAACGATAGCGCCCGGGTTCCACCCCTCGTACATGAGTCCGTAAAGCCCGATGATGCCGAGCAGCAGCACGATCTCCGGGTTGGCGATGACCGACAGGACCTTGATGCGCCAGTTCGGTTCGAATTCCTCGATCGTCGTGTCCCCGGTCTCGAGGGCGATCGTCTGCGAGCCGGCCTGCACCTCGTAACCGTCCAGCTGCTGCAGCAGATCCTGGTGGTCCACCGCTATGAACTCGATGACGTTTTGCTCCAGCGCTTCTTCTGCCGTGAGCGTGGCGGCTTCGGTAACGGCTTTCTCCGCCCATTCGGCGTTGCGTCCGTGCCGCTCCGCCAGGCCGCGGATGTAGGCGATGGCGTCGTTGAGTACCTTGCGCTCCATGGCGCTGCCGGGTAACGGTGCCGGCTCGACGGCTTCTTCGTCGCCATCCGGCTCGTCGTCGGCAGATTCCTGATTCGGCCTGCCACCGGGATCGGCCGGCGTCGCGTCCTCACCGTTCAGCGACACGGGCGTGGCGGCGCCCAGATGCGTGGTTGGCGCCATGGCGGCAATATGGCTGGCGAGCAGGATGTAGGTGCCGGCACTGTCCGCGCGAGCTCCGGCAGGAGTCACGTAGGTGGCTATCGGGACCGTCGAACCGAGAATGTCCTGCACGATGTCACGCATCGGCTTGACCAGGCCACCCGGCGTGTCGATGTCGATGATGATGAGTTCGGCGTTCTGTTCCTCGGCATGGCGGATGCCGCTCGAGACGTAATCCGCTGTCGCGACGCCGATACCGCCGTCGATTTCGAGGACCACGACCGGGTTGTTCGCGGCGTTGGCCGCGAACGCGAAGAAGGAACACAGACCGGTAATGAATGCGCGTCGGATAAAGGATTTCATAGTGTCATGATAGCAGGGCTGGCGGCTGTTGATCGCGACGTTTTGGTGGCATGCTTCGCTCCATGTTCATCCGATTCATCACGACCGGCGGCACGATCGACAAAATCTACTTCGACGCACTGAGCCAGTTCGAAGTGGGCGAATCGCAGGTCGAGCACATCCTCAAAGAGGGCCTCGTTCAGTTTGACTACGAGATCGTGCCATTGTTGCAGAAAGACAGCCTGGAGATGACAGACGCGGATCGCGCCGAGCTGCGTGGCTATATCGAGCGGGACGACGCGAGTTTCTACGTGATCACCCACGGTACCGATACGATGGCCGACACGGCCGAAGCCCTGCAGGGCCTGGGCGACAAGACCATCGTCCTGACGGGGGCGCTGACCCCGGCGCGTTTTCGGACCACGGACGCTATTTTCAACGTCGGGATGGCCGTGGCCGCCGTGCAGGTGTCGGCACCGGGCGTCTACATCGCGATGAGCGGGCAGGTGTTCGCCGCCGGGGAGGTCCGCAAGAACCGCGCGGCAAACCGCTTCGAATCATTGTAGGAGCGGTTCTCGAACCGCGATCGCGTTACGGGGCGCTACGGTCCAACAGGAGCGGTTCTCGAACCGCGATCGCCCGCCGAGGCGCGCTCCCATCGGTAACGCACGCGACTACAGGTCGAAATTGATGCCCTGCGCGAGCGGCAGTTCCTTGCCCCAGTTGATCGTGTTGGTCTGGCGCCGCATGTAGGCGCGCCAGGCATCCGAGCCTGATTCGCGGCCGCCGCCGGTCTCTTTCTCGCCGCCGAATGCTCCGCCGATCTCGGCGCCGGAGGTGCCGATGTTGACGTTGGCGATGCCGCAATCCGAGCCCGACTGCGAGAGGAAGTACTCGGCGTTCTGCAGGTTGTCGGTGAAAATCGCGGACGACAGTCCCTGGACCACCCCGTTCTGCATTTCGAGAGCCTCGTCGAGGGTGGTGTAGGGCAGCAGATACAAGAGCGGCCCGAAGGTCTCGGTCTGAACGATCTCCCAGTCGTTGCTGGCGACCGCGATGGCCGGGGTTATGAAATTCCCTGGCCCTTCGAGTCGCTCGCCGCCGCACAGCACCTCACCGCCAGCGTCGCGTATCGTCGCAAGCGCAGCTTCGATCCGGTCGATCGCCGACTCGTCGATCACAGGCCCCATCAGGGTATTCGGAGCGAGGGGATCGCCAATGCGCACCTGTCCGTAGGCCTTCACGAGACTCGCCTTCAGTTCGTCGAGGCGGGATTCGTGCACGATGATGCGGCGGGTCGTCGTGCATCGCTGGCCAGCCGTGCCGACCGCACCGAAGACGATGGCAGGCACCACGAGTTCCAGGTTGGCGTGCTCGTCGACGATGATGGCGTTGTTGCCGCCCAGTTCGAGCAGGACCTTGCCCATGCGCTTCGCGACCTGCACGCCGACCTGGCGGCCGACGGCGGACGAGCCCGTAAACGAAATGAGATCGACGCGCGTATCGTCGACGAACTGCTGTGCGAGTTCGTTACTGCCGTCATTGATCAGGCAGGAGAACGTCGGCAAGCCGAGGTCGGCGACGGCTTCGTTCACGATCTTCTGCACGGCGACCCCGCACAGCGGCGCCTTCGGCGACGGCTTCCAGATGCTCACGTTGCCGCATATCGCGGCAAGCGTGGTGTTCCAGGACCACACTGCGACCGGGAAATTGAACGCCGTGATGGTGCCGACCAGGCCCAGTGGGTGCCATTGTTCGTACATGCGGTGTTGCGGGCGCTCCGAGTGCATGGTCTTGCCGTAGAGCATGCGCGACTGGCCGACCGCGAAGTCACAGATGTCGATCATCTCCTGGACCTCACCGTCGCCCTCCGCCTTGATCTTGCCCATCTCGAGCGTGACGAGACTGCCGAGCGCATCCTTGTGGTCGCGCAGGGCGTTGCCGATGCGCCGGACGGCTTCGCCACGCACCGGCGCGGGAACCTTGCGCCATTCCGTGAACGCCTCTCTCGACGACCTTACGACGTGGTCGTACTCCGCCGGCGTCGTGGAGCGAACGCTGGCGATCGATTCGCCGTTCGCAGGATTGACCGAATCGATCAACGGCGCAGATGTATCTTCGCTGCTCTCGCCGCCGAACCAGGTACCCGGGTTCGTTGCTTCGAGTCCGAGCGAATCAAGGATCTTCTTCATGGTGTCACCCTCCTGCGCTGGCGCGCTGATGTCCTGTCTCGCCCTTGGCAACCAGTTCCGCCGATTCGATATTGCTGCCGCCGTGTGCGTAGTAGCGACCGAAGCGATTGTCGAGGATGTCCTGCAGCCGGAATTGCTCTTGCGCGATAAACCCGATGTATTGAGTGGGGTCGGCCATCACAATATCAATGACGCTGCAGATGCCGGCGGCGGTGGTGATTTGTATCGCGGACCAGAGTCTTCCTGCGACGACTTGCGGGTAGATCTTGTTGACGTAGTTCTCCTCGCGCAATTCGCCGTCCTGCATGCCGTTTACAGCCGCATAGATGATTACGACGTCCTGCAGGGTCTGTGGCACTGCGTTCTCGAGAATGCGCTTCAATGTGCCACGGTCGTGATTGAGCTTGAGGCCGTTCATGAGCAGACGCATCTGCTCGCAGTGGCCCGGGTAGCGAATGGTCTTGTAGTTCATCGTGTTGACGCGGTCGCCGTATGTCTCCGCGAGTGAACCCAGACCGCCCGAGGTATTGAATGCCTCGTATTTCTTGCCGTCGATCTCTATCGATTCGAGGCCCTCGAGCGGCAGGACGTCTACTTCCTCGCCGTCGACGATCGCCTTGCAGAGGTTGCCGTACTCGTTGATCACGCCGTCGGTCGACCAGGTCAGCGAGTACTTGAGCACGTTGTTGGGATGCTGCGGCAGGGCACCGACGCGCAATTTCACCGCCCGCAGTTTGTCGAAATGCTGGATCAACTCGTTGGCGGCGATGCTGATGAATCCCGGTGCAAGGCCGCACTGCGGCACGAAAGCCGTGGATGCGCCTTCGGCGATCGATCGGACCTGCTCGGTGACGGCAACGTCCTCGGTCAGGTCGAAGTAATGCGCGCCTTCGGCCCGCGCTACTTCCGCCACGATCAGATTGCAGAAATAGGGCAGGCTCGATACCAGCGCCACCGGCTTGTGCTCGCGCACGTGACGGGTAAGCGCCTCCTTGTCACCTGCATCCAGATCGAAGGGAACGATCGAGTCCAGCGCGTGGGCCGCGGCGACCGACTGTGCGACGCCGGGCTCCGAGTCGGCAAGTTGTACCCGGTAGCTGCCGCTTTCGGCCAGCAAGCCGGATATGAGGGCACCGATCTTGCCGGCACCGAGTACTAGGACCTCTGTCATGGATTCTCCCGAAATTCAAAACCGCCAGAAGCGGACGGGTCGACGATGGCGCGCATTGTGCCAATGTCGGCGACACCTTTCCATATGAAAGCTTTGCAGTTTTGCGATGCAGCATGGCATAGTCCGCCGCATGAACCGGACGGTCCGATGACACGCAGTATTCCGAAAACCGACTGGCACCCGGCGAGCTGGCAGGCTCTGACGGCGGCGCAGCAGCCGAGCTATCCCGACCAGGCGGCGCTCGAGCGCGCCGTGGCGGACCTGAGCCGGCTGCCGCCGCTGGTAACGTCGTGGGAAATCGACGCGCTCAAGGACGAAATCGCACGGGCCCAGCGCGGCGAAGCCTTCATTCTGCAGGGCGGGGACTGCGCCGAAACCTTCGACGAGTGCACGTCTGAGAACATCGTCGCCAAGCTGAAGATACTCCTGCAGATGAGCCTGGTGATCCTCTACGGGCTCAAGAAGCCGGTTGTCCGCGTCGGGCGCATGGCGGGCCAGTATGCGAAGCCCCGGTCGGCCGATACCGAAACCCGGGAGGGTCAGTCACTGCCGAGTTTTCGCGGCGACCTGGTCAATCGCAACCCGTTCACGGCGGCCGACCGCGTGCCCGATCCCGAGCTGATCCTGCGCGGCTACGAGCGCGCGGCGCTGACGCTGAACTTCGTCCGCTCCCTGATCGACGGTGGTTTCGCCGACCTGCATCACCCGGAATACTGGGACCTCAACTGGGTCGGTCACTCGCCGATGGCCGACGAATATCACGCCATCGTTGCGTCGATCTCGGACTCGCTGGACTTCCTGGAGACGATCGCCGGTCAGCCCGTGCACAAGACGCGCAGGGCCGACATATACGCGGCCCACGAAGGTTTGCACCTGCTGTACGAGCAGGCGCAGACGCGCTTCCTGGATCGTCGCGAACGCTGGTACAACCTCACGACGCACTTTCCATGGATCGGCATGCGGACGGCTTCTACGGACGGTGCCCACGTCGAGTTTTTCCGCGGCATCGCCAACCCGGTGGGAATAAAGATCGGTCCGGGGATGACGCAGGAATGGCTGCAGGATCTCATCGCGGTACTCAACCCGAACAACGAGCCGGGTCGTCTCTCGCTGATCCACCGTTTCGGCGCCGGGGCCATCGAGGAGCATCTGCCCGATCTGATCCGGGCGGTGCGGGAGACCGGATCGCCGGTGCTGTGGGTCTGCGACCCGATGCACGGCAATACCGAGAGCACGTCGGACGGCGTGAAGACGCGGCGATTCGACAAGATCGTCGCAGAACTCGAAGCGGCGTTCCGCGTGCACCGGTCCATGGGCAGCTACCTCGGTGGTGTGCATCTCGAACTCACCGGCGAGAACGTCACCGAATGCACCGGTGGGGCGCGCGGCCTGACCGATGGGGACCTCGCCCGGGCCTACAAGTCGACGGTGGATCCGCGGCTCAACTACGAACAGGCCATGGAAGTCGCCATGCGGATCGCGGGCCTGCATAAATCGTAGCTGCGTGCCTCCTGCAGGAGCGCGCCTCGGCGCGCGACCAATCGCGGTTCAAGAACCGCTCCTGCAAACGGCTAATTGAGGTCTCCGGCGGGCTGGGTACAATGCACGCCCACCCAGCCGAGAGAGCCCATGCATTACGACTACATCGAGTTGCCCGCCAGCGGCGAGGCCATCACAGCCAATCCAGACCACACGCTGAACGTCTCGGATCACCCGATCATCCCCTATATCGAGGGCGATGGTATCGGTGTCGACGTTACGCCGGTCATGCTGGACGTGGTCAATGCTGCGGTCAGCAAAGCCTATGGTGAGGCCCGCAGCATCGAATGGATGCAGGTTTACGCCGGTCAAAGGGCGACCGAGGTCTACGGCGGCGACATGTACATGCCGGACGAGACCCTGCACGCGTTGGAGAAATACATCGTCTCCATCAAGGGGCCCCTGGCCACGCCGATCGGTGGCGGTATCCGGTCCCTGAACGTGTCGATTCGCCAGTCACTGGATCTCTATGCCTGCGTGCGGCCGATCCGCTATTTCCCCGGTGTCATCACACCGATGAAGGAATCCGACCTCGTGGACATGACCGTGTTCCGGGAGAACACGGAAGACATCTACGCCGGCATCGAATACCCGACCGGCTCGCAGGAAGTGCAGAAGCTCATTCATTTCCTGCAGACGGAACTCGGCACGAAGAAGATCCGTTTCCCGGCAAGCTCCGGCATCGGCATCAAGCCCGTATCGCGCGAAGGCTCCGAGCGACTGGTCCGCAAGGCGATCCAGTACTGCGTCGATCGTGACCAGAGTTCCGTCACCCTGGTCCACAAAGGCAACATCATGAAGTTCACGGAAGGTGCGTTCTGCCAGTGGGGATACGACGTCGCGCGCACCGAGTTCGGCGCGACGGAAAAGGACGGCGGGCCCTGGCTCAGCTTCCCGAACCCGGTGACGGGTAACGAGATCATCATCAAGGACGTGATCGCCGACAACTTCCTGCAGCAGATCCTGATGCGGCCGGAGGAATACGACATCATTGCGACGCTGAACCTGAACGGCGACTACATATCGGATGCACTGGCCGCGCAGGTAGGCGGCATCGGCATCGCGCCGGGCGCGAACATCGGCGACGCGGTCGGCGTGTTCGAAGCGACGCACGGCACCGCACCCGGTTTCGCCGGCAAGGACCGGGTCAACCCGGGCTCTCTGGTCCTGTCGGCCGAGATGATGCTGCGCTACATCGGCTGGACTGAGGCGGCGGACCTGATCATGAAGGGCGTCGCGAACACGATCGCCAACGGTGAACTCACGTTCGATCTCGCGCGACTGCGCGAGGCCATACACCGGCCGATACGCAAGGAACGCCCGCACGACCGCCAGGAAGTCGAGACGGAGCTGCAGGAGCTCGTTCCGGGGGCCAGGCTGGTCGGCTGCAGCGAGTTCGGTCGCGCCGTGATCCGTCACATGGATGACTAGCAGGGTCGCTGCCGTGCCCGGGGAGGTCTTCGATCGCAGCTGCCGGGCCTGCCCGCGGCTGTCCGCTTTCCTCGACGAGGTCAATTCGCGATACCCGGAGTACTACTGCCGCCCCGTACCACCGTTCGGCGACTCTGAGGCGCGCCTGCTGATCGTGGGTCTCGCGCCCGGTTTGCACGGCGCCAACCGCACCGGGCGTCCGTTTACAGGCGACCATGCCGGAATCCTCCTGTACGAGACCTTGCACAGGTTCGGCTTCAGTTCGCAGGCCGAATCGCTGTCGGCGGACGACGGTCTGACGCTTCTCGACTGCCGCATCACCAACGCGGTCAAATGCCTGCCGCCGGACAACAAGCCCGTCGGAGCGGAGATCAACACCTGCAATCGATTTCTGGCAAGCGAGCTGGAAACACTTGCACCGGGAACCGTAGTGCTCGCGCTCGGCGGAATCGCACATCGAGCGGTGGTGAAGGCTTGCGGTCTGCGCCAGGCGGACTACAAGTTTGCGCATGCCGCCGACCACGACCTCGGCACGTTCCGCATGCTCGACTCGTATCACTGCAGCCGCTACAACACGAATACGGGACGCCTGACACCTGCGATGTTCGACGCGGTATTTGCGAAGGCGAAGGGGATGCTGGATAAATAGCGTATGAGTGATGCCGCCGCATTCGACGCGAAATCCTTCCTGCGCACGCTGACCCATCGGCCCGGCGTGTATCGCATGCTGGACGCCAGGCACAAGGTGATCTACGTCGGCAAGGCGCGGGACCTCAAGAAACGGGTGTCGAGTTATTTTCATCGCACGCAGACGTCGGTCAAAACAGCGGCCATGATGAAGCTCGTCGCCCGTGTCGAGGTGACGGTGACAAACACCGAAGCGGAGGCACTGCTGCTCGAGTACAACCTGATCAAGCAGCACAAGCCGAAATTCAACGTCCTGCTTCGAGACGACAAGAGCTACCCCTACATCTACGTCTCGACCGACCACCCGTTTCCACGCCTGCGTTTCCACCGGGGGCCGCGTACGGGCAAGGGGAGGTACTTCGGGCCGTATCCCAGCAGCAGCGCGGTGCGCCAGACGCTGAACGATCTGCAAAAGTTGTTCCTGATCCGTAACTGCCGGGACACGTTCTTCCGGAACCGGACGCGTCCCTGCCTGCAGTACCAGATCCGGCGCTGCACCGCACCCTGCGTCGGGCTGATCAGCGAACGGGATTACGCCCGCGACATAGGGGCGGCGATTCAGTTTCTTGAGGGCCGCAACAAGAGCGTAATCAATACATTCGTCGAGCGGATGGAGTCGGCTTCGGCGGCCCAGGAGTACGAACTTGCCGCAAGATTTCGTGACCAGATCGCGAAGCTGAAAGAAATCGAGGCCCGGCAGCTTGTATCGCGCAGCGCGGGCAAGGACCTCGACGTGATCGGTTTTGCGTCGAACGGCGGTGTGCACTGCGTCACGGTGCTTTTTATTCGTAACGGTGCGGTCGTCGGCAGCCGCGACCATTTCCCGCGCGCGCAGGGCGAAGCGGACAAGCACAGGATATTGAACAGTTTTGTCGCCCAGTATTACCTGGGTCGTGACGTGCCGGGTGAAATCGTCATCGATACCGCCATCGAGGATCGCGACCTGCTCGAGGCCGAACTCGGTTCGCGCATGGGCCGCAAGGTCTCGATCAAAAGCAATGTGCGAGGCGACCGGAAACGCTGGCTGGAAATGGCGCGCACAAATGCGGAACAGGGCCTGAACCTGAAGCTTGCGAGCAACGCCACGATTCGGCGGCAGTTCGCGGCGCTGGCAAAAGCCCTCGAGCTCGACGAGGTACCCGAGCGCCTCGAGTGCTTCGACGTGAGCCATACCTCGGGCGAGGCGACGGTCGCGTCCTGCGTGGTATTCAATACGGCGGGGCCGTTGAAGAGCGACTATCGCCGTTTCAACCTGACGCCGGCGTCCGCGGGAGACGATTATTCCGCGATGGGCGAGGCGCTCAGGCGCCGCTATGCGCGCATCAAGAAGGGCGAGGCGCCGATGCCCGACCTTTTGTTCGTCGACGGTGGCAAGGGACAGCTGTCGGAGGCCGTGTCGATACTGCGGGACCTCGAGCTCGACTGGTTGCAGGTTGTTGCGGTTGCCAAGGGACGCGCTCGCAGGCCCGGTGCCGAGCGCCTCTTCGTTCCGGGGCGCAAGACAGCGATGCAGTTGCCTCCGGATTCACCGGCGTTATTGCTCGTGCAGCAAATTCGCGATGAGGCGCATCGTTTTGCCATCACGGGACACCGGCAGCGGCGTGCGAAGGCACGCAATACCTCGAGGCTCGAGCAGATACCCGGGCTCGGCCCGAAGAAGCGCCGCGAATTGTTGCGGCAGTTCGGCGGCCTGCAGGGTGTTCAGGGCGCGGGCATCGACGATCTCGCCAGAGTCCGGGGCATCAGTCGTACTCTGGCCGAAACCATATACAATGACCTGCACATCGACGGCCAGCGCTGAAGGCTTCCACGGACTTGAAACTCAACCTCGCCATCATCCTTACCCTGTTTCGCATCGCTGCGATTCCGGCGGTCGTGATCTGTTTCTACAGCCCGTTGCCGAACGCCCGGCCGATCGCCGCCATCCTGTTCGGCATTGCGGCGGTTACGGACTTCATCGATGGCTGGGTCGCGCGCCGATTCGGTCAGCACTCCCGTTTCGGCGAGTTCCTGGACCCGGTCGCGGACAAGTTGATGGTCGCGATCGTGCTGGTGATGCTGGTGCAGGCCCAGTCGCACTGGTTCGAGGACATCATCGCGATGATCATTATCGGTCGTGAAATCACGATCTCGGCACTCCGGGAGTGGATGGCGACGATCGGCGAGCGCGCCAACGTCAAGGTCTCGTTCTCCGGCAAGGTCAAGACCACGCTGCAGATGTTCGGCATCGCCTTCATGGTGTACCAGAACGACCTGCTCGGAATCCCGATCTACACCGTCGGCTTCGTGCTGCTGCTGGCGGCGGCGGTCATGACGATCTGGTCCATGTTCTTCTACCTGAAGGCCGCGTGGCCGTTCATCATGGCGGACCAGGACGGCGAGGGCGAAGGCGAAAAGGGTCCTGATTTGCCTTGACAGAGTCCCGTCAGGGGCTACAATTTCCGGCCTTCCGCGGGAATAGCTCAGTTGGTAGAGCGCAACCTTGCCAAGGTTGAGGTCGCGAGTTCGAGCCTCGTTTCCCTTGCGTTTGAGGAGTAGGCTCGGCTGACACTCAGCTACAAATCCTGTCTCCGCCGCATTCGGCGCGCCATTGCCCAGACGCATCGTTTGAGCGTTGGCCGGCGCGCCGCTTTTCCCGCTCCAGACAAGCACAGGGCCCCTTCGGGGCCCTGTTTGTTTGAAGCAGAGTCGTCAGTCGAGGGTGATCGAGTCGATCGGTATCCGAGCGCTGGCGATGTGTTTCGCCGCCTCGCGCGCCTCGGTCCACACCAGCACCAGGTCGTCACCCGAGATCGCCATTTGCGGCACGGACCGCGCAGGCGCGCTATTCGCAACGGGCACTACAGGGCCCATCGTGCCGTCGCGCGCCACCCGGCGCAGAACGAGATTGCCGCGTCCGCCCGCATCGGCCTGAAGCCAGCTCACCACCGCGGAACCGTCGGCCGGCATGACGACGTCGACGTGCCCCAGCGCCCCGTCTGCGGCCAGCTCGAGGGGCGGACCGAAGCTCGCCGCGCTGTCATCCGAAAACCGCAGCTGGACAGCCGGTCCTTCGTTCGGGACCGAGAACCACGCGGCCGCCAGGTCGGCCCCGCGCGCCGCTATCGCGGGTCCGTTCACCGGACAGCCGGCGATCTGCCAGTTGTCCTCGTTGAGCGGTACACCCGGCTGCCAGCGGCCGTCAAGGTGACGGGAGACGTAGATATCGCGGATTTCTTCGACGGTCCGGTCGCGATAGACGGCGACCGGGCCCGAAGCGGCCACGGTGACATCGGTCTGGCAGCAATCGCAGATCAGGTCGTCAATTTCCTGCTCGTGGTGGAGGGCATTGTCGGCATCGATGGCCGCGCTGCGCAGCGTCATGCCCGACACAGCCGGATCACCACTGTCGTTGCCCGTCTTGCGGCCGTCGAGCCAGATTGCTGCGGCCTTGCCTTCATACGGGTATACCGACACGAAGCCGTGTTCCGTCGGCGTACCGTCGGTGTGTGGCTTCGCGGCCTCGGACCAGCTCTGTCCAGCGTCGAACGACTGTGCCATCACCACGTGATAGGAGTAGGTGAGGGGGCCCGCCATCTCCAGCCAGTGCGCAACCCAGTGCTCGTCGGTGAGCGCGGTAACGGCCGGCATGTCGGCCCAGTTGACGAACATGTCCCTGCCGGACACGACTGCCTGTGGAGGACCCCAGGTGCCGTCTGTGAACGTGGAGTGCCAGAGCGTCGTTCCGGCATCGTCCGGTTCCATCCAGCTGAGGACGAGCGGTTTGCCGGAACCGCCCGACACGCGGGGCCCTGCCGCTTGCGTACCGGCGGGAACGGCCAGGGTATCGGTCTCCGCTTGCTGCGGCGAAGTGGGCGCCGAGCACGCCGAGAGCATGACCAAGAGAACTGCAACTATTCTGTTCATCTGCCAATTATGCAGTCTGATGAGACGAACGTCTCTATTCGGGACAACCGCAAATTGATTCTGGGCGGCGGGACTGTATACTGCGTCGCCTGCTCGTCCTGTGGTAGTTTAGTCCCGCAAGGTTCCGACACCGCGCACCGAGGCTAGGTGGCAGAGTGGTTATGCAGCGGCCTGCAAAGCCGTGGACGCCGGTTCGATTCCGACCCTAGCCTCCATTTTCTTTTCGCGTCGCGAGCCGGAAACCGTTCGGCATCCGCCCACAAGTCGTGACATAATTCGCGAGATCGCCAGCGAGGATGAGTTCTTGCGCAAAACGGCATTAGTCGTCGACGACTCCGAAACAGCACGCCTTGTGCTGCAAAGAATTCTCGAGACCCACGACCTCGAGGTCGCTACCGTGGAATCGGCCGAGGACGCGATCGACTACCTGAGCGAATCCCGGCCCGACATTATCTTCATGGACCACGAGATGCCGGGGATGGACGGCCTGGAGGCCGTGTCCGTGATCAAGGACAATCCGGCCACGGCAACGATCCCGATCATGATGTACACCGCGCAGCAGGGCGAACTGTACGTCGGCCAGGCGCGTGCGCTCGGTGCGATTGGCGTACTGCCGAAGCAGCTCGAGCCGGTTGAAGTGTCCAAGGTTTTAGAGTCGCTGCGGATCATCGGCGAAGATGCGGAGGCTCGTGAGCAACGTAGTGCTGACGAGCCGGAGGCCCGGACGGGTGATTACCCGATTCTCGAGCAATTCGATCAGGACCTTCGCCACATGATCCGGGACCTTTTCGATCAGCAGCGCGACATTCTGCGACGGGAACTCGAGGACAGCCAGGAGATCATCGCACGGCGCGTCGCAGACCAGGTTCGGCACCCCGCAAAGGAAGAGGTGGTTGAAGAAGCGCCCGAGCGGGAGGGCATGCCCAGACACGCGCTCCAGGCGGCCGTAGCCATTTTTGGCGTGCTCGCGATCATTTTTGCGTTGCTCTTCTGGTATCGCGAAGACAATTGGCGGGAGCTGCAACAAGAGAACGCAGAACTGCAGCGCGCGCTCGAGGCACGCCGGGCCAGTGCCACGCAGGACTCGTTCGAGGTGCGTCAGCAAATAGACGAGTACAGGCAGTCTCTTGACGCAGTGACCATGGCGGCGCTTGATTCGCTCGAGTGGGCCGCGAATCAGTCAGCGCAATACAGTGTCGATGACATGCCGATGGGCGATTTTCGTTTGTCGGTGATCCAGGAGTTGACAAGTCACCTCATGGCGCTGGACTTCCATGGCGTCGTCAGGATCGAATCGCACGTCGGCAATTTCTGCATGACGTTTGGAGGTCCGGACGGGTATGGGCTCGCGGCGCCGGATACGCCTGCGGACGAGTGCGATCAGATCGGCTTCGGACCCAGCGAGGCCTATGAAATGGGTCTGCGCCAGACGGCTGCGTTTGCCAACTTCGTCAGTGCTGCGCGTGCCCGCACCGAGGGGGCAATCCGCTACGAGATCATTTCATATGGCAACACTAACCCGTTGCTGGACTACCCTCCGACACCGGCGGGGCTGAGTGCAGCTGCGTGGAACGAGATCGCTGCAAACAACAATCGCGTGGATATCTCCCTTTATCCGGAGTAGTCGCACGGAGTCTTTGTTGTGGCCCCGCAATCGATGTCCCATAATCCGATCGCGTGCCCGGGTGGCGGAATTGGTAGACGCAGCGGACTTAAAATCCGCTGTCCGCAAGGACGTGCCGGTTCGAGTCCGGCCCCGGGCACCATCTCTACATGGTCGATTTTAATAAAGAGCATAAGCCTGGCTGCTCGAATGGCAGCTTTCTACCCCAAAGCGGCCAATGGGTTAGAGTGGGTCTGAATGACCGCTACTGACCCAAAGCGGTCGTTCACCCCTTATCCATTTCCTGCCTTTTGATCCGTCATACAATACGGACCTTGATCAGCCCGTAATCCGGAGGGACGAGATGATTAAGGCAACACTCGGACAATGGGTAGCCGCAGCTACGAATATCGCTGTGCTTGTCGGTGTTCTGTTAGTCGTATACGAGCTTAGGCAGAATGCAGAGCTCGCTCGACTCGAGATGCTTCAAACTCAGATAGGGGCGTTTCAGCAAGCGGAAGAAGCTTTCTTTGATCCTCGAATAAGCCAAGTCTGGGTCAAGTCATTTACAGAGCCAGAATCCATGACACTCGCCGAAATCAGAGCGATGGATTCTTACATGGCGATACACTTGAACCAAATGTACCGCATTTATGAGCAGGAAAAAGAGGGTCTGGTGGAAAGAGGAGAGACCTTAAAATGGATGCAGGGAGATTTTCCATATCTATTTGGTAGCCGATTCGCGAAAGCATGGTGGGAGGAGTTAGGTCAATATTGGCCATCCGAGTTTGTTGAATTTGCACGCCCTGTAGTGGCGTCTGTAGAGAATGACGAACTCAACGAGAAATACACTCGTTTACAGCGGGCACTTGAGGCCGAATAAGTCTACTTTGGAATCGGCGACCGCTCTTGGCCGTTAGCGGACATTAATATTTATGATTTTTGACTCTTCTGAACGTCCGGTATTGGTGAGAGCGGACATTCGCCCAGGTTGGATGTCCGCTTTCTGCCC
>JAACFE010000023.1 GCA_009937525.1 Gammaproteobacteria bacterium
ACCACTTTCATGGGTGGTCAATTGGCGATCGTGCCTAGCTTCGAGACAGTTAATGGTACGCTGGAAATTAATGGATGTTTTTTGCCACCAGATGCCGTTGGCGCGCTCGAACAGCCGATACTATTAGAGATCGTGAAAGGACAGGTTTGTCGAATTTTCGGCGACGTTGAGAAGTCGGCGACGCTCGCGGCTTGGCTCGGGGGTAGTAGCCAAAGAATCGAGCATTTATGTTTTGGTTTCAATCCGAACGCATGTTCGCTCAACAGCGTGATGGAAGCGGAGAGGATCTTCGGCGCGCTTTCAGTTGGAATCGGGGATTATCCGTTCCATACCGACGGCGTCACTTTGAAACCGGAATTGATTCTGGATGGGAAGCCTTTTTTGAAGAACGGGCTTTTCGTCGATGAAAGCCTTTTGCAGTTGCAGGAAAAACTGCTCAGACAGCGGGTATGACCGAAGACCAATCGCACGGAATTTAGCTGACGCGACTTGGTAAAGAGGCCGCGGCGGAGGCGCGTGCCGTAAGTCAGTAGTCGATTTGGGGTCCTGCCCTCACAGTTGGCCTCTGCGCTTGGTTTTCTGGGGCGGTTGAGGGCACGTCAGATCCCGTATGCGAGCCGCACTGCGTAGCAAAGAAAGGCCCGGCTGAAACGCCGGGTTTTCTCCGCATAGTCAACGTCCGCTTCTGGCCGAAAGCGGACATTCGTTTAGAGGGTTTTTGTAGGTTCTGAATGTCCGCTTTGGGTCAATAGCGGTCGTTCAGATTCATTTTTGCTGAATGTCCGCTTTGGGATGGAAAGCGGACATTGAGAATTGATTAGTGCCGGGAAGAAAGACGGCCCCTGGACGGGACCAGCGTAATTCCCTGACTAAAGAGGCCAGAAGTGCCTGCGGGGGTGTCGCGGGAACCTCTCCTACAGCCGCAGCGCGCCGTCAACTTCGATACAGCGGCCGTTCACGTACTCGTTCTCGAGGATGAACTGCACCGTGTGCGCAATCTCGTCCGGTTCGCCGAGGCGGCCTGCGGGGATCGGTCGGGTCATCTTTTCTCGCGCTTCCGGTTTCATGGACATCACGAGTTCCGTGCTGACGAAGCCCGGCGCGATCGATGCCGACCGGATACCGAAGCGAGCGAATTCCTTGGCCCAGACCACCGACATCGCCTGCACCCCGGCCTTGGCCGCCGAGTAATTTGCCTGCCCCATGTTGCCCGAGCGCGAGATCGAGGAAATATTGACGATGCAGCCCTTCTCGCCGGACTCGATCATCTTCGCGGCAGCCTCGCGACCGCACAGGAACACGGCGGTGAGGTTGACGTCGATGACGGCCTGCCACTGGTCCAGCGTCATCCTGGAGACCTGCTTGCCGTCCTTGTATTTCAGCATCAGGGCATCGCGGATGATCCCCGCGTTGTTGACCAGCCCGTGGATCGCACCGAAGTCCGCGGCGATAGTGTCGAACAGCGCCTCTACCTCGGCTTCCTTCGCCACGTTGGCGACATAGCCCTGCGCCTGCGGTGAGCCGGCCGCGCGGCATTCCTCCGCCGTGGCCTGCAGCGCCGACTCGTCGAGGTCGACCAGCGCCAGTCGGCTTCCGGCGCCCGCCAACCGCTTGGCCATTGCTGCACCCAGCCCGCGGGCGCCTCCCGTAATCACGATTGTCTTCCCTGAGAGATCCATCAAGTTCTCCTGTGCGTATTGGTTCCGGGCACCGCCGCGGCGGTTTTATTGTGCGCTGCACAATACCAGAAAATCTCGGAAAACGCCTATAGCTGTGTCGTTGCCTGCCAACCGCAAATAGCCGAAGATCGAAGCAGGCTGGACGAGGGGATACGGCCATGAGCAAGCAACGCGACGCCACCATCGACCGCGACAGGCTGCCTTTCGTGGCGCCGTGCCGGAAACTCGCGTTCTGGGCCCCTTTGCGCTGGATTCGCCGTGGTGTAGCCGACCTGATCCAGGCCCCGCAGCAGAGTCTGGTTTACGGATTGGCCGTCGCCGTCCTGATCGGCGCAGTGTTGCTCATCGCCTGGTTTCGCGGCAGCCAGTGGATTATGTTCGCCATGCTCGGCGGCTTCGTATTTCTCGCACCGCTGACCTGCGTCGGCCTCTATGCGATCAGCGCACAGCTCGAGCGTGGCCAGGAACCCGTCCTCGCACGCAGCCTTCGCGCCGCGTTCAAGCGCCACATCGGTAACGAGGCGGTGTTCGCGCTCGTGCTGCTGGTGATCTTCCTGGTCTGGTCGCGCGCGGCAGTGATCGTCACGGCCGTCATGTATCCGACGGACGGCGATCCGACGGCGGTGGAACTGGTCAGCTTCCTCGCATTCGGCAGCGGTGTCGGCGCAATATTTGCCGCCGTCACGTTCTCGGCGAGTGCCTTTTCGCTGCCGATGATCATGCACCGCGACGTCGACAGCGTTACTGCCATCGTTACCTCGGTCAACGCGGTGCTCAGGAACAAGGGTGCGATGATCGTCTGGCTGTCGATCATCGTTCTCGGGCTCGCGCTCGGCGTTGTCACGGCCTTCGTGGGCCTGATCGTGATAATCCCGGTAATCGGCTACGCGACCTGGCACGGTTACGAGGAAACGATTGACGCTCGCGAGTTTCCAAGGCACAGCGAGGGGGTCACCGCAACGCCGCGACCGGGTTCGAGTTCCGGCATGGAACACGATCCCGTCATCTAGCCCTGCGCCGCCTCAGGCTTCCTACAGTTGCAGCGCGCAATAGGCGGCGCCGAGCAACCCCGGCTGGTCGTGCAGGATGAGCTGTGTCGGCACGCGCTCCATAAGGGAGCGGTGGCGGCCCTTGTTTTCAAAGCCCGAACGAAAGCGGCTGTTCTTCAGGAGATCCGGGTAGCGCTTCGCGATCCCGCCGGCAATGAATATCCCGTCTTCCGCACCCAGCGCCAGTGCCAGGTCACCCGCGACCTGTCCGAACACCTCGTAAAACATCTGCACGGCTTCCGAGGCAAGCGGGTCCGAGTTGTCGATCGCCGCCTTGAAGATCTCGGCCGGCGTCAGGTGTGCGCGCTTCTCGCCGTGGATACGCATCAGCGCCCAGTAGATGTTCTCGAGGCCCGGCCCCGAAACCAGCCGCTCGCTCGACACGCGATCGTAGCGCTCGCGCAGCGCTTTGAGGATATCGATCTGCACCTGCGTCTCGGGCGCGAATCCACCGTGACTCGCTTCTCCCGCTATCGGCAGATAGAGATCGCCGTGCTTGCGAAGGCCCACGGCGCCGAGACCGGTGCCCGGCCCGATGATGCCCACCATGTAATGTTCCGCATCGAGCGGCCTCGGCTCGGGAAGGCCGATCGGCATACAGTCATTCTCGGCCAGGAACGGTACCGAGTAAGCGATCGCTTCGAAGTCGTTCAGCAAACGTACCGCGTCGATGCCAAATTCGGCAGCGAGATCGTCAGCCGCGATCTCCCAGTGATTGTTGGTGAAACGCACGCGCCGGTCGATGATCGGTCCGGCAGCCGCGAGACAGATTGACCGGGGTGTCCCCGCCTTGATGGATTTCAGGTAATGCCTGATCGCAACGCCCGCTGACTCGTAGTCGTCACACTGCAGCGTGCGAACGTCCATGAACGCAGGCTTGCCGGGATCGGCGAGCGCGAAGCGCGCATTCGTTCCACCGATATCGCCGATCAGCAGAGTACTTTCCAATGATGATTTGCGTCGCGTGGAACTCATCGATCGTTGTGGCTGCCGTTCATGGTCGCGCTTACTATACAGATAATCGTTTGCCAGGCTAGCAGAGCAAAATACGGTCCATGACCACGTTCCTCGGCATAGTTGTCGGCCTCGTCCTGCTGATCGTCGGCGGCGGACTGCTCGTCACGGGCGCTTCGCAGCTGGCGGCACGATTCGGTGTCTCACCGATGATCGTTGGTCTGACGATCGTGGGATTCGGCACCAGTTCCCCGGAACTCGTGGTCAACATTATCGGCGGACTGCGAGGCGAATCCGCGCTTGCATTTGGCAATGTTATCGGCTCGAACATCAGCAATCTCGCTCTTGTCCTCGGCGCCGCCGCCATACTGCAGAGCATCGAGATCCACGGCTCGGTCATACGCCGCGAAGTCCCGCTGCTGCTGCTGGTAACGACGATAATGACCGTGATGGCCCTCGACACCGTGCTGGAGAGTGGCGCGGCCCAAATCGGCGTATCGGACGCCATCGTGCTGCTGCTGCTGTTCACAATGTTTATTTACATCACGGTCCAGGACGTCTTCCTGTCGAGAAAGGATGACGCACTGCTCACCGAAATCGAGGAGAACCCCCTGGTCGTGACCGGGCCGGTCAGTCGATTCCTGTGGGCATACATCATCGCCGGGTTCGCACTGCTCTTCGTGGGCGGGGAGATGACCGTTCGCAACAGCGTCTCGTTCGCCGCCGTGCTCGGTATATCCACGACGCTGGTCGGCCTGTTCATCGTAGCCATCGGCACCAGTCTGCCGGAGCTGATCACGTCTGTGATCGCAGCCAGGCGCAAGGAATCGGACCTGGCGCTCGGCAATATTCTCGGCTCGAACGTCTTCAATTCCCTGATCGTGTTGCCTGCCAGCGCTCTCGCCGGGACGGTCGCGATACCCAAGGGCGGTGTGCAGGACCTCATCGTATCCTGGCTGTTCGCGGCAGCTCTGATTCCCATATTTCTCATCGGCCGGGCCCGGCTTGGCCGTACCAGCGGTATCATGCTGCTGGCGGCCTATGCTGTTTACGCCGTCATGCGCGTACGGGGATTTTGAACGTCGCGCGAGCGCAAGACGAACATGCCACCGAATACAGGTAAAGACTGATGGCCTCGAATACTCCGGACAAGCTGTTGCACGCGCTGTTGCTCGACCGGAGCGGCGGTGCGACAGCTGTCGCAGCAGACGACATCGAAAAGTGGCGCCCCGAGGATGGCCTGTTGTGGCTGCACGTCGACGTTGCCGAGCATCCGCCGCGTGAATGGTTGCAGCACGTGATCGGGCTCGAGTCCTTCATTGTCGAGGCGCTGACCGCTGACGAGACACGGCCCCGATCGCTGACCCAGGGCAACGGCCTGCTCGCCGTGCTGCGCGGCGTGAACATGAACCCCGGCGACGATCCGGAGGACATGGTGTCGATTCGTATCTGGATCGAGCAGGATCGCATCGTCAGCACGCGTCGCAGGAAGCTCTTGTCGGTGCAGGACCTGAAGACTCTGCTCGAGCAGGGCGCGGGGCCGACGACGAGTGGCGAATTCCTGACTACGCTCATCGGCCGACTCGCCGACCGGATCGGTGGGTTTGTTGACTCCATTGAGGACAGGCTGTCAGCTATCGAAGAGACGGAAGACGAAGAGCCGGCGCAGGCACGACGGCGCTCACTCGCCGCGCTGCGGCGGCAGACTGCGTCGGTGCGGCGATTCGTTGCGCCACAACGGGACGCGCTGGACCGACTCTACCGTAATCCGGGCACGCTGCTGTCCGATGCGGAGACCAACAGCCTGCGCGAAGAGGCCGACCGCGTCACGCGCTACCTCGAAGACCTCGATCTCGCCCGCGAGCGCGCGGTCGTGCTGCAGGAGGAACTGATGAACGAACTGGCGCAGCTGCAGAACACGCGGATGTACGTGCTTTCGGTTGTCGCCGCAATCTTCCTGCCGCTGACCTTCGTGACGGGATTGCTTGGCATGAACGTCGGCGGCCTGCCCGGTGTCGATTCGCCGATGGGATTCCTGATCGCCATGGTCGTCATGGTCGCGACGAGCGCGGCGATGCTCGCCTACTTCCGTTATCGAAAGTGGCTGTGATGCGAACGGCGGTTGCTCAGAGTTTCGCGGCAGCGGCAGCGAGGCCGGCTATCGCTTCGAAGTTCCGCTCGCGAAGCAGCGCCGGGGGCGCGATCCAGGAACCGCCGATGCAGGCAACGTTTTGCAGCGACAGGTAGTCGTTTGCGTTACCGGGACTGATCCCGCCCGTCGGCATGAACCTGACTTCGGGGATCGGCGCGCCGACCGCTTTGAGGAACGCGGCACCTCCCGACAGTTCGGCCGGGAAGAATTTCTGCAGCGTGTAGCCGAGATCCAGCAGTCCCAGCATTTCTGACGCGGTGACGGCGCCCGGGACGAACGGCAGCTCTGCATCGGCCACCGCCTCGAGCAACGCATCGCTGGATCCCGGGCTGACCACGAAGACGGCGCCGGCCGACTTCACTTCTGCGACCTGTGCGGCGCGGCGCACGCTGCCTGCGCCCACGAGCATGTCTGGCACGTCACTCGCAATGCGCTCGATCGCAGCGAGGCCTGCCTCCGTCCTGAGCGTCACTTCGATCGCATTCAGGCCTGAATCGAGCAAGGTCTTTGCCAGCGGCACCGCATCGCCAGCGTCATCGATAACGACGACCGGCACGACGCGTTGCCCGGTGAGCAGATCGGCCGCGTTCATTCGTTCACCATTGTGAAGATGCCCGCGCCCTGCTCTGCGCCTGCGCTGTTCTCGCGGAACATGGCGAACAGCTCGCGGCCCACACCGATTTGCTGGTTGGCGATATCAGGCCCGGATGCGGACCGCGACTCGATGTCGTCGGCATCGACAGTCATCGTGCCTGCGCTGGCGTCGATCGTCACGATGTCGCCGTCGCGGATCTTGCCAAGGATGCCGCCGGCGAGCGACTCCGGCGTCACCTGGATCGCCGCAAGAACCTTGCCCGAGGCGCCCGACATCCGGCCGTCGGTGAGGAGCGCCACCTTGAAGCCGCGATTCTGCAGCACGCCGAGGTATGGCGTGAGCTTGTGCAGCTCCGGCATGCCGTTGGCGCGCGGCCCCTGGCCGGGGAGCACGGCAACGAAGTCCGTCTCCAGCTCACCGTCGTTGAACGCCTCGGTGAAGGCCGCTTGTGACGTGAACACGCGTGCCGGCGCCTTGATGGCGCAGTGCTCCGCCGCAACCGCGGACACCTTGACGATGGCGCGGCCGACGTTGCCCGAAACGAGGCGCAGGCCCCCTTCCGCATCGAAGGGATCACTCGCAGGTCGCACGATATCCGCGTCGAGGCTCTGTTCCGGCGCATCGCGCCATTCGAGCCGGCCATCTTCGAGGAATGGCTCACGACAGAAATTCCGCAGGCCCGGACCGAGTATCGTCGATACGTCGTCATGCAGCAGGCCGGCGTCGAGCAGTTGGCGGATCACAAAACCGAGACCACCGGCCGCGTGGAAATGGTTAACGTCCGCCATACCGTTCGGGTAAACCCGGGCCAGGAGCGGCACGGCACCGGAGAGTTCCGAGAAGTCCTCCCAGTCGATGACTATGCCCGCCGCCTTCGCGATGGCCACGAGGTGAATCGTGTGGTTTGTCGACCCGCCCGTTGCGAGCAATCCGACGATCGCGTTGACGATCGCTTTTTCATCGACGATCTCGCCGACCGCGATGTAGTCGTCGCCGAGGTTCGTGATGCTCAGGACACTGTTTACGGCCTCGCGCGTCAACTGTTCGCGCAACTCGGTGCCGGGATTCACGAAGGAACCGCCCGGGAGCTGCAGGCCCATGAATTCCATGAGCATCTGGTTGCTGTTCGCCGTGCCGTAAAACGTGCACGTGCCCGGTGCGTGGTAGGCGGCCGACTCTGCAGCCAGCAACTCATCACGGCCGACCCTGCCGGCGGCATAGTCCTCGCGGACCTGTGCCTTCTCCTTGTTCGACAGACCGGACACCATGGGGCCGGCCGGTGCAAACGTGACGGGCAGGTGACCGAAAGACAGCGCACCGATCAGGAGCCCCGGCACGATCTTGTCGCAGATGCCGAGGAGGATCGCGGCATCGAACATGTTGTGCGACAGCGCCACGGCCGTCGACAGCGCGATCACGTCGCGGCTGAACAGGGACAGGTCCATGCCGTCCTGCCCCTGGGTCACGCCGTCGCACATCGCCGGCACCCCACCGGCAAACTGCGCGATGGCTCCCTGCTTCGCGGCCGCATCCTTGATGACCGCGGGGTAGGTCTCGAAGGGCTGGTGCGCGCTCAGCATCTCGTTATAGGCGGAAACTATGCCGATGTTCGGCACCGTGTGGCCGGCGAGCGCTTTCTTCTCGATGTTGCTGCCGGCCGCCATCGCGTGCGCCAGGTTGCTGCACGACATTGACGTTCGCGACGGTCCACCGTTGGCAGCATCGCGGATGCGTGCGAGGTAGGCGCCACGCGACGGCTTGCTGCGCTGCTGGATTCTCTCGGTAACGCGCTGGATCGTGGAATTCATGGTGGCCTCGAATCTCAGGGAGCCCAGTAGACGTGCACCGGGGCACGTTTCTGCCGCAGCAAGTGGGAAACGGGAGTGCCGTTGGTGGATGTCTTGGCGGCCTCGTAAACGTCGCGCTTCGCATCGCCGAAGATCAGCAGGACGATCTCGTCGCTGCGCGACAGCGCAGACAGGGTCAGGCTGACCCTCGGATGCGAACTCGCCGAGGTTTCCACGGGGATGCAGAGCTGCCGGGAATCGACGTCGAGTCCTTCCCGCAGGTTCCCGACATCCGGAAACAACGACGCGAAATGCCCGTCTTCACCCATGCCCAGGAGCGCACAGGCAAACGGGAACGGCGCCTGCAGGAGTTCTTCGTTAATCTCGCTGCAGCGCTCCTCGATCGTCACGCCCTGCCGGTATACCGAAAGCAGGCCTGCATCCTGCGCTTCCCCGGCCAGCAGCGTGTCGCGCACCAGCTTTTCATTGCTGTCCGCGTGATCGGACGGCACCCAGCGTTCGTCGCTCAGTATTACGTGGACGTCCGACCACGGAAGCACCGTCTTCGAGAGCTCCCGGAATACACCGGCCGGGCTGGTTCCGCCGCTCACGACGACCGACGCCTCGCCCTGCCCGTCGAGCCGGCGCCACAGCGCCGCGCTGATGCGCTCGGCAGCGGCGGCCGACGCTTCTTCACGACTTTCAAAGAGGTATTCCATCTCTTCTCCCATGTAGCCCTCGCAACGGGTACTCAAACGTCCGGATGCCATTCGCGCCCGTCCCGATCGAGCAGCAGCGACGACGCCGCCGGGCCCCAGGAGCCCGCGACGTAGGTTTCCACCTTCTGCTTCGACGCCTCCCAGGTCTCAATGATCGTGTCGATCCAGTGCCAGGCCGCCTCGACCTCGTCGCGCCGCATGAACAGCGCGGGATTGCCGCGCAGCACCTCCATCAGCAGGCGTTCGTAAGCGTCGGGATAGCGCACGCCGAAGGTCTCCTCGAAACTCAGGTCGAGCGATACGGGCCGCAGGTCGAATCCGCCCGGTCCGGGCTCCTTCGCCATGACCGAGAGCTTTACGCCCTCGTCCGGCTGCAGCCGTATCGTCAGCCGGTTCGGCGCGACGTTGTATTTCTGTTCCGGGAATATCGAATGCGGCACTTCCTGGAACTGCACGACAATTTCCGAATGCTTCTCCTTGAGACGTTTGCCCGTGCGCACATAGAACGGCACGTTGGACCAGCGCCAGTTGTCGATCTCGAGTTTCAGGGCAACGAACGTCTCCGTGCTGCTCTTGTTCTCGCCGAGTTCGTCGGCATAGCCGGCAACCGTCTTGCCATTGATCGCGCCCGCGGTGTACTGGCCGCGGACGGTGTTGGTTCTGACGGCGTCCTCCGTGATCGGCCGCAGCGCCCGGAGCACCTTGATCTTCTCATCACGAACGGCGTCGTGGTGCAGGCTCGACGGCGCCTCCATCGCGACCAGGCAAACGAGCTGCATCATGTGATTCTGGACCATGTCGCGAAGCGCGCCGATCTTGTCGTAGAACTCCACGCGGCCGCCGACGCCCAGGTCCTCTGCCACGGTGATCTGCACGTGATCGATCGCACCTCGCCGCCACAGCGGCTCGAACAGCGAGTTGGCGAATCGCAATGCGAGCAGGTTCTGTACCGTCTCCTTACCGAGGTAATGATCGATGCGGTAGATCTGGTTCTCGGCGAAACACTGGCCCACTTCATTGTTGATGGCGCAGGCAGATTCGTAGTCGTGCCCGAGCGGCTTTTCCAGCACGATGCGGCTCGTCGCCGTGACGAGGCCGTTCTTCTTCAGTCCCTGCGCAATCGTGCCGAACAGGCTGGGCGCGGTCGCGAGATACGCGACGCGGATGCGGTCATCGGCGCCCGCCAGCAGTTCGACGAGTGCCCCCCAGTTGTCGTGATCGTACGCATCGGCCTGCACGTAGTGGATGCGATCGCGCAGCCTTGCCCACTCCGCGTCTTCGAAGTCGTCGTTGACGAGATTCTCTCTGAGCGCCTCCTCGACGAGCCCGAGGTATTCGTCGCGGCCCAGGTCACCGCGGCTGGCCGCAATAATGCGGCTTTCGCCCGTGATCTGGCCGTCGCGCTCGCGGTGATACAGCGCCGGCAGCAGCTTGCGCATGGCCAGGTCACCGGTACCGCCAAATATGACGAGGTCGAAGACGTCGACCGGTACGAAATTTGCCATTGGGGGAAATCCTTTGCGAAGCTGAAATTTTACTACGAAATAACGTATTTTTGACAATTTTTCTGGATTCTACACTATTTTTTTTGTAGTTTTACTACATGCTGAGCCGAATCGAACAGCACGCCCCATCCCTTAGCCGCGCCGAGAGGCGCGTCGCAAACTGGGTCCTGGCGCACCCGCGGCAGGCGGCGGACGCCACGCTGGCGCAGGTGGCGGAGGCCTGCGGCGCGAGCGAACCCACGGTGATCCGCTTCTGCCGCAGCGTCGGGCTCGGCGGATTCCGTGAGCTGACGATACGCCTGACCGAGGCGCTCAGCCGCCCGGTCAGCTACGTGCATCGCGACGTGAGCGCCGACGACGCGACCGCCGATGCGGTGACCAAGGTCCTCGATGCGGCGATCTCGTCGCTGATGGAAATGCGCGCGCAGCTGTCGTCGGTGCCGATCGACGCGGCGGCGGCCGAATTGTGCAAAGCCCGGCAGATAACGTTCATGGGTCTCGGCGCATCCGGGCATGTCGCGACCGATGCGCGACACAAGTTCTTCCGACTCGGCACGCCGTGCAATGCGCATACGGACACGCCGAGCATCCTGCAGGCAGCGGCAATCGCCGGGCCGGGCGATGTCCTCGTCATCATCTCGCATCTCGGCGGCTGGGCCGAACTCGACCGTGCGGCGGCGGCCGCGAGGGACAACGGCGCGACGGTGATTGCCCTGACGAATCCGGATTCGAAGCTGGCACGCATCGCGAATCTCGTCTTCGGCTGGGACCCGCACGAGGACACCAGCGTCTACACGCCCATGAGTTCACGACTCGCGCAGCTTGCGCTGCTGGATGCGCTCTATGTCGCGTTCGCGTTGTCGCTCGGCGATGTCGCGGCCGAGAATCTGCGGCGCAGCAAGGACGCGCTGCAAAAAGTGGCCCGGCGATAGGCCGCCGCGCAGCGCCCGCTGCCGACGGCTAGGTAGTTCCCCGAATTGCCGTTTCGGCCCCGTTCAAGCACAAATGAGGCAAGCATAAGGGAGGGCGGTAGCGCCGCCCAGGGGAGTACGAAATGAGCAGGAACCTCGTTTCCATTCTTGCCATGATCCTGTTGGCATTCTCGTCTGCCGTTACCGCCGCAGACTATCAGGACGGCCGTGATGCCTATGACGTCGGCGACTTCGACAAGGCCATGGCGGTATGGGCGCCGGCCGCGGAGAGCGGCGATGCCGACAGCCAGTACGGCATGGGACTGCTGTATTCCGAGGGCATCGTCGTGCCGATGGACGACTTGCAGGCCCTGAATTGGTTCGGCCTCGCGGCCGACCAGGGACACGGCGAGGCGCAGTACAAGCTGGGCGTCATGCATGCCAACGGCTGGGGCGTGCCGATGAACGAAGATGAGGCCATGAAGTGGTACGAGCTCGCCGCGGAAAATGGCATCACGGCAGCCCAGGTGAGCCTCGGCACGATGTACCAGAATGGTTTCAGCGTCGAGCAGGACAAGGTCGCGGCGCTCATGTGGTTCTCCATCGCGATGAAACTCGGTGACGAGGACGCCCAGTACCACCAGGAGTACCTGGCCGAACGCATGCCGGCCGAAGAGCTCGCCGAGGCGGACGCCGAGGTTAACGCCTGGTTCAACGAACACCAGACGATGCTGGCGGAGACGCGCTAGCTGACAAGAATGCCCAAGGGACGGTCACCCGCCGTCCATTATCTTCGGGGCGTCGTGCACGGCGCCCCGAATTTCGTATGCGATAAGACACGCCGCTCGCTCCCGGAAACGGGTTGCTGATGGCGCGTAACCTCCCCGCAATGGCTGCCTGCAAACGCCCAAATACCTATCCGCTTTGTTCGGCTATAGTGGCCTCTCCGGCATCAACGTTACGCGAAATGACTGCCAGAGGGCGTTATGAGAATAGTGACACCAGCTTTGTGCTTCTGCCTGCTGACCCTGTTGGCGGCGACAGGCGAGGCCCAGGAAATCGAACGCATAGAGCCACCCTTCTGGTGGGCCGGGTTCGAACACAGCGAAGTGCAGCTGATGCTGTATGGCAACAATATCTCGTTGCTGACGCCTGCCACGGAGTATCCCGGCATATCGATCAAGAGGATAGTTCGCGTCCGGAACCCGAACTATCTGTTTGTCTACCTCGACATCAGCCCGGATACAGAACCCGGCATATTCGACATCACCTTTTCGGAAGGCGATTACACGATCAACCGGACTTACGAGTTGCGGCAGAAAGACCCCGACCCGGACCACGCGGCTGGGCTTACCGCAGCGGATGCAATTTACCTGATCATGCCGGACCGCTTTGCGAACGGTGACCCGAACAACGATGAGTTCTATTTTCTCAACGATAAACTCGACCGGGGAGACCCCTACGGCCGTCATGGAGGAGATCTGCAAGGAATCGCCGACTACCTGGACTACATCGCCGACATGGGCTTTACGTCGGTCTGGCTGAGTCCGGTTCTCGAATGCAACGTGCCCGTCGATTCCTACCATGGCTATTTGACAACGGACCACTACACCGTTGACCCCCGTTTCGGAAGCAATGCACAGCTCGCCGCATTGACTGCGAGCATGCGGGCAAAGGGCATCGGCCTGATCATGGACCAGGTCCTGAACCATGTCGGCAGCGGGCACTGGTGGATGGATGATTTGCCGACTGCGGATTGGCTCAATTTCCAGGAAGCGCCGGTCATCACCTCGCACCGCCGGACGACCAACATGGACCCCCATGCATCCGGGTACGACAGCAAACTCCAGGCCGACGGCTGGATCCTCGAATCGATGCCAGACCTGAACCAGCGCAATCCCCTGCTCGCGGATTACCTGGTCCAGCACTCGATCTGGTGGGTTGAATACCTGGGCCTGCAGGGCATCCGTGTCGGAGCATTGCCGTATCTGGACAAGCACTTTATCCGCGGTTGGACGCAGCGCATCACCCGGGAATATCCCGCTATCAGCATCGTCGGGGAGGAGTGGAGCGAATTGCCCCAGGTAATTTCATACTGGCAGAAGGACAAGCAGACTCACGATGGTTTTGACGCCCGGGTGACGAACCTGTTCGACTTCCCCGTTCAGGCAGTATTTTCCCGCACGCTCATGAGCGAGCCCGCGAGTTACTCCAGCGTATGGACCTTGCTTTACGAACTCATTGGCATGGACTTTCTCTACCCGGACCCCACGAACCTGGTGATCTTCCCCGGCAACCACGAAATCGACCGCATCTATACCCAGCTCGAGGAGAATTACGATCTGTACAAGATGGCGATGGTCTTTTACACGACCATGCGCGGAACGCCGCAGTTCTTCTACGGCGATGAGGTTCTCATGTCACACCGGGGGACGAGCAGCCATGGCGAGATACGCAGCGATTTTCCCGGTGGGTGGAGTGGTGACACTTCAAATGCATTCACGGGCGAGGGTCTCACGGAGCGGCAAAGGGACGCACAGCAGCTTGTCAGGAAACTCCTGGCGTGGCGCAATTCCAGCGCGGCCGCCCAAAGCGGCAAGTTCATGCATTTCGCGCCGATCGGAAATGTCTATGTGTACTTCCGATACGACCAGGACACTACGATCATGGTAATCCTGAATCGCGACGATGAGACCGTTACGCTCGAGACCGAACGCTTTGCCGAACGCATCGGCACGGCGACTCACGGCTTCGACGTCGTCAGCGGCAAGCGCTTCGGAATCGAGAATTCGATCGTTCTGGAGCCACGCTCGGCGCTGGTGCTCGAACTCGAAGACCGGTAGACGGTCGGGGACACGCGTTGACCGATTCGCTCACTCTACGCCAGGCAGGCGTCTGCCTGCACATTGCCTCTCTGCCGGGCCCGTACGGCATCGGCGAGATCGGCCGGCACGCCCTGGCGTTTATCGACCGGCTGTGCGAGATGAACCTGACTGTCTGGCAGTTCCTGCCGACCGGTCCGACGGCCTATGGCGATTCGCCTTACCAGCCGCTGTCGACGTTTGCCGGCAACGAGATGCTGATCGACATCGGCAAACTCATCGACCAGGGCTTCCTGACCGAGGGCGAGGCCGGCGAACTGACGACGCTGTCGGAGCACTACGTCGACTACGGTGCGCTGATTCCGGTCAAGAGCCGGCTGCTCGGGATGGCGGCGGCACGGTTCCGGGAATCGGCCGGCCCCGGGCTCCAGGCGGCGTACGACGACTTCCTTGCCGCGCACGATGACAAGTGGCTACACGACTACGCCCTGTTCCGGATCCTCAAGACACGCCACGGCGAGCGTCCCTGGCCCGAATGGCAGCCCGGGTATGTTCGCCGCGATCCCGAGGCGATCCGTGACCTCGAAGAATCCGCGGCAGTCGAGATCGAACTGATCAAGATCATCCAGTGCATGTTTTTCTGCCAATGGCAGGCACTGAGGCAATACGCCCACCAAAGGAGCGTGAGCCTGTTTGGCGACCTGCCGATCTACGTCGCACTGGACAGCTCTGACGCGTGGGCCAACCGCGACATCCTGCAGCTCGATGACGAGGGCCGGCCGAGCCACGTCGCCGGCGTGCCGCCGGACTACTTCAGCGAAGACGGCCAGCTCTGGGGCAACCCCCTGTATGCCTGGGAGAACCACGACAAGACCGGTTACAGCTGGTGGATCGACCGGCTGCGCGCATCCGTTGAACTCGCCGACCTCGTACGCATCGACCACTTCCGCGGCTTCGAGGCTTACTGGTCAGTGCCGGCAGAGTCGGAAACGGCACGCGTCGGCGCCTGGGAGCCCGGGCCTGGCGACGCGATTTTCGACGCCATTGAGAAAGCGCTCGGCGAACTCCCGATCGTCGCCGAGGATCTCGGCGTCATAACGCCGGAAGTGGACGCCCTGCGCGAGCGCCACCGCATTCCCGGGATGCACGTACTGCAGTTCGACGTCGCGGACGAGGACGTCGACGTCGACGATTTCGAGGAGAACTCAGTCTGTTACACGGGCACTCACGACAACGACACGACTATCGGCTGGTTCAATGGCAGCCCGGACGACATTCGATCGCACGACGAGATCATTGCCACGCAACAGGCGGCGCTCCGGGTCACCGGCGGAAAGCCGGAGACGATCCACCTCGACATGATCCGTACTGCATTCGCCACCCGCTCGAAAATCTCGATCGCGCCGATGCAGGACTACCTCGGTCTGGGCTCGGAGGCACGAATCAACGTCCCGGGCACGTCAAGCAACAATTGGCGATGGCGCCTGCTCGACACACAATTGACCGACGCAGTCTGCGACAATGTCGCAGCAATGGTAGCGGCGGCAGGACGCGCGCCGGCCCGGTAGCGTGATCGACGCACGACCTCGGGCCGGTCGCAGTGTACTCTGCGGCCTGATTCGACGATCATCGACTGCGGAGGAACGATTCAATGGTCAATCAAGCCGCCACGGAAGACGCGCGCTTTGTAAGCCGACTGACGCGAGAAACCGTCGCCCTGATTCTCGCGGGCGGCCGGGGATCGCGGCTGCACGAACTCACGGACTGGCGTGCCAAACCGGCCCTTTACTTTGGCGGCAAGTTCCGGATCATCGACTTTCCGCTCTCGAACTGCATCAACTCCGGCATACGCCGCATCGGCGTACTTACCCAGTACAAGGCGCATTCGCTCATCCGGCACCTGGTGCAGGGCTGGTCGTGGTTCCGGGCGGGCGCCGGCCAGCGCGAATTCGTCGAGATCCTGCCGGCGTCCCAACGCGTCGGAGGCGAGTGGTATCGCGGTACTGCGGACGCGGTCTACCAGAACCTCGACATCATCCGCACGCACGACCCTCGCTTCGTGCTCATCCTGTCAGGGGACCATGTCTACAAGATGGACTACGGAGCATTTCTGGCTGCGCACGTGGAGAAGGAAGCGGACATGACCGTCTGTTGCCTCGAGGTGCCGCTCGAGGAGGCGGCCGGCCAGTTCGGCGTGATGACCGTGGACGAGACCGGCCGCGTCATCAAGTTCACCGAAAAGCCGGAACATCCGGACCCCGTCCCCGGCAAGCCGGATATTTGCCTCGCGTCGATGGGCAACTACATCTTCAACACCGAGTTCCTGTACGAGCAGGTGATCAAGGACGCCGATACGGTCGGGACGCAGCACGATTTCGGCCGGAATATCATTCCCTCGATCATCCAGAACTACCGCATCTATGCCTACCCTTTCCGCGACCCAAAAACCGGCCAGCAGGCCTACTGGCGGGACGTCGGTACGCTCGACGCCTTCTGGGGGGCGAACATGGAGCTGGTCGCGGTGACGCCGCAGCTCGACATGTACGACAAGGTCTGGCCGATTTACACCCACCAGACGCAGGACCCGCCGGCGAAATTCGTATTCGATGAGGACGACCGCAAGGGGTACGCGCTGAATTCGATGGTGTCCGGCGGCAACGTCATATCCGGGGCGTTCATCAATCGCTCGCTCCTGTTCTCGCGCTGCCACGTGCACTCGCACAGCACCATCGTGGATTCCGTCGTCCTTCCCGACGTCAACATCGGCCAAAACTGCCGTGTGCGACGCGCGATCATCGACCGCGGCACGTTGCTCGACTCGGGCACCGTCATCGGCGAAGACCCCGATGCCGATCGCGAGCGTGGATTCCGCATCACGGAAAACGGCGTCACGCTAGTGACGCCGGATATGCTCGGCCAGCACCTGCATTTCACACGTTGAGTTGAGGCTGCCCGTTATCGCTACCAGGCAGGTCCTGTTCATCGCCGCGGAAAACGGCGCGTTGCCCGGCGGCAAGGTCGGTGGCGTCGGCGACGTGGTTCGCGACCTGCCGCGCGCCCTGTGCGCCGAGGGCTGGCGGTCGACCGTTCTGACGCCGTCGTACGGCGCGTTTCACAAACTGCCGGGTGCCGGCGAAAAGGCCCCGATCGCGGTCCGGTTTCGCGGTACCGAACATACGGTCCGCGTGTTCGAACTGGTCGTGGATTCGGTGACGATCGTGCTGTTCGAGCACGACCTGCTGACGCCGACGGAAGCCGGACGCGTGTACCATGATGACGGCCCGTTGCGCCCGTACGCGACCGATGCCAACAAGTTTGCATTCTTTTGCGCTGCTGCGGCTAGCTGGATCGATACGCTGGACAGCCTGCCCGACGTCGTTCACCTGCACGACTGGCATGCCGCGTTCTATCTGTTGCACCGCGAATTCTCACCGAGCGGCGAACGACTGCGGCGGATTCCGACCGTATTCACGATTCACAATCTCACCTACCAGGGACAGCGTCCGCTGCGTGATAACGACTCCTCGCTCGAAGCCTGGTTCCCGGACATGAACTATGACGCCAGAGTGCTTGCGGACCCGGCCGCGGACGACTGCATCAACCCGATGGCGTTCGCCGTCCGCCGCGCCGACCGTATCAATACGGTGTCGCCCACCTATGCGCAGGAGATCCAGTGTCCGAGCAATCCTGCCACGGGTTTCATCGGCGGCGAGGGTCTCGAGAAGGACCTGACCCGCGCGACCGAGGAAGGTCGCCTGTTCGGCATCCTGAACGGCTGTGATTATCCGGCCAGCCTCGGCCGCCGTCCCGGCTGGCAACGGCTCCTGATGGCGGCGCAGGATACTGCGCAGAGCTGGCGCCAGGAGAACCCGGGGCTGACCGTCCACGAACTCGCTGTCGATCGACTGGCGGCGCTGCCGAAACGGAGGCCGCTGCATATACTCACCAGCGTCGGACGTATCGTTTCGCAGAAGATGCAGCTCTTCTTCGAGCCGCTTGCGGACGGCCGTAGTGCACTCGAACACATCCTCGAAAGGCTCGGCCGCAGCGGTGTGCTGATCCTGCTCGGCAGCGGCGAAAGCGGCTACGAGCAGCGACTCGAGCACATCGCGGCGGGGCATGCCAACTTCGTCTTCCTGCGCGGCTACGCGGAGGAGCTCGGCAACCTTATGTACCACGGCGGTGACCTTTTCCTGATGCCGTCGAGTTTCGAGCCTTGCGGAATCAGCCAGATGCTGGCGATGCGCGCCGGTCAGCCTTGCGTCGTGCATGGCGTGGGCGGCCTTCACGACACCGTCGAGAGTGGCGTGACGGGTTTCGTCTTCGCCGGCAAGACCCGTGCCGAACAGTCGGCGGCGTTTGTCGATCGCGTCGAACAGGCGCTGCGACTGCGGCACGATCATCCGAATCGCTGGCAGAAGATACGAAAACAGGCCGCGGCACAGCGATTCGACTGGGCCTCGTCGGCACGGCACTACATCGGGCAACTGTATGAAAACGATCGCGACTGATACCAGCAAGAACAAGGATGCCTACGCCGCGCTGGTCGGCGGCCATCACGGCGATCCGTTCAGCATCCTCGGCGTGCACCAGGCAGGTGGCTCGCGCATCATCCGCACGCTGCAGCCTCACGCCGAGCGGGTCGAGATCGTCGATAACAACGGCGCGGTGATGGGTGAGATGGAACGCGTTCATCCGGACGGCATTTTCGCTGCCGTGATGCCGCCGCGCCTGCGCCACTACCTGTTGCGTCTTACAAAAACGGTCGGCGACACGCTGGATATCGAGGACCCGTATCGTTTCCCCACGACGCTGGGCGACATGGATCTGTACCTGTTCGGTGAAGGCTCCGACAAGCAGATCTACGCCAAGCTGGGCGCTCAGCTGCGCACGGTGCAGGGCATCAGCGGTGCCCGCTTTGCCGTCTGGGCCCCGAATGCGTCGCGCGTGAGCGTCATCGGTGACTTCAACGACTGGGACGGCCGCCGCCACGCGATGCGGCTGCACCCGGGTAACGGGCTCTGGGAGATATTCATCCCGGGAGTCGGCAGCGGCGAGAAATACAAGTTCGAACTGCTCGACCACAGCGGCCACCTCCTGCCGCTGAAGAACGACCCGTTCGGGCATTACCACGAGCCGCCACCCGGGAACGCTTCAATCGTTTTCGCGAGTAAACACCAGTGGTCGGACTACCAGTGGATGCAGCAGCGATCCGGGGGGCCGGGGCTCGAGAAGCCCATCAGCATCTACGAAGTGCACCTGGGTTCCTGGCGGCGTCGCCCGAACGACGACAATCGCTACCTGGACTACCGGGAACTCGCTGATGAACTGGTCGACTACGTCGTCGACATGGGTTTCACGCACATCGAGCTGCTCCCCGTATCGGAGCACCCGTTCGACGGTTCGTGGGGCTACCAGCCGATCGGCATGTATGCGCCGACTCAGCGCTTCGGCAATCCCGACGATTTCCGTTACTTCGTCGATCGCTGTCACGCCGCCGGCATCGGTGTCATCGTAGACTGGGTGCCGGCGCATTTCCCGCGCGACGAGCACGGGCTGCGCCGCTTCGACGGATCGGCGCTCTACGAGCACGAAGACCCCCGCAAAGGCGAGCATGCGGACTGGGGCACGCTGATTTTCAACTTCGGTCGTCGCGAGGTCGTGAACTACCTCATCGGCAGCGCGCTTTACTGGATCGACGAGTTCCATATCGATGCGCTGCGCGTGGACGCCGTCGCGTCGATGCTTTACCTCGACTACTCGCGCGAAGACGGCGAATGGGTGCCGAACGAATTCGGCGGCAACGAAAACCTGGAAGCCGTCGAGTTTCTCAAGCGACTGAACACGGAACTGCATGCGCACGGTGCGACGTCCTACGCGGAGGAGTCGACGGCCTGGCCCGGCGTGTCGCGGCCCGTCGACCACGGCGGCCTCGGTTTCACGTTCAAGTGGAACATGGGATGGATGAACGACACGCTGTCGTACATGGGCGAAGACCCGGTGCACCGCAAACACCATCACGACAAGATGACGTTCGGACTCGTTTACGCCTTCAATGAGAACTTCGTGCTGCCGCTGTCACACGACGAAGTGGTCCACGGCAAGCGCTCGCTGCTCGGCCGCATGCCCGGTGACGAGTGGCAGCGCTTCGCAAACCTGCGCGCCTATCTCGGCAGCATGTATGCGCATCCCGGCAAGAAACTGCTGTTCATGGGTTCCGAACTCGCGCCTTACGACGAATGGAGCCACGACCGCTCGCTCGACTGGCACCTGCTCGAGCATGCACCGCATCGGGGCGTGCAGTCGCTCGTACGGGACCTGAATGCACTTTACCGGGGCACGCCGGCGCTCCACGAGATCGATTTCACCGACGCCGGGTTCGAGTGGATAGACTGGGGGGACCGTGACAACAGCGTCTTCAGCTGGCTGCGCAAGGACGCTTCCGGCAACTTCGTGATATGCGTCTCGAACATGACGCCGGTCGTCAGGCATGATTTTCGCATAGGGGTTCCCGAGGGAAGCCGTTACCGCGAGCTGCTGAACACCGACGACGAGCGCTATGGCGGCAGCGGCGTCCTCAATGGCGAACTCCAAGCGAGCAGGACCGGCGCGCACGGCCGCGAATTCTCGGTTGCGATGGCCTTGCCGGCACTCGCAACCGTGATCTTGGCACCGGTGTCGTCCTGAGGCATTCCAGGAGAGCATTGCATGGCTAGCAAATCTGACAAGTCGCTGGGACCAGGCCATATCGAGCTGTTGCAGACTCCGAGTCTGCCGATGACGGCGGACGCCATCCTGCAGGACTTCACGCATTATTTCGGCCGCATGCTCGGCCGCCGCACGATACGCACCAAGTCGCCCTTCCTGTACCAGGCCGTGGTGTTCACGGCACGCGACCGCATCATGGAGCGCTGGGCGAAGACGCGCCTCGCGATGGAACGCGATCAAGTGCGGCGCGTAAGCTACCTGTCGCTCGAATTCCTGATGGGGCGGCTGTTGCACAACGCTTTGCTCAGCGTGGGCATCGAGGACGAGACGCGCGAAGCGCTGGGCCGGCTGGGCCTCGATCTCGAGACGGTCTTCGACCGCGAGGCGGATGCGGGCCTGGGTAATGGCGGCCTCGGGCGACTGGCGGCGTGTTTCCTCGACAGCTGCGCGACCCTCGCACTCCCGGTGGTCGGCTACGGCATCCGGTACAACTACGGCATGTTCCATCAGCGCATCGAGAACGGCTACCAGGTCGAGGAGCCGGATCCCTGGCTGCGGGAGGGTTTCCCCTGGGAGGTCGAACGTTTCGAGTTCGCCCAGACCGTGAAGTTCGGCGGCCATACGACGACCTACAGGGACATGTCGGGCAAGACGCGCTATCGCTGGGCAGACACGCGGGACGTACTGGCGATCCCGTACGACGTGCCGGTACCGGGTTACCGCAACGACATCGTCAACACGCTGCGGCTCTGGTCGGCCGCCGCGACCGACGAGTTCGACCTCAACGAATTCAACGCCGGCAGCTATACCGACGCGGTGGCCTCGAAGAACGAAGCCGAGAACATCACGATGGTGCTGTACCCCAATGCGGCCACCGAGACCGGCCAGGAACTGCGGCTGCGGCAGCAGTACTTCCTCGCCTCGGCGAGCCTGCAGGATGCACTGCGCTACTGGAACTATCACCACGATGGAGACCTTACGGGCTTCGCCGACAAGAACTGCTTCCAGCTCAACGACACGCACCCCGCCGTCGCCGTCGCGGAGCTGATGCGGCTGCTGGTCGACGACTACCTGCTGGAGTGGGACGACGCGTGGGACATCACGCGCAAGACGATGGCCTACACGAATCACACGCTGCTACCGGAAGCGCTCGAGATGTGGCCCGTCTCGATGTTCCGGCGGTTGCTGCCGCGCATCCTCGACATCATCTACGAGATCAACGCAAGATTCATCGCCGAGATCAGCCAGCACTGGCCGGGCGACACGGACCGCATCGCACGCATGTCGCTGATCCAGGAAGGCCACGAGCCGATGATCCGCATGGCTTATCTCGCCATCGTCGGCAGCTATTCCGTCAATGGCGTCGCCGAGCTGCATTCGCGTTTGCTGCAGGAAGGCCTGTTCCGCGACTTCGCGGAATTGTGGTCGGAGAAATTCAACAACAAGACGAACGGCGTCACCCAGCGACGCTGGCTCGCCGCCTGCAACGGCGGCCTGGCGGACCTGATCAGCAGCAAGATCGGCGACGGCTGGGTGACCAACCTCGACGAGCTGGAACGATTGCGGGAATACGCGGATGACGCTGACTTCCAGAGCGAGTGGCGCAAGGTCAAGCTGCTCAACAAGACTCGCCTCGCTCGCACGCTGCAGGAAAGGACCGGTGTGCACATCGAAAGCAGCATGTTGTTCGACGTACAGGTGAAGCGCATACACGAATACAAGCGGCAGCTCCTGAACGTCCTGCATGCCATCCACCTGTACGACCGCATCCGCCGCGGCGAGGCCGACGACCTGCCTCCGCGCGCGATCATCATCGGCGGCAAGGCGGCGCCAGGCTATGTCATGGCGAAGAACGTGATCAAGTGCATCAACAACGTCGCACGCGTCATCAATTCCGACCCGCTGATGGATGACCGGCTGCGTCTCCTGTTCTACCCGGACTACAACGTGTCCGCGATGGAGATCATCTGCCCCGCCGCCGAGCTGTCGGCACAGATCTCGACCGCCGGCAAGGAAGCGTCGGGGACCGGCAACATGAAATTCATGATGAACGGTGCCGTGACGATCGGCACGCTCGATGGCGCCAATGTCGAGATCCGCGAAGCGGTGGGCGAGGAGAGCTTCTTCCTGTTCGGCCTCACGGTCGAGGAGATCCAGGCGCTGCGCGGCCAGTACGACCCACAGGCCATTATCGACGCGGACGAGGATTTCAGCCGCGTCATGCACCTGCTCGACAGCGGGCACTTCAGCCGCTTCGAACCCGGTGCGCTGGATACGGTGATTCAGTCGATCCGCGAGCCGGCAGACCAGTGGATGACGGCCGCGGACTTCCGCAGCTTCATCGACGCGCAACGACAAGCCGACGCAACGTATTGCGACCGGGAACGCTGGACACGCATGAGCATTCTCAACACGGCCGCGTCGGGGCGCTTCTCGACGGACCGCACGATGCGTGACTACAACGAGGACATCTGGCGCCTCGAACCCATCAGCCTGGACGTACCGAAGCCCGGCTAAGCCCATGGAGACCGGCACCCCAGCCCCGCTCGGCGCGACGCCGGACGACGACGGCGTCAATTTTGCCGTCTATTCCTCGATCGCCGAGTCGGTCGAATTGTGCCTTTTCACCGGTCGGGGGAAAGCGAAACGCTCCTACCGGCTGCCCGCCTGCACCGACGGCGTCTGGCACGGCTACCTGCCGCGCTGCAAGCCCGGCCAGCGCTACGGCTATCGCGTTCACGGCCCATGGCGTCCTGACGAAGGCCTGCGCTGCAATCCCAACAAGCTGTTGCTGGATCCCTATTGCCGCGACATCGTCGGCGAGTTTCGCTGGCACGACGCCGTCTTCGACTACGTGCCAGACGCCGATGTCTTTACGATGAGTACAGTGGACAGCGCGGACTACGTTCCGAAATCGGTTGTCTGCTCGCCGCTGGATATCGCGCTCGGCGAGCGCCCGACGATACCGTGGTCGAAGACCATCATCTACGAGTCCAATGTCCGCGGCTACACGATGCGGCACCCGGCGGTCGACAGGAAACATCGCGGCACCTTCGCCGGCATGCGCAACGGGGCAGTGCTCGACTACCTGAAATCGCTCGGCATCACCGCGGTCGAACTGCTGCCGGTCCAGGCCTACATCGACGAGCATCACCTCGCAAAGCGTGGCTTGCGCAACTACTGGGGCTACAACACGATTGCGTTCTTCACGCCGATGCCGCGTTTCGCCGCGGGTGACGCGCGTCGTGAATTCGCCGACATGGTCAATGCCATCCACGACGCAGGTCTGGAAGTGATCCTCGATGTCGTGTTCAACCATACGGCTGAGAGCGACGGCAACGGCCCGACACTGAGCTTCCGGGGACTCGACAACCAGGCCTATTACCGCCTCGAACCGCACCACCCCGCCGCCTACGTCAACGATACGGGCACCGGTAACACGTTCAACGTGGATCACCCGCGCGCGCAGGCGCTGGTACTGGATTGCCTGCGCTACTGGTCGGGCGAGCTGGGCGTCGATGGCTTCCGCTTCGATCTGGCGACAATCCTGGGACGCCACGCGGACGGGTTTTCCGCCGACCACCCGCTCCTGAGGGCGATCAGCGACGACACGCAGCTCAGGGACGTCAAGCTCATCGCCGAGCCCTGGGACCCGGGCCCCGGGGGCTACCAGCTCGGCCACTTCCCCGATCGCTGGGCGGAATGGAACGACAAGTACCGCGACACGGCACGGCGGTTCTGGCGCGGCGATGCGGACATGAACGGCGAATTCGCCCGACGCCTCCACGGCTCGGCCGACCTCTTCGACCATCGTGGCCGTGCGCCCTATGCCAGCGTCAATTTCGTGACCAGCCACGACGGCTTTACGCTTACCGACGTCGTCAGTTACGAACACCGTCACAACGAAGCCAACGGCGAGGACAATCGCGACGGCCACGCGCACAACTACAGCAGCAATCACGGCGTCGAGGGTGATACCGACGACGGGGACATACTCACCGCGCGGCGGCGGCACCGGCTGAACCTGCTCGCGTCGCTAATGCTGTCTCAGGGAACGCCGATGCTGCTCGCGGGCGATGAATTCGGCAACTCGCAGGACGGGAACAACAACGCTTACGCGCAGGATAACGAGACGGGCTGGCTGGACTGGTCCGGACTCGACGACGACCCCGAATTCGCGCTCGAAGTGCGCGAGCTGATTCACCTGCGAAAAGAGTGGCCCTTGTTGCGTCTGCCGGAATACCTGCACGGCGAAACCGTGATCGGCTCGTCAGCCGTGCACATAGACTGGCTGAACTCCGACGGCAGTGAAATGAGCGAGGACGACTGGTCGGGGCCGGCACCTTTCAAGGTGATGCTCGCGGAAGCATCTCGTGACGACCTCAAGTCGCGCGCGGCGATCCTGTTCAATAATGGTGATACCCCGGTCGACTTTCGTTTGCCGAACGGCCTGCCCGACGAGCCCTGGCGGGTGGCCTGGTCGGCGGACGGCGTCTCGGTCGGCGAAGACGGCTACTCGTTCACCGCGCCCGCACGCTCGATATCCTTCCTTGTGTCGGACGCCAGCTAAGGCGATAGCGGCAGCATCGTCGTGTACTTGACCCGTTGCAGGACGAAGGTCGAACTCGCTGAACGCACCGACGGATGCTTCAGAATCTCGGACTGCAGGAACTCGGTATAGGTCTCCATGTCCGGCACCACCACGTGCAGCACGTAATCGCGTTCGCCCGCAACCGTGAAACATTCGGTCACCGCCGAGAGGCCTGTGACGTGCTCCTCGAAGCTGCGGCGGTTCTCGTCCGTGTGCTCGGTCATCGACACGGCCAGCAGCACCTGGATGTGAAATCCGGCCTTCTGCGGGTCGAGCAGCGCCACCGTGCCCTGAATGAGTCCGTTCTCCTCGAAGTCGCGGATACGCCGCCAGGCAGAGGTGCGAGACATGCCGGCGGTCTCTGCAAGGTCGGCCTGTGCGCGGGTCGCATCCTGCTGCAGGGCATCGAGCAGGCGCTTGTCGGCGCTGGATAATTTCATCCGTGCATTTTATCTCATTAATACTAAAAAAATGAAATTATTGTTTCACAGTCAGGTAGAAATAGGTCATATAAAAACACATCGTCCGTATAAATCGCGCAAAATGTCGGGATACCCCGTATAACGATAAGCAGGAGGTTCCCCATGCCCGACCTGTTCGACAACCCCATGGGTCTCGACGGCTTCGAATTCGTCGAGTTTGCTTCCCCCGAACCGGGCGTGCTCGAGCCCGTGTTCCATGCGCTGGGCTTCGAAGCCGTCGCGCGCCACCGCTCCAAAAAGGTGACGCTGTACCGCCAGGGCGGCATCAACTTCATCCTCAACGAGGAGCCGAGGAGTCACGCCCATTATTTCGCTCAGGAGCACGGCCCCTGCGCCGCCGGCATGGCATTCCGCGTCAAGGACGCACACCTTGCCTACAGTCGCGCACTCGAACTCGGCGCACAGCCGATCGAGATTCCCACGGGCCCGATGGAGCTGCGCCTGCCCGCGATCAAGGGCATCGGCGGCGCGCCACTGTATCTGATCGACCGCTACACGCCGGGCAACACGATCTACGACATCGATTTCGAGTTTTTCGACGGTGTCGACCGGCATCCCGCGGGCTGTGGCTTCACGGAGATCGACCACCTCACGCATAACGTCTACCGCGGGCGCATGGACTACTGGGCGAAGTTCTACGAGAAGCTCTTCAACTTCCGCGAGATCCGCTACTTCGACATCAAGGGCGAATACACCGGCCTGCTGTCGAAGGCGATGACGGCACCGGACGGCAGGATCCGCATTCCGCTGAACGAGGAAGCGTCGAAAGGCACGGGCCAGATCGAGGAATTCCTGATGGCGTACAACGGCGAAGGCATCCAGCACATCGCCTTGTCCTGCGACGACCTCTTCGAATGCTGGGACAGGCTGAAGGAACGCGGCATGCCGTTCATGACCGCGCCGCCCGACGCGTATTACGAGATGCTCGAAGAGCGCCTGCCCGGACACGGCGAGCCGCTGGAGGAACTGCAGTCGCGCGGCATCCTGGTCGACGGCAGCACGGAAGGCGGCGAGCCGCGGCTCTTGCTGCAGATCTTTTCCGAACTCATGATTGGCCCTGTCTTCTTCGAGTTCATCCAGCGCAAGCAGGACGAGGGCTTCGGCGAAGGCAATTTCAAGGCGCTGTTCGAATCGATCGAACGCGACCAGATTGCGCGCGGCGTCGTATCCGCGGAAGACGCAAACTAGGAGACGGGCATGGAACTGAAGCGCATTCATCACGTCGCGTACCGCTGCAAGGACGCGAAGGAGACCGTCGAGTTCTACCAGCGCGTGCTGAACATGGAATTCACCGTCGCCTTCGCCGAGGACAAGGTGCCGTCCACCAGGGAGCCCGATCCATACATGCACGTCTTTCTAGACGCCGGCATGGGCAACGTGCTCGCGTTTTTCGAGTTGCCGACGAGGCCGGAGATGGGCCGCGACGAGAATACGCCCGAGTGGGTGCAGCACATTGCGTTCGAAGTGGAGGATTACGACGCTTTGCTCGCAGCCAGGGAACAGGTCGAGGCCGAGGGCATCGACGTGATCGGCCCGACCAATCACGGCATCTTCCAGTCGATCTATTTCTTCGATCCGAACGGGCATCGCCTCGAGCTGGTCGCCAACACGCAGACGCAGGAGCAGATCGACGAACTGAAACGCGTCGCGCCCGATATGCTCGAGGAATGGAGCCGCACGAAGAAGGCCCCGCGACACGCCGCGTGGCTGCACGAGCTAGAATTTACAGGCAGTTAGCAACGGGCACTGTCCTGAGAGCAACAGACAGACCTGACAAAGAACAGACAATCAGCGCAGGAATTATTCAATGAAGCTCGCATCACTGAAGAGCGGTCGCGACGGCCGGCTCGTCGTCGTGTCGCACGACCTGTCACGCTACCTGCTGGCGGACGAGGTCGCCGGCACACTGCAGGAAGCACTCGACAACTGGGCGACGTGTGAGCCGACGCTGCGCGCCCTCGCCGATAAGCTGCAGGAGACGGATGCGGGGAAGGCGTTTGATCCCGCGCAGTGCGAATCGCCGCTGCCGCGCGCCTACCAGTGGGCGGACGGATCGGCCTACGTCAATCACGTCGAACTCGTCAGGAGAGCGCGCGGTGCCGAGATGCCCGAGAGCTTCTGGACCGACCCGCTGATGTACCAGGGCGGCTCCGATTCCTTCATCGGCCCGAACGATCCCATCCTCGCGGCGAGCGAGGACTGGGGCATCGATTTCGAGGCGGAAATCGCGGTCGTAACCGACGACGTCCCAATGGGCATCAGCGCGAAAGACGCGCTGTCGCATATCAAGCTCGTCATGCTCGTAAACGACGTGTCATTGCGTAATCTCATCCCGGGCGAACTGGCGAAGGGATTCGGTTTCTTCCAGTCCAAGCCTTCGAGCGCGTTCTCCCCGGTGGCCGTGACCCCGGACGAGCTCGGCGGCGCCTGGAAAGACGGCAAGCTGCACATGCCGCTGCTGTCATTCCTGAACGAGGATCCGTTCGGCCGTCCCGACGCCGGCGTCGACATGACCTTCGACTTCGGGCAGCTCATTGCGCATGCCGCGAAGACGCGACCGCTGTGTGCGGGCACGATCATCGGCTCGGGCACCGTGTCGAACAAGCTCGACGGTGGTCCGGGCAAGTCCGTCGATGACGGTGGCGCCGGCTACTCGTGTATCGCCGAGATCCGCATGATAGAGACCATCGAGTCCGGCAAGCCGAAGACCGGGTTTCTCGAGTTCGGCGACCGGGTGCGCATCGAGATGCGCGATGACGATGGCCTCTCGATCTTCGGCGCGATTGATCACGAGGTGCGGCAGTACTAACCTGCCTCGATGGCTACCAAACTCTATACCTACTGGCGCTCATCGGCCGCCTATCGCGTGCGCATTGCGCTCAACCTGAAAGGCATCGACTACGAGCCCGTCGCGGTGTCCCTGAAACCCGGTGACGACGAGCACCGCAAGGACGAGTACCGCGCGATCAACCCGCAGATGCTCGTGCCGTTCTTCGACGACGGCAAGGTGGCGATCGGCCAGTCGATGGCCATCCTGGAATACCTCGAGGAAGCCTGTCCCGGTTCACCGCTGCTGCCGGCGGATGAACCGCTGAGGAGCAAGGTACGCGCATTCTGCAATGCGATCGCCTGCGACATCCATCCGCTGAACAACCTGCGAGTGCTCAAATACCTCTCGGACGAGCTGGACATCTCGGACAAACAGAAAAGCGACTGGTATGCGCACTGGATCACGGAAGGATTTCGCGCCTGTGAGGAGCTCTCGGTTCGACATGCACACGACGGGCCTTACGCTTTCGGCAGGGACGTGACGCTCGCCGACGTGCTGCTCGTGCCGCAGATGTACAACGCGCGGCGCTTCAACGTTCCCCTGGATGAGGTCCCTCGCCTGGTCGCGGTAAGCGATGCCTGCAACGAACTGCAGGCGTTCAGGGACGCCGCACCGGAGAATCAGCCCGACTACGCGTAGGAGCGGTTCTCGAACCGCGACCCGATCGCGCGCCAAGGCGCGCTCCTACAGGAAACTCCTGCCGTTGTAGGAGCGGTTCTCGAACCGCGA
>JAACFE010000024.1 GCA_009937525.1 Gammaproteobacteria bacterium
CAGGCTAAAGGCGAGGGTCGTCTTCCCCGATCCGCCTTTCGGATTGAGGACGACGACCTTATGCAGTTTTTCTTGCCCCGCCAGTTCGAGCAACGTCCAACCCCGCCAACCCCAAAAGCCTTGAACTGCAATTGGACATAACACTAGCAGCGGCTACGCCGCGGAAAAACTGGTCAATGGGACAGTTTTATTGGGGCTCAGTGCCGCGACGAGCGCAACGACTGGCGTTTGTACTCGCGCACGAGGTGGCGCGCCTCTCGCAGCCAGTGGCAGGTCTCGCAGGCGCAGCGGCGTGGATTGTGGTAGTCGCGGGTTACGTAGGCATCGACGTAGTCGATGCTGAAGGCGAATGCCTCGTACAAGGCTTCGATGGGTTTTCTCGCGAGCACGCTGAACTCGTCGTGGTTGTTCAGCCATAGGCACTCGACACCTTTGTCGCACACGAGGCAGGCGTCCAGCGTCTTGTCGAAATAGCCGTGCATGGGGCAGGTATCGATGTCGATGGTCGAGGTCATCAACATGCGTGGATACGTCAGCGCTTCGATGAATCGCGTTCTCATATGAGTACCGGACTGTTTTCCTCTCGGTCTTCGCTCGCTGCACATCGCCCGTCTCGTCTGGCGGTAGATTTGGGGCGTTGCCGGCGGAGCAAGCTCCCAAACTACGCCTTTTTTACGTGCTTGTGGTGTGCGGAGGTATCGTGGATGTTACGTAAATGCGGTCCCGGGATTTTTTTCTTTTATGCCAGGCCTTTATAAGCCTCACCGGTACTGTCACATCCTTGTGACAGCCAATCCCAAGTATGGGTGACGAGTTCTCGTCGATCGCCATCAGGTCACGGGTATGGGACCGTCACTCCAGCCCGAGGTCCGAGCGTGTCAGCGGACCCTTCTCACACATGACGATGGCTTCCTTGATCCTGTTCAGAAGCTCACGAACGTTGCCCGGCCAATGCCAGCCCTGCATCGCGATCCTCGCGTCCGACGAGAAGCCAACCACTCGTCTAGCGGACGATTCGCTGGTGTATTTCTCGAAGAAATAGTCCGCGAGCAGGTGCACGTCCCGGCCCCGCTTCCTGAGCGGCGGCGCGAAAATATTGAGGACGTTTAGCCGGCAATACAGATCTTCCCGGAACAGGCCGGCCTCGACGGCATTCTCCAGATCGACATGCGTAGCCGTAATGATGCGCACATCAACGTCAATAGTGTCGCCCCCGACAATGTCGAATGACCGGGTTTCCAGCACTCGCAGTAAGTTCGCCTGCATATCGACTGACAGGTCGGCAATCTCGTCGAGCAGGATCGTGCCGCCGTTCGCCGCTTCGAACTTTCCTACTTTGCGGCGATGCGCACCCTTGAACGAGCCCTTTTCGTGCCCGAACAGTTCCGACTGAATCAGGCTCTCCGGCAGGGCCGCACAATTGACGGCGACGAAGGGTCCGGCAGACCGGTGTGACAGCGAATGAACGGCGCGAGCGATCATGTCTTTCCCCGTTCCGCTCTCTCCGCCGATCAGCAGGGGCGTATCCGTCGCCGCAATTTTCGGCAAAGCCTCGAAAAGAGTACGCATCGGCGCACTCTCCCCGATCATCCCGAATGTCTCTTTGGTGGCGTGCTGTAAGGGGTCGCCCGAAACCATATCCGTATCAGTTCTTGTTATTGTCGCCGTCGATAGCTTTTTTAAACGACAGGGTAGTCAGAAATAATTATGTGCAAACCAACCAGATGTTGGCGGCAGCTTGTAATCATCGGCTGGACTGCGGATTCCAGGATGCAAGTCTGAGGTGATATTAGACCCGATCCCGGCCACGATTGGAGGTGCATGCGCCGCCAACCGAAACCGGGACTGCGTCACAAAAACCAGTGTGATTAACCCTTCACCCCGTATTAAGTGACGCTATCAGCGGAGTATGAATCGCCGGCAGCGCGACCAGCATGATTCTTCGAGCCGTTAACGCGGCCCGGGTTGGCGAGTACACTTCCTGAAGTAATTCGGCAATGCTACCGTTGCAATATTGTGCGAGATAGAACGACACTGAGATCAAGATGAGTGACGTCTCCCCTGAAGCCGAATCCTGGCCGGCATTACCGTTTGCAGATTGGCGCGACACCGCAGCGACGCTCCACATGTGGACGCAGATCGTCGGCAAGATACGCATGACCCAGTCGCCATGGCTGAACCATTCCTGGCACGTGACGCTGTACGTAACGCCGTGCGGCATAACGACCGGCACCATTCCGCACGGCGAGCGCACGTTCAGCATCGACTTCGACTTCATCGCACACCAACTGCGTATACACACCTGTGACGGCGGCGACGAAACGATCCCGCTCAAGTCGCAGGATACGGCGGATTTCTACCATGCTGTCGTCTCGACGCTGGACGATCTCGGCTACCCTGTCGCGATCAACGCCACACCCAATGAGGTCGAGGAGGCAATTCCGTTCCCCGAAGACCGTGTGCACAACTCTTACGATGCCGACGCAGCGAATCGGTTCTGGCGTGTGCTGTTCCAGGCCGACCGTGTTTTCAAGGAATTCAGGGCTGACTTCAGCGGCAAAGCCAGCCCCGTGCACTTCTTCTGGGGAAGCTTCGATCTCGCGGTGACGCGGTTTTCCGGCCGGGAGGCGCCCGATCATCCCGGCGGCCTGCCCAATATGCCACTGTGGGTGGCCCAGGAGGCTTACTCGCACGAGGTCAGCAGTGCCGGCTTCTGGCCCGGCAGCGACGCGTTTCCAGAGCCCATCTTCTACTCCTATGCCTATCCGACACCGCAGGGCTTCAGCGAGGCATCGGTTGCACCGAATGGCGCTTACTGGCTGGACGCGATGGGCGAGTTCGTGCTGCCGCTCGATGTCGTCCGCACCTCCGGCAACCCGGATGAATCCCTGTTGGAGTTCCTGCGGAGCACCTTCGACGCGGCGGCGACGCTCGGCGACTGGGATCTCGGCGAGTACCGGCGCCGGCATTTCCCGCACGGGGAATAATCCTGCCGTGTGGGACTTCCGCGGGCAGTCGCGTCCTGATTTTGCCGAGGAGCCGGGAGCCGGCCAGGAGTCGGTCTGGGACTACCCTCGCCCGCCGATTGCCGAAGCCTGTGCCCGCCTGGTCGAGGTAAAGGACCGTGACAACGTCCTGGCGCGCAGCACCGGGAGCTATCGAGTGAAGGAAACGGCCAGCCCACCGACCTTCTACCTGCCGCCGGAGGATGTTCGCGCGGAATTGCTGGTGCCGATCGCCGGCAGCTCGATCTGTGAGTGGAAGGGCCAGGCCAGTTATTTCGCGCTGGCACGCGACCCTTCCGAGCCAATCGCATGGGTCTATTCCCGGCCACGGCCACGATTCGAGAAGATCAGGAACTACTATGCGTTCTACCCGGGCCGCATCGCCTGCTTCGTGGATGGCGAAAGAGTCGAGCCTCAGCCAGGCCGCTTCTATGGTGGCTGGATAACGTCGGACGTCGCAGGCCCGTTCAAGGGTGAGCCAGGGACGGGACACTGGTAATCAGGATTTCGCCCAGGCCAGCGCATGTTCGAGCCGGTCGTTGCCCCAGAACAGCTCGTCCCCGACGACGACGGTGGGTGCGCCGAAGATGCCGATTCGCACGGCCTCGTCGGTCTGCTGGCGCAGTTTCTGCTTCGACTCCGGCGACTGCGCCTTTTCCAGCACGGCTTCCGGGTCCTCGCCAGCACCGGCGATGCAGCTGCTGATCACGATCGGATCGGCGATATCGGTATCGACCACGAAGTTGGCCCGATAGACCGCCCGAATGAATGCCGGGACCCAGAGCTCGTCGTCGAAGCAGCAGGCCACTCGAGCGGCAAGAAGGCCATTGCGTGGAAATTGTGACGGCTGCTGAAAGGGAATCCCGAGCGCCCGGCAACTTCGCTCCAGATCGCGCCACATGTACCGGCCCTTCGCCGGGTTCAGGTTGAAGGGAGAATCCGCGAGGCCCTGTTCGCGAAATATCGGGCCGAGCAGGAACGGCCGCCAGTTGACGTGGATGCCCTGTTGCGACGCCAGTTTTTCAATCCGCATCGCCGCCGGATAGGAATAGGTACTGCCGAATTCGAACCAGAAATCAATGTGCATGGCGTTGCCTGCCGTCGTTGGAGCGTCGGGGGCACATTGTAGCCGTTTGGGTACGCCGCGCCCTGTAGGAGCGGGCCTGGGCCCGCGATCGGTCGCGGTTCGAGAACCGCTCCGACAGTGTGTCTGTCCCCGAGGCTGTAGGAGCGGGCCTGGGCCCGCGATCGGTCGCGGTTCGAGAACCGCTCCGACAGTGTGTCTCTCCCAGAGGCTGTAGGAGCGGGCCTGGGCCCGCGATCGGTCGCGGTTCGAGAACCGCTCCTACTCAGCTGCTGCGCCGGATTCTCGGCAACAGCCCACTGAGTTCCGCGCCGACCACGACGAGCGCAAACGAGACGATGTCCTGTCCGGTGAATACGCCGCCGCCGTAGCCGAATCCAGCCAACAGCGAAATGCCCAGGCACAGCAGAATCGCGCCCGCAATCTGCCGGGTCGCAGAAGGAATTTTTGCGTCGGGGCTGCGCCCCCGCCGCTCGAGCGGCGACAGCGCGAAGGCCGCGGGAAACAGGAGCAACAACAGCACGCCTATCCAGACCGGCCGGGTCCACCACCAGGCGGGCGTGCCGGGCTCGATCCCGAATCCGAAGCCATTCGCGAAGTAGAGAGCCGTGCCGAGCAGCGTCATTATGGTGATGTGCCAGAGATACAGCGTCATGATCATGCTGTTGATGAGCACCGTCGCCGTCCACAGGCGCAGGCTGTCGAGTGCGCGCCGCATCGGGCCCTCGAGGGCGAGCAACAGCCCGAACTGGAAGATCCCCAGTGCGATCAGCGTCACCTTGGGAGGCCGCGTGTTACTGAGCCCTTCGTCGGGCGACCCGACCATCGCGAGCGGATACGGGCCCTGCTTTATCAGCAGGTATAGCGTGATAAAACCGGTCGCAGAGTAAAGCAGCAGCAGTGCCGGACTCGACAGCCGCCCGTCACGCCAGGCAAAGCCGAGCTGGTGAACCGCGAGCCAGACCCAGAAGTAGTTGATCCAGCCGAGCCAGCGCTGGTCGGCCGCGAAAAACGCCAAATCAGTCAGTACTGCCAGCGCAACAAACGCCCAGAACGACGCGAACCCGAATCGCCGCCAGGCGCGGTAAGCTGCCGGCGCGAGAATCACCAGCATGATGTAGATGGCGAGAAACCAGGTGGGAATCAACGCTGCCTTCGATGTGAACTGGATAACGGCCGGTCGGACGTCGACCAGGTACATGACCAGCGCGATGGCACTCCATGCGACCAGCAGGATCAGCAGCGGTGCCACGAGCCTGTTCAGGCGCGCCGCAAGCCACACGGCATACCGATCACTCTTGCGGCGGGCACTCTCCAGCGACACGGCATTGGAGTAGCCGCCGACGATGAAGAAGATCGGCATCACCTGGAATATCCAGGTCAGCCACTGGGTTCCGGGCTCGGACCTGAGCAGGTGGCCGGGCGTGAGCGTGCCGTCGACGTAGTGCGCTGTGGCGATCAGCCAGTGACCGACCACGACCACGAGAATCGATACGGCCCTGAGAAAATCGACGTAGCGGTTGCGCTCCGGTGGAGTCTGCGCAGCGAGCTTGCTTGCCTGGGTCCAGATTCGCATTCGTTCCCCTTGTTGAACGCCGGGCATGAACCGCCGTACCACCGCCGCGGCGACGCCAGCATACCCGGACTTCGTGTGAAATTCCGCTACTCAGGTCCGCGAACGACGAGCGATGTATCGTCGATCCTTTCAAACGCTCCGCTGTCATGTAATCTTCACCGGTCGCCTGACGATCCGGACAGGCGACCGACGAAGCAATGACGGAAATCGAGGCGAAATTCATCATCCGGCGGCCCGAGCAGGTCGATGACGTGCTGCGAGTGCTTGCCGATAATGGCTTTTCCGCCGAGGAGCGCGGCTCGGCGACCCATGTCGACTGCTATTTCGACACGGAAGACTGGTCCATCCTGGCTGCAAACTGGGCCTGCCGGGTCCGCCGCCGGAATGGCGAGAGGAAGCTGACCTTGAAGTCGCTGCACGGTCCGGACGGTCACGTATTCGCCCGGGAGGAAATCAGCCAGCCCGCGACGAGCGACCGCGACGAGCCACCGTTTTCTCTTCCGCCGGGTCCGGTGCGCGAGCGGCTTGGAAACAAGATCGCCGACAAGCCGGTCGTGGAGCTGTTCCGCGTGACGAGCGAGCGAACCGTGTACGCCGTTACCGGGGCCGGTCTCCGGCCGGTGGAGGTCGAGCTCGACCTCGATCGATCGCGTATCGATGCCGAGAAGAAAACCGAGAAGGCGACCGGGATCCTCGAGTTCTCGGAACTGGAGCTGGAACTGGTATCCGGCGAAATCGCCGACCTCGACGCCATTGCGACCTTGCTGCGGGACAACGCCGGACTGATGCCGGCGAATTTCAGTAAGTTCGAACGCGGCCTGCAGGCCGCCGGGCTGGAAATCGATTCGCTAATCGAGAATCCGCGGGCAATGACGCTCGTCGAAGACGATCCGGTTCTGTCGCTGCTGTACCAATACCTGGCAGAGCAGCTGCAAATCATCCAGCGGCAGCACCCGCGCGCACTGGAGGGTATCGATCCGGAAGGGGTACACCAGATGCGCGTTGCGAGCCGGCGCATGCGGGCAATCTTGAAGGCTTTTCGCAGTATCCTCGGCGATGAAGCCGTCCTCCGCTTCAACGCCGAGCTGCGCTGGCTCGCCCAAAATCTGGGCCGCGCACGTGATGCGGACGTGACCGAACGAGGGGCCAGGAACACCGAGGAGACAGAAGCCGGTCACTACGAGCGGTTCCTCGAGCGGGAAACGATCAGTGCCTACGAACATCTCGTCGATATTCTGAAAAGCGAACGCTGCTCGACGCTGGAGGACGATCTGCTGCAATTCGTCGGGGCCGGGCCGACTGACGGTATGCAGGCGCAATTCGGCAGGCTCAGCATAGCGGCCTGCGCCGACCAGTTCATCCACGCCGCACTGGACAAGCTCCTTGCACATGGTGACGCGATCACGGCCGACTCCCCGGCGAGACAGCTGCACATACTGCGTATCAAGACCAAGCGCTTCCGCTACCTGCTGGATTTCTTCAGCGCCGTGCAGGCCGAAAAATGGTTCGAAATGACGGAGGCCTTGAAGAGACTCCAGGACATCCTTGGCGCACACCAGGATGCTGTCACAGCCCGGGCACAGCTTGCGGATTACACGGCATCGCTGGCGAATGACACTGAAGGTCACGATAAGCTGGCGGCGACAGCCCGGCTCATGCAGGCGGAGTCGGAGCGAATTGCCGCGAGCCGGCAACAGTTCGATACGGCGTGGTCCGACTTCAAGAGCATCCTGATCTGAGACTCACCCGCCGATCATGATCTTCTGCTGGTAACGGGCGATTTCAGCCGGCGCATTCAGTTGGTCGCGCAATCGTTTCAACAGAGGTACCTGCGCCCGCTCCTCGCCGTGCACGAGGTAGACAGGCGGCCGATTCGCGAAACTCGCGTACCAGTCCACCAGGTCATCCTGGTCGCCGTGCGCCGACAGCCCGCCTATCGTATGAACCTTCGCGCGTACGCGGTAAGTATCGCCCCACAGCCTGATGTCTTCCGCGCCGTCGACCAGTCGTCGCCCGAGAGTGCCGATCGCCTGGTAACCGACGATCACGACGTGGCACTGTGGCCGCCATACGTTGTTCTTCAGGTGATGCAGAATTCGCCCCCCCGTGCACATGCCACTCCCAGCAATAATGATGGCGCCGGACTCGATGTCGTTGATCGTCATCGACTCTTCTGACGTGCGCGTCGCATAGAGATTCGGCAGTTCCGGGTTGTCTGATTTCGGTTCGAACAGGCGCGCCGCGAACAGGTGACGGTAGCGTGAGTAGATGTCGGTTGCCTTGATGCCCATCGGGCTGTCCAGGAAGATCGTCCAGTCATCGAGGCGCCACCTGTCGAAGTGCTCGGCCATGAGGTACAGCAGGTCCTGGGTACGCCCGACGGTAAACGCGGGAATCAGGACGTTGCCTTGCGCAGCACGCGCCGAATCGAAGACCTCGGTCAATTCGTCGATCGTTTCCCCGATCGGCCGGTGCAGACGATCGCCGTAGGTGCTTTCCATGAGTACGAGGTCGGCACGGCTCAGGCGTTTGGTGGCGTCCATCAACGGTGCGCCGCGGTATCCCAGGTCACCGCTGAATACGAGCGTATGGGTTCGGCCGGATTCGTCGTGCGTCAGTTCGACCATTGACGCGCCGAGAATATGGCCTGCATCGTGCAGTGTCAGCGTCAGGCCGGGCAGGATTTCCTGCGGCGTTTCGTATTCCAGGCCCACGAACTGACCAATACAGGCTTCGGCGTCTTCCTGCGTATAAAGCGGCTCGATGCCCGGCAGGTTCTTCCTCTGCCGCTTCCTGCTCTCCCACTCGGCCTCCTTCTCGTTCAGGTAGCCGGAGTCCGGCAGCATGATGGCGCACAGCGCCCGGCTGGCCTCGTGCGTATAGATCGGACCCTCGAACCCTTCCTTTACGAGACGCGGTATGCGACCGGAGTGATCGATGTGGGAGTGACTCAGGACGACAGCATCGATCTGCGCGACATCGACAGGAAACGTTTCCCGATTGCGGAGTTCCTCTTCCCGCGTGCCCTGCACGAGCCCGCATTCGAGCAACAGCGTGCGCTGCCCGGCGCGCACAACGTACAGCGACCCTGTCACGCGTTCCGTTGCGCCGAAGAACTGCAACTCGAACGCCATTTGAATCTCCTGCGCGGCCTCCGCATCACATACACTGTCAAGACAGCGCCAGCCGTTGCAATACGTACATCCCCGCGTTGCGACTGAGCGCCACGTGTAACATAAAGACTATGCAGAGATGACGCTGGGAGGCCGCCATGACACCGCCCATTTCAGCCGACGACAAACGCTACCTGGTCGTCGTAGCGGATGAGTACCGTGCCATCATCTATGCACGCGATACGCTGACCGGCCCGCTGCGCAAGCTGCGCACCTTCACCAACGAGACCGCCCGCATGAAGACCGGAGAGTTGATTTCCGACCGCGGCGGTCGGAGTTTCGACAGTCATGGCCAGGGCCGGCACACGATGGCGGGCGACAAGGACGCTCCGCAGCAGCAGGTCGCAAAAGCATTTGCGAAAGACATCGCGGAAAGGATCGCCGCGGAATCCCACAAGGGCACCTGTCGCGGGTATGCGGTGATCGCCGCGCCTCGGTTCCTCGGCTTGCTACGCCAGGAATTCGCGACCGCCGTCAGGCAGGAACCCTACGCTTCGGTCGACAAGGATGTCGTCGGTCAGGACGAATCGGTCATCGAGCACCTGCTCGAGCATGCCTGAGCACCACCCTCACCAACAAATGGTAATCCTCGAAACTAATTAGCTCGAATTGCGTATACTCGTTGCGCTACAACAACAACTAACAGCCGCAATCTATTTAAAATCGATTAGAGGAAAGAGGGTTAAATACATGAAAAATAAAGTTTTTGCAGTCCTATCGCTGGCACTATTCGCGTCGCTTGGCAGCACCACGGTGCTGGCTCAGGACCACTCGCGCGGCTGGGAACAGGGTCACATCCTGCAGGTGACCGAAGTGCACACCAAGGACGGCATGTTCAACGCTTACATCAACGACCTCAGCAACGTCTGGCGCAAGTTCCTCGAAGCGCAGATGGAAGACGGGGACGTCATCCGTTACGGAATGTACAGCAACGTCAACCCGCGCGAGGGCGAGCCGGACCTGTATCTGACCGTCACGTACAAGAACTGGGCTGCATTCGACCGGGGCGTCGAGTACCTCGAGAAACTGGGCTCGGAGATCATGGGCTCGGCGGACGACATGCGCGAGGCCAATATCGACCGTGGCGAGTTGCGCACGATCGGGAGCCAGTACGCGCTGCGCGAAATAAAGTTCAAGGAATAGGCTTTTTAATCAGAATGCATGCGAAAGCCCCTGCCCTGCAGGGGCTTTCCTATTTCGCAGCCGGGTATCGGGCAAACCATGCCAGTATATTGTCGACCTTGGCGATGAGCTGTGACGGCCGTGCAGCGATCCCGTGCGACGCCTCCGGGATACGAATCAATGCGGTATCGACTCTTCTCAGTTTCAACGCCTGGTAGAACTGCTCCGACTCCGCCATCGGCGTCCTGAAATCGTCTTCGCCGGTCAACAGGGCGGTCGGCGTGCTGACGTTGCCGACGAGCGAGAGCGGCGAGCGCTCCCAGTAGCCGTCAGGATCTTCCCACGGCATCGCCGGGAACCAGTGCCGGGACACGAAGTGAGTAATGTCGGACGTCAGCGCGAAGCTGGTCCAGTTGATAACCGGCTTGGCAACGACCGCGGCCGTGAACCGATCCGTCTTGCCGACGATCCATGCCGTCAGCACCCCGCCGCCGGATCCTCCCGTGACGTACAGGCCGTTCTCTTCAATGAATCCACGCGCGATGACGGCGTCAACGCCCGACATCAGGTCGTCGTAGTCCTGCCCGGGATAGTTGTGATGTATCTCGAGGCTGAATGCCTCGCCGTAACTCGTCGAACCCCGCGGGTTGGCATACAGCACGACGTAGCCGGCCGCGGCATACAGCTGCGCCTCGGCCGAAAAATGCGGTCCGTACGCGGTGTGCGGCCCGCCGTGAATCTCGAGAATCAGCGGGTATTGCTTCTCCGCATCGAAGCCGGGCGGGTAAACGAGCCAGCCCTGTATCTCGAGGTCGTCGGCTGACGATGTCCAGGAGATCTCCTCCACACGCCCCAGCGTCTTCGTTCCCAGCAGATCGTCGTTGAGGCGCGTCAACCTGGTCGAAGTGCGGCCGCTGCGGCCGACGGCAACGTCGGCGGGCCGGTCCGCTCGTCCTGCCGTGTACGCAAATGCGCCGTTATCGGCCACCGAAAATGAGCCGCTGTTGTACGGTCGGCCGATCGACGTGCCCCCGACGTCTGTCGCCAGTGACTCGACCTCGCCGTTCATCGCCAGGCGGCCGATGTGCGTGCGCCCGCGGTCCTCGTAGCGTACCAGCAGGCGGCTGGATGAACCTGCCCACTGCACGTCGTCGACGTCGCGATCGAAGCCGGCTGTGAGGTTGCGCGTTTCACGCGTGTCGACATCCATCACGTAGACGTCGGCGCTCCGCCACGCCAGCTGCTTGTCGTCAAAACCGAGATACGCAATCCGCTTGCCATCCGGCGATACGGCGGGGCCACGGTCCGGTCCGCGGCGGTCGGTGAGCTGTTCGAGCTCGCCGTCAGCGACCGTTACCACCCAGAGTTCCGACTCGACGGGGTGATGTTCCGCATCGTCCAGGCGGTTTGCCGAAAATACGATACGTTTCCCGTCCGGCATCCAGCCGAGAGGCCCGCGATGATTGAAATCGCCGCTGGTCAGCTGCCTCGGCGTCCCGCCCTCGGCGGAAACGATGAAGATGTGATCGTAACCGGTTTCGAGATACCCCATGCCGTCGAAACGGTAGGGCATCGTTTCTATAACTTTCGCAGCCGGTGCCCAGTCCGCCCCTTTCGGCGCCGCCGGCGGCTTCGCCAGGGGCTCGTTGTCGTCGGGCACGAACATCACGAAAGCGAGGTAGCGTCCGTCGGGCGACCAGCTCATTGCCCGGGGCGCCTGCCGAACGTTGCTGATGACCGCGGTCTGGCCCGTATCCATCCAGCGAACGTGCAGTTGTGCGCCCCGTCCGGGTACGCCAGTGACGAAGGCCAGGCGATCGCCCCCGGGCGACCAGCGCGGACTGGAGTAATTGCCGGGTCCCGACAACAGCGGACGGTGATTCCTGCCGTTCGCATCCAGTTGCCAGATGTTCGGTACCGCGCGGTCCGACATGATGTCCATCGAGGTCCGTACGTAAACGACGCTCGATCCGTCCGGCGATATCTGCGGATCGGCGGCGTACTCGAGTTCGAAGATGTCCATGTTCTTCAGGACAGGGGCCTCGGCCCCGATGGCAATCGATGCGATCATCAACATCGGAAGAATGAACAGCCTCATGGTATCCCCGCTAAGCCTCGCGATTCGCGACGATACCACACCGCCCCGATTATCTTGCAGTGCAACAACCGTGCTCTTCAGAAACGGACTGATTGGGGTATGCTGTGCGCCCGATAACGACAGGTACGGCAGGGATGAACTTCAGTCTTTCCCCACGGGTATGTGTCATAGGTGGCGCCAACGTCGATATCCACGGCGTAACCTACCAGCCGCTGCGCTTGCGGGATTCGAATCCGGGTACGGTGCACGTATGTCCGGGCGGGGTCGCACGCAATGTTGCCGAGAACCTTTCCAGGCTTGGCGTCGATTGCCGGCTCGTCACGGCGGTGGGCAAGGATCCGCACGGCAAGATGCTGCTCACCCATGGCCGCGAAGCCGGCATCGATATGCGCTTCGTGCAGGAACTGGAATCTGCGCCGACGTCGACCTACCTGGCCGTGCTGGACCGATGCGGTGACATGCAGGTTGCCGTCGCGGATATGGACATCATGGATCAGTTGACGGCGACGCGGCTCGAACCGTTGCGCAACGCCATCGGCGAATCCTCGTTGCTCGTGATGGACGCCAACCTGCCGGACGATGCGCTGGCCTGGCTAGTGAATACCTTTCCCGAGCACGATGTCTTTGCCGACACCGTCTCTACCGCGAAGGCAATGCGGCTGAAACCCTATCTGGGCACCCTGCATACCCTCAAGACCAATCCTGCGGAGGCGGAGGCGCTGACCGGTTTCGAAGCGAGGACCCCGGCGGATCTCGACAGAACAGCCGACTGGATCCATGCCCATGGCGTGCGGCGACTGTTCATGACGCGTGCCGAGGACGGGCTGTTTTACAGCACCCACAATGATCGCGGCCATGTCAGCCTGGAACAGGACGAGAGTCACGTGAGAAGTACGACCGGCGCCGGCGACGCATTTCTGGCGGCCCTGGTCTATGCGCGTTTGCAGGGCTGGCCCCTCGAGGGCACGTTACAGTTTGCAGGGGCCGCGGCCCAGCTTACCGTCGCGGACCGGTCACCCAGCAGTCCGGCACTCTCGCTGACGGCGATCGAACGGGTACTGAAGATCTAGCGCGATGCAGCCGGCCGCCACCAGTTATCTGGACATGGACCCGGAGGTTTCGGCAGCGCTGCGGAACGGTCAGGCGGTCGTCGCGCTCGAGTCGACGATTATCAGCCACGGCATGCCCTATCCTGAAAACGTGGAGACTGCGACTCGCGTCGAGCAGACGGTCAGGGACGGCGGCGCGATACCGGCGACGATCGCGATCATCGGCGGACGACTCAAGGCCGGCCTCACCGGCGACGAAATACGGAATCTCGGCGAACGCGGCCAGGCGGTCACCAAGACAAGCCGCCGTGACCTGCCTTTCGTCGTCAGCCGCGGCGCAGACGGCGCCACGACGGTGGCGGCATCGATGATTGTCGCGGCGATGGCGGGCATCCGCGTGTTCGCGACCGGCGGTATCGGCGGAGTCCATCGTGGCGTTGAGCAAACGATGGACATTTCCGCGGATCTCGAGGAACTTGCGAGGACGGCCGTCGCCGTCGTGTGTTCGGGCGTAAAGTCGGTTCTCGACATCGGTCGTACGCTGGAATATCTCGAAACGAAGGGTGTACCCGTCGTAGGCTACGGCACGGACAGGCTGCCGGCGTTCTTTACTCCATCGAGCGGATTCCCGGTCGATTACAGGGCGGATACACCCGCCGAAGTTGCCGCTGCCCTGCGGACCAAACAGGAACTGGGACTCTCGGGCGGCGTGGTCGTCGCCAACCCGATTCCGGTCGAGCACGCGCTGGACGGCGACGAGATCGACGCTGTTATCGCTCACGCCATAAAGGAAATGGAACAGCTGGGAATCACGGGTAAAGACACGACGCCCTTTCTGCTCGGGAAGATCGCGGAGCGCACGGAAGGCCGCAGCCTAAGAGCCAATATCGAACTGGTCGTGAATAACGCCCGGCTCGCCGCCGAGATCGCCGGGGCACTGTAAGCGGAGCCGTTTACGTCAGCGCAGGACGATATCGGTCAGGACGTCGTGGATCACCTGGGTTGCGATTTCGACCAGCAGCACCTTGCCGTCAACAATGATGCGCTCGTAACCCCTGGGCGGCGCAGGCAGGGCGTGCACCAGGCCATCCGGCAGCTGCTGCTTCGCGATCCCGGGCGGCAACGGCTTGCCGCGCGCAAGATTCTTCGCGATCCCCGGTGGCAGGCCCTTGTGCTTGATCTTGCCGCCACCATGGCCTGCCCTGGAGCCGTGCTCCTCGTACCAGGCGCCGATGATGCGTATTTCCTCGTCTGAAAACACGACCGAGACACCGATGTCGGCGGACGCGGGCAGCGGCGCCCCGAGGAGCACGAGCAGCGTGACGAGTATTGCAGGGACTGTCCGTTTCATGAGGGTACGTCCTCAATTGATCCATTACGGTCAATCTATCCCCTCGCCGGGCCGCCAGGATGTTAATCCGGTCACATATCGGCCTGCCGGATCCACTCCTGCACCGTGGCCTCGATATAGGGCAACGGCGCCGAAGCAACGTGCAGCACCGTGTCGTTGAAGGCGCGAATATCGAATTTGTCGCCCAGCTTCTGCCGTGCTTCATCGCGCAGCTCGAGGATCTTCAGCATGCCCAGTTTGTAGCCCAGCGCCTGTCCGGGCCATACGGCATAGCGTTCCACCTCGCTGATTGCGGTGCCTTCCTCGAGGCCTTCCGCGGCGATCATGTAGTCGATGGCCTGCTCGCGGCTCCATCGCTTCGCGTGCATGCCGGTATCGACGACCAGGCGCACAGCGCGGTGCAACTCCGCCTGCAGGCGTCCGAGATCGCCATAGGGATCGCTCTCGTACATACCCATTTCGGCCGCGAGTTGCTCCGAGTACAGTGCCCAGCCTTCGCCCGAGGCATTCGACCAGATCGCCGTGACGAGTGGCGGCACTTCCTGCTCGACGGCGGTCGCGAAGTGCAGGTGATGTCCCGGGATGGACTCGTGATAGGTCAGCGTCGGCAGCGCGAAGCGTGGATGCATCGCCGTATCGCGCACATTCAGCCAGTAGACGCCCGGCCTCGAGCCGTCCTTCGCCGGCGGATTGTAGTAGCCGGTCGGCGCCGAGTCCTGGCTGAATTCCGGAACCGGGCGTACCTCGACCGGGTATTTCGGCATCGTCGCGAACCACTGCGGCAGCACCTCGTTGATGCCTTCGATCTGCGACCGTGCGTCTGCGATCAGTTCCGCCTTGCCTTCGGCGGTGTTCGGATAGACGAAACGCTCCTCCACGTTCAGCCGCAGCATGCGCTCGCCAACGGATCCCTCCGTGTAGCCCTCGCTTCGCAGGATTGCGTCCATCTCACTCGTGATGCGCTCGACTTCGTCCAGGCCGACCTCGTGGACCTGTCCCGGCGATCGCTGCGAATCCGTCATGTGCCGGACCATCGCGGCATACAGCGCCTCGCCCTGCGGCAGGCGCCAGATACCCGCCTCGTGCGGCGCCGACGCCTGAATCTCCGCCAGGAAATCACCAATGCGCCGGTACGCGGGAATTACCTGCTCGGAAACGATCGTGAGCGCCCGCTCCGCGTAAGCACCCGCGTCCTGTACGCCGGCCGCGTCAAGCCGCTGCAGGAACGACGTATAGACGGCATTGTCTTCGGGCGCGGCGGCGACGAACGACTCCACTACGCCCAGCGATTTGTCGACCACGAAATCCGGCGGTATCGCTCCATCCGCAACCGCGTTGCGGAAGCTCTCGAGCGCGCCGTCCAGCGCACCCTGCACGGCCGCGAGCCGAACGAGGTAGGCTTCTGCTTCCTCACCGTTGCCGACCGGCTGCTTGCTGTTGAGGAAATTCGGGATGTCGACCGTGGGTCCCGAAATCTGGTTGATCGTGTACGGCAGGTACCAGAAGCCGAAGCCGTCGATCGTCGTGCCGTACTCGGCGACACGGGCCGGCGCAAGCGCCCCCGCCATCAGTGTCGAAACGACGGCGTGTGTGCGTGGCCGGTCTCCCGTGAGGTCCGAAGGGTCGATTGCCTGCATTCGCTCGAGCGCGGCATCGAGTTCCTCGCGGCGCCCTCTCTCGCCCATGGGCGAACGGCTCATCAGGCGACGCGCGGTCCGCGGGACCAGCAGCTCGGAAACGCCGTACGTCGTCGCCAGTTCCGGGTGGTGATAGAAGAAAGCGCGGGTCATGTCGTCCAGCGCCCGGTCGAAGGCCGAGTCCGCAGACTTGACAGCCGGCCCATCGGTCGCCGCCCGCGGTTCGACGGTCGCCCCGCCGTCACCGCCCGGCCCACAGCCGGTCAATAGAAAAAGGAGGCTCGTCAAAGCGAGCGCGGTTCTTGGCATCGTGGAGTCCCCCTGGTAGCTGCCGGACAGTATACGGCCCCGGACTTACGAGTAAATCCGCTTCATCAGGGGACCCATCCGGCGCATGCCGACCATGGCCATCGTCGTGAGCAGGCCCGACATCATCGCACCGGTCACGCCGCAGGTCAGCGTGTCCTGCCCCGTCAGCCACAAGCCGGGAATGCGCGTGCGCGGGCCCAGCCAGTCCTGCCGGAATCGCTCGACCGTGTGATCCAGGCCGTAGAGCTCGCCGCGGCGGTGCGCGGAAAACCACTCGGTGGACAGTGGGGTCGATACTTCGTAGTAGTCCACCTTGCCTTCCAGTTGCGGCAGCTTGTCATAGAGGTGCCGCATCAGGCGCTCGCCAAGCTGCGCCTTGAAAGCCTCATAGTCCTCGCCGCGCTTGCCCCAGGTCGTGCCCTTCCAGGGTTCGAACCACTCGTAAGGCGCCGGCGCCACGATCTCGATAGTGGCCGTGCCCGGGTGGCGATTGAGGTAATCCGGATCCTTCGCCGACGGAAACGAGATGTAAACGACCGGGAACTCGGCATCCCGGTCTTTCACGAATGCCTCGACAGCCGCGTCATAGTCGTTGTGCGGATAGATCCAGAAATTAGTCCGGGGCAGGCCGAGTTCCTCTGCGGTCCCCTTCAGCCCGATGTAGACGCCGAGATGTGCAAAACTGGGCCTGACCGATTTCAGCTTGTCGGCGTAACCGAATGTCCGGGCCTCGCCGGCGGGCAACAGGCTCTCGAAGGTATTCGCGATACCGGCCGAAGAGATCACGGTGCCGCAATCGATGCGATGACCGTCCGCCATCTCGACGCCGGTAACCTTGCCGTCCGCCATCAGGATGCTCGCGACCCGCGCGTAGGTGAAGACCTCGCCGCCGCTCGCCTGGATCCTGGGGATGATACTGTCCGCGATTCGCCAGCTGCCGCCGACCGGATAAAAACCGCCATAAAGATAATGGCGCGCAATCATCGCGTGCACCATGAACGCAGACTGCTTCGGCGGCAGGCCCATGTCGCCCCATTGACCGCACAGCGTCGCAATGAGGTCGTGGTCCTGCGTCAGGCTACTCAGGACGTCGTAGGTGCTGCGATACATGAATTCCGGCGTTCGAAGCTTCATGACCGGCGCGGCAAGTTTGCGCTGCCAGGGCCTGAGCACTTTCTCCATGGCGAGATCGCTGAGCGCGCGGCCGACCTGCCGCAGAAGATCCATGTATGCGTCGATCGCGTCGCTTTCGTCCGGGAACTGACGGACGAGGTTGTCGCGAAACGCCTGCTTGCCGGCCATCGCGTTGAATACCCGGTCACCCACGTAGAAGCGGTCGTATTCGTCCGCCATCGGCGCCCACTCGAGCTTGCCGCCGGACAGGAAGTCGAACATCCTGCGCGTCCGCGTTTGCGTGCCCACGTCGCCGATGTAGTGCACGCCGACATCCCACTCGTAACCGTTGCGCTCGTAGGAGTGCGTGTAGCCGCCCGCCGTGTAGTGCTGTTCGAGAACGCAGACGCGCCAGCCGAGTTCGGAGAGCAGTGCCGCGGTCGTCAGTCCGCCCATGCCCGAGCCGATGACGATCGCATCGTAGGCGGGCGCAAGACGTTTGGGGCGATAGCGGTAGCCGATACGTAGCGTGCTGGGTTTCACGGAAGTATCAGTCGTCCTCGATCCCTAGCTGTTGCTTGAGGCTGGCGAGCTCCGCTTCGAGCCTGCCGACGCGCTCGGCCAGCTCGGTGACGCCGGTCCGGGATGACGGCGCCCGCTCGGCGGGGGCGCGGCTGGCATAGACGTCGACGTCCACGGGCCCGGAAAACAGATGCATGTACTCGGAATCCTTGCGTCCCGGCATGCGCGGGAGCTTGACGAGCAATGGCTCTCCATCACGGTCGATCAGCGTCGTGAGTGCGGCCACCACGTCGGAATTGTCGGCGAACGTGTGCAGACGGCCGCTGCGCGAGCGGATCTCGCCGGGCGTCTGCGGCCCGCGCAGCAGCAGCAGACAGACGATCGCCAGCTGCGCGTCGTCGAAATGGAAATCGCTGTAACGCGTATTGCAGAAACGCTGCACATACTTTTCCGTGCGGCTCTTGAAGTTCTCGTCGGTGCGCACGAGGTGCTTGGCCTCGAGATCACGAATCGTGTGCTGGACCTCGCCCTGCGTGAGGTTCATTACCGGGTTGCGGGACGATTTCTGGTTGCAGGCGTTGGTGAGGGTATTGAGCGTCAGCGGGTACTGATCCGGGGTCACGACGGACTTCTCGATCAGGCACCCGATCACACGGGCTTCTTTATCGTTCAACTCTGGCAGCACGTCGAGTCCTCGTTTCGATCGGCCCTTTCGGGCAGCCCGCATACTGTGGCGCAAAGGCCCGCGACGGGCAAGCAGCCCCGGATCTCGCCACCCGTGCCCGCGCGTGCCGGGCGCTGGCCTGAATGAAACGGCCGCGATCGACCCGGACGGTCCGCGCGGGGCTTGGATGGCAGCCCGAATTCACAGACAATAGCCGCCCTTTCGTCCCGACCGGGCGATCGGTCAAGCAAAGGGGAATCCCGTGTACAGAATTCTGATCTTTCTCATGACATTGACGCTTGCCGCCTGCGGCAAGGACCCGGCACCGGTGGCAACGACGGTGGGGCCGGGCGCGGCGGGGGAAACGCCGACGCAGCAGCCCTTCGAAGTCAGCGTTGACCGCTTTGCGGATGTCGAAGTGTTGCGCTACGAGGTCCCCGGCTTCGATGAATTGACTCTCCGCGAGAAGAAACTCGCCTACTACCTGTCGCAGGCGGCACTCGCGGGCCGCGATATCATCTACGATCAGAACTACAAGCACAATCTGCGGATCCGCAGGTTGCTCGCAACGATCATCGCGACATACAGCGGCGACCGCGAATCCGAAGACTTCAGGAAGCTCGTCGAGTACGCCAAGCGCATCTGGTTTGCCCACGGCATCCACCATCACTACTCGATGGACAAGATGCTCCCGGAGTTCACGCCCGAAGCACTGACGGCTATGGTTGCGAAAAGCGACAGGGCGAGATTACCGCTGGAGGATGGCCAGAGTGTCGGCGCACTGCTCGACATGCTTCGCCCCATCATGTTCGACCCCGATGTGGCGGCAAAGAAAGTAACGCTCGATCCTGACGTGGACCAGGTCGTGAACTCCGCAACGAACTACTACGACGGCGTTACCGCGGCGGAGGTCGAGGCGTTCTACGCAAGCAAGGTGGACGAGGACCCGGGACGCCCGGTGTCGTGGGGCCTCAATTCGCAACTCGCCAAGGTCGATGGCGAGATCGTCGAGCGCGTCTGGAAGATTGACGGCATGTACGGCGCCGCGATCAAGCAGATCGTGTACTGGCTCGGGAAGGCGTCCACCGTGGCCGAGAACGACGTGCAGAAAGCATGGATCGACAAGCTCATCGAGTATTACAAGTCAGGCGACCTGCGCGACTTCGACGAATTCAACATTGCATGGGTTGCCGACACGGGCTCCCGCGTCGACGCCGTGAACGGCTTTATCGAAGTCTATGGCGATCCACTCGGTTATCGCGGCGCCTGGGAATCGGTGGTATCGATCCGTGATCTGGAGGCCACCAAGCGTATCGCGACCATCGGCGCGAACGCGCAGTGGTTCGAAGACAATTCCCCGATCATGGACGAACACAAGAAAGGCGACGTCGTCGGCATCTCGGCGAAGGTCATCACCGTGGTAATGCAGGGCGGCGACCTTATCCACTCGTCGACGATAGGCATCAACCTGCCGAATGCCAACTGGATACGGAAGGAACACGGCTCCAAGTCGGTAACGCTGGGCAACATCATGGAAGCGTTCGAGATCGCGGCCGCTGCCGGTGGTATCAGTGACGAGTTCGCCTACACCGAAGAGGAAAAGGCGCGCAACAAGACCTACGGCGCACTCGGCTCGCTGCTCGATGTCGACATGCACGAAGTCATCGGCCATGCCTCGGGTCAGATCAACCCGGGCGTCGGAACGCCGAAGGAGACGCTCAAGAGCTACGCGTCCACGTTGGAAGAAGCGAGGGCAGATCTCGTCGCGATGTACTACATCATGGATCCCAAGCTCGTCGAACTGGGCCTGATGCCGTCGCTGGATGTCGGCAAGACAGTCTACGAAACGCAGATCCGCAACGGCCTGCAGTACCAGCTGCGCCGCGTGAAAATAGGCGACGACATCGAGGAGGCCCACATGCGCAACCGTCAGCTGATCGCGGCCTGGGCCTACGAGATGGGCGTCGAGGACAAGGTCATCGAGAAGGTCGAGAAGGACGGCAAGCACTATTACGTCATCAACGATTACGAAGCGCTGCGCGGCATCTTTGCAGAGCAATTGCGCGAGATTCAGCGGATCAAGTCGGAGGGCGACTACGCGGCGGGCAAGGCGCTCGTCGAGACCTACGGCGTCAAGGTGGACCGGGCCATGCACGAGGAAGTGCTCGCGCGCGTCGAGCCGCTCAATATCGCGCCTTACAAGGGCTTCATCCAGCCACGACTGGTCGCGATTGAACAGGATGGCGAGATCATCGACGTGAAAATCGAGTCAATGGAAAATTTCGTCGATTGGATGCTGGAGTCCGAGGACAGGTACGGCCTCCTGCCGGCCACTAACTGAGACGGGCTCAGTTACAATTCAAAACAAATTGGATTCATGGATCGCGCTATAGTCTGTCGTGTCTGAACAAACGTGATGCTATCCGCATCAGAAACAAGAAAGACGAGGAGCAATACAAAAATGGCAGGTAAATTTGAATGCTATAAAGACAAGGCCGGCGAACACCGTTTTCGACTGAAAGCGGGCAACGGTGAAACCATCCTTTCCAGCGAGGGTTACAGCGGCAAGGCGAACTGCGACAACGGTATCGAATCCGTGCGCAAGAATTCAGCCATCGAGGAGCGTTTCGAAAAGACGCAGACGGAAGGTGGCAAGTTCCGCTTCAACCTGAAGGCATCCAACGGCCAGGTCATCGGCGTCAGCCAGAACTACGATTCGGAATCTGGACGCGACAACGGCATCGCCAGCGTCGCCAGGAACGCAAGCGACGCAGCCGTCGTCGAACTCGACTAATTCGGAACTCGATGTGAGGGTCCGCCTCGATAGGCGGGCCCTCACCAACCACAGCGGATCCATCGCGCACCGAGGCGCGCGCCTACGACTTCACCCGATAGAGTTTCGCGGGGCGGTGAGCGCCGCTCTGCGTCTCCCCGCCCGTGGGTTCGACCAGATCGAGCGTCTTGAGCTTCTTGCGAAAATTCCGCTTGTCGATCGTGTCGCCACTCACGGCCTCGCAGGCTCGCTGCAGATCCGTCAGCGTAAATCGGGCCGGCATCAGTTGCCGCGCGACAGCCTCCGTATCGATCCTGTCCCGCAAACGCTCGATCGCGTGCTCCAGTATCCTCGAGTGGTCGAATGCCAGTTCGGGCAGATCGTCGATATAGAACAACCGTGCATCGCTCGCATCGCTGCCCGCCTCCAGCCTCAACCGATCCGCCGCCGCAAGTGAAATGTAGACGACCGTGATCACGCGTTCGCGCGGATCCCGGTCAGGCCGGCCGAACGCACCAAGCTGCTCGAGGACGCCGGCCTTTATCCCGGTTTCCTCGCGCAGTTCCCGCCAGGCCGCACGCTTCAGGCTTTCGTCGATGCCGACGAACCCCCCCGGTATCGCCCACTTGCCGGCATGCGGCCATTCCGCGCGCCGGATCAACACGACCGCAAGGCGCCCGTCGCTCACGGTGAACACCGCGACGTCGACCGTGACGGCAGGATGGGGATGCTCGTAGGTGTACGGCATGAATATATATTAGTATCCTCTTTACACTAATACCAGTGTAATTTATACACTAAATGCCGCCGACTAGGCACTTGCTCGTATAGCCACAGAGGGCCTTATCTGCTAGTTTGATCCATGCCGGTAGAGAGGCCCAAGTGACTGAACTGGCTGAAAAATTACCGGCTGACGTCGATGCCCGGCGAGAGCACGTTGTCGAACTGAGACGCTGGCTGCACAGGCATCCCGAGCTGTCGTTCAATGAAGCTGAAACGGCCGCACGGGTCGTCAGCGAACTCGAGCGCCTGGGCATTCCCTGTTCCTATCCCGGCCCCGGCGGGGGCGTGATCGGCCGGCTCGTGACCGACCCGGCGCTGCCGACCATTGCCTTACGCGCGGAGCTCGACGCGTTACCCGGCAGCGACCTCACCGATCCGAGCTACCGGTCCGTCTACGCTGACCGTATGCATGCCTGCGGTCACGACGCACACATGACCATGGTCCTCGGCGCCGCTGCCTTGCTCGCACGAGACCCGCCGGACGGCAACGTGGTCCTCATCTTCCAGCCCGCCGAGGAACGCGGCGGCGGCTCGCGAGTCATGATCGATGCCGGCGCGCTCGAAGGCGTCCGCGCCATCTTCGGCGGCCACGTCACCCATGAATGGCCGACCGGCAAGATCATGATCCGGAGAGGCGCGATGACCGCACAGTCGGACCGCTTCTACATCACGATCACGGGCAAGGGCGGCCACGGTGCGCGTCCGCACGAGGCGATCGATGCGGTCGTCATCGCGGCGTTGCTGATCACTGTCCTGCAGACGCTCGTCTCGCGCCAGACCAACCCGGTGCATCCTTCTGTGATCACGGTCGGGAAGATCGAGGCCGGCACGGCCGCGAACGTCATCGCGGAGTCGGCGAAGCTCGAGGGCACGATCCGAACGACCTTCCCCGATACCCGGGATCATATTCACAAAGGCATCCGGCGCATGGTCGAAGCCATGGGCGAACTCCACGCTGCGGAAGTTCAGCTCGAACTCAGCCAGGGCTATCCGCCGGTCATCAACACGGATGGAGAAGTCGAACTCGTCAGGGACTGCGTGCGCGGCCTGTACGGGCCTGATGCACTGCGGACCTCGCCACACCCGAGCATGGGATCCGAGGATTTCTCGTACTACCTGCAGCGGGTGCCGGGGGCATTCTTCCGCTTCGGCGCGCGGCGGCCGGAATGGGAGCCAATACCCCTGCACAGTCCGCGCTTCGACATCGATGAAGCCGTACTGCCGATCGGCGCCGAATTTTTCGATGCAATCACACGCTCCGCCCTGCGCCATTACGGCACGGGCAAGTCATGATGTTCGTTCCCCAGGCGGATCCGACACTGGGCTGCGAATGGGAACTCCAGCTGCTTCGCGAAAACACACTCGAACTCGCCGACGGTATCCTGGCGTTCTCCGAAGAACTCGGCGAGCACGCGCTCGTCAAACCCGAATTCCTGCAGTGCTGCATAGAGATCAACACGCCGCCCGTTGAGAACGCGGCCGACCTCGAGCCCGCATTAAACTCGGTGGCGGCACGCATCGACGCTCACGCGCGACCGCTGGGTGTCCGGCTGGCAGCGGCCGGTACGCATCCCTTCGATCGCAAGCCTGCGATCGTAACGCCGTCCGAGCGATACCTGCGGCTGGCCGACGAGCGTTCCGGCGCCGCGGCCATTCACCCGGTGACATTCGCAACGCATATCCACGTCGCCTGTCGGGACGGCGAATCGGCAATCCGTGCAATGCGCCGCGTAGCCCCTTGCCTGCCCGCACTGCTCGCGATCGGCGCGAACTCACCCTACTGGCACGGCATCGACACCGCTTATTCATGCTTCCGCCAGCGCCTGCTCGCCTCCAACCCGACCTACGGTCTGCCACCTTACTTCGAGTCCTGGGAGCACTTCGGGCGCATGGTCGAGGCCGGGATACGATCTCGCACGATAGAGTCGTTTCGCGACCTGCACTGGGATATCCGCCCGCACGGCGACCTCGGGACCCTCGAGATCCGTGTTCTCGACGCGCAGATCGATGCGAGCCGCATCGCGCAGATCGCCGCGCTGGTGCGGGCGCTGGTCGTCGTCGCAGCGGATGCGAAGCTGCCCGACTCGGCTTTCCCCGCGCGGCTGCCGCACTGGATGGAACTCGACAATCACTTCCGCGCCTGCAAGTCCGGCCTTGACGCGCGAATCATAACCAGTGCCTCGGGAGACACGGAGCCGATGATGCAGGTCGTCGAGCTACTGTTCGACCTGGCGAGACGCCAAAGTGAAACACTCGGCGACAGCGAGCTGCTGGCCGACCTCGAGCGCTCGCTGACCAGTCGTAACGGAGCCGCGCTGCAGCGCTCCGCATGGCTGCAAAAACGGTCGTGCAAGTCCGTTGCGCGCTTCCTTGTCGAGTCCCTGCATCACCCCGCCAGCCTTCGGGCAACCGCCTGATCTCCGCGGGCAGCGGAGCACCCGATTCAACGACAGATGGTATGCTGCTGCGCTTCGTGCGTCCCGTCACGACACACAACAACAAAGGACCGACAATGAACCGTCTGCCAGCACTGATCGTCACACTGTTCGCCGCCTCGCTCGCCGTCGCCGCCGAAGGCGGCAACGACGGTAAGAACGACGCGCAAAAGGAGGCGCCGGAGGCGAAGCAATACGTCACGCAGCACGAAGCCCGGGTCGGCGGCCGGAAGATCGAGTACACCGTGACTGCCGGCACGATGCTGATGCGCAACGACAAGGACGAACCGCAGGCACTGGTCGGCTACACGGCCTACGTTGCCAAGGGCGGGAACAGCGCCGAGCGGCCGATCATGTTTGCCTACAACGGGGGACCGGGTTCTGCGTCGATCTGGCTGCACATGGGCATCCTCGGGCCGCAACGCGCGGTGGTGACGGACGCCGGTTTCAGCAACAACGGTCCTTACCGGCGCGTCAACAACGACTACAGCATTATCGACGAGACGGATCTCGTGATGATCGACCCGGTCGGGACCGGCTTCGCCAAAGTGGTCGGCGAAGGCAAAGGCGAGGATTTCTGGGGCGTCGACCAGGACATCAAGTCCATCTCGGAATTCATCGTCCAGTACCTGACGGAGAACGGCCGCTGGGCATCACCGAAATACATCCTGGGTGAAAGCTACGGCGGCATGCGTTCGGGCGGCGTCGCGTACTACCTGCTCAACAATCACTTCGTCGCGCTCGACGGCGTCATCCTGGTCTCGCCATTCATGGAATTCACCGCAGGTTTCTCCGGCATGGGCGTCGACCTGCCGCACGTCATGTTCCTGCCGACGTTTGCAGCTACCGCCCGCTACCACGGTGCGCTCGATCCGACGCCGTCCGACCTCGAAGCGTTTATGACAGAGGTCGCCGACTTCGCGCTGAACGAATACGCGCCGGCGCTATTAAAGGGCAACACGCTCAGCGATGCGGAGCGCCGCGCCGTGCTCGCGGGACTGTCGAAGTACACCGGGCTCAGCGAGGATTACTGGGACCGCGCGAACCTGCGCATCAACGAGGGCCGCTTCAACAAGGAACTGATGCGGGAGACGGGCAAGACGGTCGGCCGTGTCGACTCGCGATTCGCCGGCAACATGATCAATCGCATCGGGGAATCCGCCGAATACGATCCGATGATTTCCGCGATCGGTCCCGGCTATCTCGCGGCATTCATGGATTACTACCAGAACGACCTGAAGGTCGAGGACATCGGCAACTACACGGTGTTCGGCAACCTGTTCCTGAAGTGGGACTGGAGCCACCGCCAGCCGGACCTGCAGGGCTTCAAGCTGCCGTTCCCGAACACGGCGGTCGACCTCGCCTATGCGATGCGGCAGAACCCCTCGATGCGCGTGCTCGTGCAGCAGGGCTACTACGACCTCGCGACGCCGCACCTGGCCACCGAGTACTTCATCGACCACCTGGACATCCCGGACGAACTGCGGGAGAACATCGAGTACGCGACCTACGAGGCGGGTCACATGATGTATATCCACGAACCTTCGATGGTGAAGTTCAAGGAGGATCTTGTGCGTTTCCTGCAGGGCGACGAATAAGCGATTCCTCTGGCGCCCTACCCGATCTGCGCGATGACGGCGGCCTCGTCGTCCTCGCTCGGCCAGCCACGGTAGCCCGTGCGACCGTACGGAGCCGCCCGACGTTCCTCGTCCTGCGCCATCCACCATGCGTGCGTATCGCGAACGGTCTCGGCCAGGGAACGGTAACGGAGCCCCGCGGCCTGCGCCGCGCCCGGATCGATGTAGATCGAATTCGGCCCGTTGCCGACCATCGGCGTCGGGAAACCGGTCTTCTCCATCAATTCCCGCGACGGCCAGTGCAGGTTCGATTTCTCGGGGGACGACAGCCTCAGCGCCCACATGAAGTGCTCTCGGCGCACGTGCTGTCCCGGACCGGTGCCGTTGAACACGCCCGGCGTATCGTTCTCGCCAAGTCGCACCAGCCAGTGACAGAGATCGCGCGCGTCGATCCAGTCGATGTTGAAGTCCGGGCTCGCCGGGCACAGGACTTCGCCGCCGCGCTGGAATCGCTCGACCCAGTAGGTGAATCGATCGGTGTGATCGCCAGGGCCGACAATGTAGGTAGGCCGCACGATCGTCGCTTTGTCAGCGTAGATCTGCTGCACGATGCGGTCGCATTCGGCCTTGAGCGGGCCGTACGTCTCGCCGTTGACCTCTTCGACGGCCGGGTCGAGCGGTTCGTGCAGCGGTCCCTGGTTGTCGAAGGTCTGGGCCTTCTCGAAATCGTAGACGGAGACTGTCGACGTATAGATGTAACGCCCGCAGCGGCCCTCGAGTAACTCGGCCGAATCCCGCACGTGCCGCGGCACGTAACCGGAGTTGTCCACGACAACATCCCAGGTGCGCTTGCCTTCGAGCGCCTTGAGCCCGTCGTCGACCTTCGCATCGCGGTTGCCGACGAGTTCCTCCACCTTGCCGCCGTACATGCCGGATCGCCGCCCGCGATTGAACATCGTGATCGTGTGGCCGCGTTCCAGCGCGTAGTTGATCTGGTGCGGTCCGATGAAGCCGGTACCGCCGAGAAACAGGATATCGAGCTTCTCGCTGGCGGGTTCCACAACCGCGCTCGCCCCCGCGGCCGACGCGCCCAGGAGGGCAGCACCTGCACCGATAAACTCTCTGCGTGTCGTCATGTGGTCTATCCTTGTTCTTTGACCGGGGCAGCAAGCATAACAAGAACCGGAACGATCATAATGAAACGAAGAAGACTCCTGAAAGCACTCGGAGGTGGCGCACTGCTCGCCTCCACGGCGGCCTGCGCACCGACGCCGCGGGCCGATAACACTTACCGCCGGCCCTATTCGAGGAAACCCTTCGCGGCGCCGCGTGTCTCGATGGACGACGTCATACGCGTCGTCGTCGGTCACCGCCCCTATCGCCCGGCCGGATTCGTCGTGAAAAGCGAGCAGATGGATGCCAAAACCGTGGTCCATAACTACGGGCACGGCGGCGGCGGACTGAGCCTCGGCTGGGGCTCCTCGGCACTGGCGGTTCGGGAGACGCTGGGCATGACGCCGGGCGACGTCGCGGTCATCGGCAGCGGGATCATGGGGCTGACGAGTGCGCGCCTGTTGCAGGACGCGGGCTGGAACGTGACGATCTATGCCCGCGACCCCGCGAGGCACACGACATCGAATATTGCGGCTGGCGAGTGGGGCCCCTTCAGCGTGCACGATCCGTCGGTGGCAACCGAAGCCTTCGTCTCGCAACTCAACTGGGCGGCGCGCATCTCGCACCATGCCTACACGAACCTCACCGGCCCGGACTACGGCATACGCTGGCTGGAGTGGTACACGCTGAGCGACGCGCCCTTCGACAGCGAATTCACCGGCAGCGATGAGGCGGCAAAACTGTATGCCTATAAAGGCGTGCTCGGACCGGGCGAACACCCGTTTCCGGTCCGTTACGTGCAGCACTTCGTGACGATGCAGATCGATCCGGGCGTGTTACTCAGACGACTTGTGCGAGACGTGCAGCTGGCTGGCGGCTCCTTCATTGTAAGAAACTTCGACAGTGTCGATGAGGTCCTGTCACTCCAAGAGACCGTCATTTTCAACTGCACGGGCCTCGGTAGTCGAAAATTATTTGGCGATGAGCAACTTACGGCCGCAAAGGGGCAGCTGGTATTGCTGCCGCCGGACCCCGCGGTCGACTACATGACGCTCGGTGGCGGCCGCGGCATGCTGTACATGTTTCCGCGTTCCGACGTGCTGCTGCTCGGCGGAACCTTCAAACCGGGCGACTTTTCAACGCACGTGGAAATCGATGAGACCGAGCGCATCGTCGCGGAGCACGAGCGCCTGTATTTGAACTTCGGTTAACCCGTATTGTCTTTTTACATATGTTCCTATCTTTGCCAGGCAGTTGATCTATAATGTCGTCGATAATTCGAACAATAAAATAATAACTCGGGGGTCGACTAACACCCCGGTCGTACAGTTCCAGTTGGAGGGAACGCATGTTTGCCAGGCTCATTTGGGTAGCAGCCATCGCGGCTGTATTTGTCTCTTTATCTGCATTCGGCCAAGGCGCGCCTTTGCCCGGCGATCCGGGCCGCAATGTCAACCTTATCGGTCCCACGCCGGACCCCGGGGACATTCGCGATTCCGGCCTGAAGCAGCAGAACGAACCGGCCTGCGCCGTCAGGCCCGAAAACCCGGCTTGCGTCATCTGTGCCTACAACGATTACCGCACTGTAGAAAAGCCGGCTGACGACCTCGGCAACCCGATTATCGGCGACGCCTGGCAAGGTGTGTCGACAAGTTGTGATGTCGGCACCGGCGACGTGTGGCGGAGCCGGGTTGCGCCGGGCCACGCGGCCGATGATCCGGAGTTCCGGATACCGGGACGGTTCGCGGCCGACCCGCGACTGGTTGCGCTGCCCGGGATGGCGCTGTTCAACTTTATTACGGGTTTTCGCGACGACAACCGCGGCGCCCTCGTCGTTCAGCACTGGCTCGAGGTGAATCGCGAGGACGCGGACCCCTACGAACCGGCCGCAAGATCCAGCATCGTCGATCTCGGCACCGACGGCCGCTTTATCGACAAGCCGGACATGCTCGCGCTCCTGGATCCCGTCAGCTCGCAGGTTTCCGTGCCCATGATGTTCGACATGGAGAACGAGGAACTCGGTACGATCCCGCGTGACTTCCCCAGCGGCGACCTGCTGTTTGCCTACGCGGTGTTCACCGGCAGCAAC
>JAACFE010000025.1 GCA_009937525.1 Gammaproteobacteria bacterium
ATCCTCGTGGCGCCGTTCATGCTGTCGGCCTGCCAGCCGCCATCCGCTCCCTCGCCATCCGGGCCGGTCCGCCCGAGCTTCGAGCTAACGACCGACGCCGCCTACGACTTTTCGGCGATCGAACCCTACTCCGCTCAGCACCAGGCAGTGTACGACTTCATCGACGCCCACGAATTCGACCACGTCGCCGCCATCCAGCGCTGGCTGCGGCAGCCATCCATCTCGGCGCAGAACGACGGAATCCTCGAAATGGCCGAGATGCTTCGCGGCGATCTCGAATCCCTTGGCTTCGAGGAGGCGGAACTGGTGCCGACCGATGGCCACCCGGGCGTCTGGGGCTATTACGATGCCGGCGCCGACAAAACGCTTGTCGTCTACCTGATGTACGACGTGCAGCCCGTCAATCCGGAGGACTGGGAGAGCCCGCCCTTCGAAGCGAACATCGTCGATCACAAGCTCGGCAAGGTCATCATGGCGCGCGGCGCGACCAACCAGAAGGGTCCGCAGCGGGCATTCCTGAATGCGCTGGAGTCCATCATCGCGGTCGACGGCAAGCTGCCGGTCAATATCATGGTTGCCGCCGAAGGTGAAGAAGAGCTCGGATCGCCTCATTACCACCAGGTCGTCGATGCCTACTTCGACAGGCTGAAGACGGCGGATGGTGCACTGTTCCCGTTCAACTCGCAGGTTCCGGACGGCAACATCAACATGATCCTCGGCGTAAAAGGCATCCTCTATTTCGAGATGACGGCGCATGGCGGTGACTGGGGAGGCCCTTCCAGGGCCGAGATACACGGCTCCTACAAGGCGATTGTCGATTCGCCGGTCTGGCGACTGGTCAAGGCGCTGTCGTCGCTGACATCACCTGACGGGAATACTATCCTTGTGCCGGGATACTACGACGGTATCCTCCCGCCGACCGAGGAGGAGTCGCTTCTGGTCAACGCGGGGCTCGAACAGATCGACGACGCCCAGCTGCAGGAGATTCTCGGTGTCAGCCGCTGGATCGACGACAAGACGGGTCGCGATGCGCTGGTCGAGCTGCTGTACCAGCCGACGCTCAACATCGACGGCATCTGGGGCGGATACACCGAGGAGGGTGTGAAGACGATATTGCCGCACAAGGCCACCGCCAAGGTCGACTCGCGCCTGCCGCCCGGCCTGGACCCGGACGAGGCGCTTCGGAAGATTCGTGCACACCTCGATGCAAACGGCTTCAGCGACATCGAAATCGAAAAGCTGAGCGGCTACCCCTCCTCCCAGACATCGGTCGATGCGCCGGCCGTGCAGGCCGCGATCTCGGTGTTCATGAAGTACGCAGACGAGATCTCGGTGAAACCGAGGGTTGCCGGAAGCGCGCCGTTCTACCAGTTCACTGAGCGCCTCGGTCTACCGCTGGTGCCGACCGGCCTGGGCTTCGGGACCGGGGCGCACGCGCCGAACGAAATCATGCTGATCGAGCCCGCCGAAGGTGTTCCTGTGGCGGGCCTCGCGGAAATCGAAAAGGCCTACGTGGACTTCATTTACGCGCTGGCGCGCTAGGCTCGCCGCCGTCAGGGGCAATCGTTCTCCTGAGCTCCCGGCGACTCGAGCAACGCCCGCGCCCGGCATCGTGTCGCTGCGCCGAGCGGATCCAGTAACGCCGCTTCCCGGGCGTAGGCCCGGGCACGTCGATTCGATCCCGCCTCCGCATGCAGTTCCGCAACCGCCAGGTAGAGTTCCGCGGAATTGGGGTGCCGGGCGATATAGTCCGCTGCGTTGCCGACATCGAGCTGCAGCTCGTTCGTATAGATCAGCCGCAACAATTCGACCTGCGGATGTTCCGGGCAACTCTCGGCCGCCCGCCCGAGCGACCTCAGGGCCAGCTTCTCGATGACGGACTGTTGCGAGGGCGGCAGGGTATCGATCTGCTCGAAATAGAACCGGGATTGCGCCAGGTGCAGCAGGCCGGCTTCGATGTCCGCCGTCGCGACCATCGCCAGTAAGGCCGGACCGCCGCCGCGCCGGCCGGTGCGCGCCAGCGTCAGTATCGCCATCCCGTCGTCCGGGTACTGGCAGCTCGCCACGAGTCCCATGGCGCCGTCGAGCCCCTGCGGATCGAGCGGCAGCTGCGGCCAGAGCTTTTCGAGCACCCATTCCTGCAGCTGCGCCTGATAAAGGAGCGGGCTCTCGAACCCGTGCTCCCAGATCTCCTCGCCGTTCCCGGAGTGCAGTTGCAGCGCCAGTTGCAGCCGCCCCTCGCCATGGCGCAGGGTTCCGGTCAGCAGGTAGTCGGCACCGAGCGCCGTTGCTTTTTCGGAAAGTTCCAGGCCAGCCAGCGCATGGTCCATCGCGCTGGCCGTTTCCGTCACGCGGACCTCGGGGCGTGTGGAAAGGATGGCGTGAAACCGCTTCGTGAGATGATCGGCAAGATCCTTCGTTTCTTCGCGCGTATCCGTCGCCTCGATCAGCAGGACCGCGACGGTCGGCCGCTCGGACGACACGGACCGTTCCTGGCACGCGAAGAGCGATGCCAGGGTCGTTACCAGGCAGAGCAGCGGTACGAGGACAGCACGCCGGTTTTCGTGGCTATTGTCGATTATTTGCAATCGCATGCCCGTCCCAGTGTACTGACTTATGGGCGCGGGGCGTGAGAGCTTTTCGAGTAAACTACGAGGATGAGCAACAAGCGTTTCGCTTTCGCGCTGCACGGCGGCGCCGGCGCCCGCAGCGGGCGCGACTATTCCGTCGCCGAGTACCACATGCGCGAACTGACCGAGAACGCGCGCGACCGGTTGGCCTCAGGCGCCCGTGCACTCGATGTCGTCGAGTACGCGGTTCTGCAGATGGAGAACTCCGGCCTGTACGTCGCCGGCCGCGGCTCGGCCCCTAATTCAGCCGGTTACGTCGAACTGGACGCATCGATCATGGACGGCCCTGTAAGTGCCGCGGGTGCCGTTGCCTGCCTCCGGAACGTCGCTAACCCGATTTCGGTGGCGCGCCGCGTCATGGAGGCGACACCGCACGTAATGCTCTCCGGGGCAGGTGCGCTCGAGTTCGCCCGGGCGCAGGGCTTCGAGGAGATCGACGACCCACGCAAGTACTACACCTTGCCCATTGGTGTTAACAAGGACGACGTCGGCGGTCAGACCCACGGCACGGTAGGCGCGGTTGCGCTGGACACCAACGGTGAGCTGGCGGCAGCGACATCGACAGGCGGCACCTTCGGCAAGCTCGAAGGCCGTGTCGGTGACACACCGATCATCGGTGCCGGCACCTGGGCCGATAGCAACGTCGCAGTCTCCTGCACGGGTACCGGTGAGTTCTTCATCCGCACCGGCGCGGCACTCGCTGTCGCGTACAAGGTGAAGGCCGGCGCATCCCTGAGCCAGGCCATCGACGAGGTGCTGGCAGACATCAGGCACCTCGGCGGGGATGGCGGCATCATTGCGATCGACGCCACGGGCCGCATCGAAACGATATATAACTCCGAGGGCATGAAGCGTGCTTCCGTCGACAACAGCAACACCGTATTCGTGGCGACTTTCGACTGACGCAGGTACGATCGGGGTATGAGTACGAGCGCCGAAATGCTGCAGCCCTTGCCGGGGGTCATAGAGCCGCGGTGGTGGACGGGTTCCTCGGCGTTGCCGCCGGAGTCGTTCACGATCGACTGCTCTGCTTATTCCATGGGCGCCGGCGATCTCGAGAAGGACAGCGCCCTGGCACAGCGCATGCGCAGCGTGTTCGACGAGATCGGCCTCGTGTATCTCGTCAACACGCGCCTGACCGATCTTTCCGCCATGCGCGAATTTGCGAAGCTCGTCGTCGATGACGAGATGCACTACAAGGGCGGCGCCAACCCTCGCGATAATCTCACGAAGAACGTCTACGAGGTAGGCGCTCCGCTGGAAGCCTGGCTCCACTATCACCACGAGATGGCTTACGTTTCGCACAGCACGAAGATGCTGGGCTTTCTGTGCCACAAAGCGCTCCCGGATCGCGGCCACACCTTCGTTTCCGACAACCTGGGCGCGACAGAAGCAATCCTCGAGACCGACTTCGGGCAGAAGCTGAAGGAACTCGGAATCTGCTATCACCGCAACCTGACCGACCGCGAAGCGTTCGCAGGCACCGACCAGATCGGCGTCTACAACCACTGGCAGAAGTCGATGCTGACGGACGATCCTGACGAGGCTATTGCAATGGCGCGGTCACGGGGGCTCGAGGCCGAGTGGGGTCCGAACCGGCTGCTGAATACGCGTTACTACGTCTCCGCATTCGAATATTTCCCGAAGCTGGACCGAAATCTGCTTTACAGCAGCGTCGCGGACGACGGCATGTGGTTCGACGCCTGGCCGAAAGTCATGCACCTGCCATACGAAGAGCGACCGCTGAAACTTACCTTCGGCGACGACACGGACATGACGCGCGAGGAGAAACAGCTCTTCGTCGACATCTACGATCGCTTCGGTATACCGATCCCGTGGAGCGTCGGTGATATAGCAATCGTCTGCAATTACCGTTTCGCCCACGGCCGTCCGAGCATACGCCTCAGCGACGGCGAGGCACGCGAACTCGGCGTACTGATCGGCGAGTCCTTCGAGCGTGTCGGCGACCTGCCGGACAAGTGGTAAGCCCGGCACAACTCGACCGATTCATCGCCTCGCAACGATTGCCTGATTCCTTCCGTGCTACCGCGGAACTGTTCTTCGATCCACTGGCGGACTGGCTGTGCCGCAGAATGTCCCCCGACAAAACGTTCCTCCTCGGCATCAACGGCGCCCAGGGCACGGGCAAATCCACACTCGCGGCTTATCTCGCGCTCGCTCTCGAGGAGCCGGGCGAGCAGGGCGTGGCTGTCCTCTCGATCGACGATTTCTACCTGACGAGAGCAGAACGGCAGATGCTGTCGCGGACGGTGCACCCCCTGCTGGCCACCCGTGGCGTACCCGGCACACACGACGTCCCGATGCTCCGGGAGTGCCTGGACGGGCTGCGCGGGCTGGGTACGAACGAACGGTACCGGCTGCCCCGCTTCGACAAGGCCGCTGACGACCGCGCGGAACAGGCATCGTGGCCTGCTATCAACGGCCCTGTCGACCTGATTATCCTGGAGGGCTGGTGCATCGGCAGCGTCGCGGAGCCGGACGCGGATCTCGATGCACCGGTCAACGAACTGGAGGCAGACCGGGACGTGGATGGCCGCTGGCGGCGATACGTCAACGAGCGCCTGCGCACCGACTACGGGGAGCTTTTCGCGGAGCTCGATGCGCTGGTGTTCCTGCAGGCGCCGGACTTCGAGGCGATCCTGCGCTGGCGCATCGAGCAGGAACACAAGCTTGCAGACGCGGCCGGCAAGCACGCCGCCGGCATCATGAGCGACGGCGAGGTCCGGGAATTCATCCGCTACTTCGAACGCATCACTCGCAGGAACCTGCATACCGTACGTAGCAGCGCGGATATCGTGTTCGAACTCGACGGCTATCATGACTGCGTGGCCAGCCACTACCGGGGATGACATGATCAGGCTCTATACCTGGAGCACGCCGAACGGCGTCAAGATCTCGATCGCGCTCGAAGAGTTCGGCCTCGACTACGAAGTGATTCCTGTCGACATCGGCAAGGACGAGCAGTTCGCCCCGGAGTTCCTGGCGATCAGCCCGAACAACAAGATTCCTGCCATCGTCGACGGTGACGTGTCGCTGTTCGAGTCCGGCGCCATTCTGCTGCACCTCGCCCACAAGACCGGCAAACTCGCCCCGCCCGCGGGCAGCCCGGAGTATTTCCAGTTGCTGCAGTGGCTGATGTGGCAAGCGGCGCACTTCGGGCCGATGCTCGGGCAGGTGCACCATTTCCTGAAGTTCAACCCGGGCAAGTCGGAATACGCCGAGCACCGCTACTACCAGGAAGCGCTCAGGCTGTACCGGGTCCTCAACGACCGTCTCGAAGACCGCGATTACATCGTCGACGAATTCTCGATCGTCGATATTGCAACGTGGCCGTGGGCGTCGCGCTTCGAGTTCCAGCAGATCGACCTCGATGACTTTCCCAATGTAGAGCGCTGGTACCTGTCTCTTGCGGAACGGCCGGCGTTTCAGCGAGGCTATGCAGTACCGAACAAGAACTGGGTTATACCGCGACCCTAGGGACCGTTCCTCTCAGTCCGGTCTCATCCCCGACAGCCGGTAGATTCGATCGAGGACATCCATGGTGGCGACTGCATCGCTGCCGCCGGTCAGCGGATCGGCTTCGCCGTTCAGTACGTCAACGATATGCCGAAGCTGGTGCGCGTAAGTCGTCTCGCCCGCGATTTCCTCGCTGCTACGACCATCGGCCGTCTCCAGGATCAATTCATGCCCCGCGTGGGGCGCGATGGGATCGACGACCTTCATGGTGCCTCGCTCGCCCTCGATAATCAGCCCGGCGTCCAGCCCCCCGGGCAGGTCCTCAGACATCGACGAGTTCACCCGCGCCGTGACGCCTCCGGGAAATTCGAGTACCGCCTCCATTGCGACATCGACACCGGATTCGTGCTCCGTCGCCGACGCAGACAGAACCTCTGGCTCCACACCCACAACGCTGCGCGCCCAATGCACGCAATAGCAGCCCAGATCCATCATCGCGCCGCCGCCGAGCGCCGGGTCGTAGCGAATCTCCCCGGGCTTGCACGCGATTCGCACATTGAAATGTGCATCGAGCCCCCGCAACGCGCCGATATGCCCCGATTCGATGACCTCCAGCACGCGTGCGAACAGCGGGTGAAATCGATAGTGGTACGCCTCGATCAGCGCGTTGCCGGTACGCTCCGCGGCGTCGACCATCATCCGCGCTTCGCCCGCATTCATTGCAAAGGGCTTTTCACACAGCACGTGCTTGCCGGCCTCGAGAGCGACGATCGACCAGCGTGCGTGGCCACTCGGCGGCAAGCCATTGTAGACCAGGTCGACCTCGTCGCTCGTCACGAGGGCTTCGTAGTCCGCCTCGACGTGCGGGATTGCGTTTTCCTCTGCGAACATTGCCGCACGCGTGGCATCGCGCGCCGCAACGGCGGCGACCTGCACGCCTTCAATATTGGCTGCGGGATCGATGACGGCATAGCGTGAGACCCGCGATGCGCCGAGCAACCCTATTCGAATCATGTACTTACGTTCCTTTTACTCGTGATTGTGGCGCAAAACCCGGCACCGCATGAGCGGGCGTCATGTTACTCGAACTTGTATCGTGTAAGCGTTTAGAATGCACGATCAAACAACACCAATTCCTCCGCACCACCGCCAACACGATCCGATAGAGGAAATCATGAAGCGACACACGCTCCTTGCTGCCATTTTTGCATTTGCAGCTGCTCCGGCACTCGCAGCCGACGACGAAAAGGTCGAACCCGGATTCAACGAACAAACCTTCAAGGGACTGGAGATGCGAAGCATCGGTCCGGCATTCATGTCCGGACGCATTTCCGACATCGCGATCGACCCGGACGACCAGAGCACCTGGTACGTCGGCGTCGGCAGCGGTGGTGTCTGGAAGACCGTTAACGGCGGCACGACCTGGGAGGCCATGTTCGAAAATGAGGACGCCTACTCGATCGGGTCCATCACGATCGATCCCAACAACCCGAACACGATCTGGGTCGGCACCGGCGAGAACATCAGCGGACGCCACGTCGGTTACGGCGCCGGAATCTACCGCAGCCGCGACGGCGGGCAGAACTGGGAAAACATGGGGCTCGGTAACTCTGAGCACATCGGCATGATCCGCGTCGATCCCCGCGATTCGAACGTCATTTTCGTCGCGGCACAGGGGCCGCTCTGGTCCGCCGGCGGCGACCGTGGTCTCTTCAAGTCCACCGACGGCGGCGCGACCTGGCGCAAGGTGCTCGGCGACGGTTTCGGCAATACCGAACTCGACGACCGCTACACCGGCGTCTCGGAAGTGCACATGGACCCGAGCAATCCGGACATCATGTTCGCTGTCACCTGGCAGCGCTTCCGCAACGTTGCCGTACTTCTCGACGGTGGCCCGGCCACGGGCATCCACAAGTCCGAGGACGGTGGCGAGACCTGGCGAGAGCTGACCGAGGGGCTGCCCAGGGAAGTCATGGCGAAAACCGGCCTCGCAATCTCGCCGCAGAACCCGGACGTGATCTACGCCACGATCGAGCTGGCGAACCGCACCGGCGCCATGCACCGCTCGGAGGACGGCGGTGAAACCTGGGTAAAGGGCGCCGACTACACGGCCGGCGGTACCGGTCCGCATTATTACAACGAGATCTGGGCGAGCCCGCACCAGTTCGACCGCGTCTATCACGCCGACGTGCAGCTGCACGTCACGGAAGACGGCGGCAAGACCATGCAGAAGCTCGACCACGACACCAAGCATTCCGACCATCACGCGATGGCGTTCGACCCCGATGACGAAAACTACCTGCTCGTCGGCACCGACGGTGGCCTCTACGAGAGCCGTGACCTCGGTGCAAGCTGGCGTTTCATCGACAACTTGCCGATCACCCAGTATTACAAGGTGGCCGTGGATTACGACGAGCCGTTCTACAACGTCTACGGCGGCACGCAGGACAACAACAGCCACGGCGGCCCGTCGCGAACCGATAACACCGTCGGCATCCGTCACGGGGACTGGTTCGTTACGCTGTTCGGCGACGGCCACCAGTCGGCCGTGGATCCGAACAACCCCGATATCATTTATGCGCAGTGGCAGCAGGGCAACCTCGCCCGCTACGACCGCAGGACCGGAGAGAACGTGTACATCCGGCCGCAGGCACGTGAAGGCGAGGCTCCCGATCGCTATAACTGGGATGCACCGATCCTCATCAGCCCGCACGACTCGGCCACCCTGTTCTTCGGCACCCAGCGCGTCTGGAAGAGCACCGACTACGGCGACAGCTGGGAGCCGATCAGCGGCGACCTGACGCGCAACGAGAACCGCGTGCGCCAGCCCGTCATGGGACGCACGTGGAGCTACGACTCGCCGTGGGACCTGTATGCGATGTCGATGTTCAACACCGTCATGAACATCTCTGAGTCCCCGCTGGTGCCGGGGCTCATCTACGTCGGCACCGATGACGGCCTCATCCAGGTCACCGAGGACGGTGGCCGGAACTGGCGCAGGATCGACAAGCTACCGGGCGTGCCCGACCGTTTCTTCGTAAACGACATCAAGGCCGATTTGCACGACCCGGACACGGTCTACGTGGTCGTCGACGATCACAAGAGCGGTGACTTCTCGCCGTACGTGCTGAAGAGCACGAACCGCGGCAAATCCTGGAAGAGCATTGCAGGCAACCTCCCCGAGCGCCACATCTTGTGGCGCATCGTGCAGGACCACGAGAAGCCGGGGCTGCTGTTCCTGGGCACCGAGTTCGGCGTGTTCTTCACCGTGAACGGCGGCGGCAGCTGGACCAAGCTCAAGGGTGGCTCGCCGAACATCCCGTTCCGCGACCTCGTTATCCAGAAACGCGAGAACGATCTCGTCGGCGCAACCTTCGGTCGCAGCTTCTACGTGCTCGACGACTACACGCCGCTGCGCAGCGTCACCGAGGACATGTTGAAAAACGATACGGTGTTTTTCCCGGTACGGCGAACGCACTGGTATGTACCCAAGCGTCCGTTAGGTTGTTTCGGGGAAGGCTGCAAGGGCAGCCAGGGCGACGGTTTCTACGCGGCAGCCAACCCACCCTTCGGCGCTACGTTCACCTACTACCTGCCCGAGACCATCCAGTCGCGCAAGGACGCCCGGCGCGAAGCGGAAAAAGAAAAAGAGAAGGACAACGAGAATGTCGAGTTCCCGTCCTGGGACCGGATCCTCGGCGAATTGCGTGAGGACGATCCCGCCATCGTCTTCACGGTGACGGACGCGGCCGGCAATGTCGTGCGCCACATCGAGGCACCGGTCGAAGCGGGCTTCCACCGCGTGAGCTGGGACCTGCGTTATCCCCCGGTCGAGCCGTGGATACCGGAGGATCAGCGTGAAGACCGCTGGATCCCGACGGCCGGCGCGCTGGTGGCACCGGGCACATTCAATGTCTCCATGCGCAGGCGCGTCGACGGTGTCCTGACCGATCTCAAGCAGACGCAGCGATTCGACGTCGTGTCCATACGTGAGCCCACGCTACCGGGCAGCACGCAGGAACAGCGTGTGGTCTTCGACAGCCAGGTAAACGAACTGTCGCGTGCGACTCAGGGCACCGTCAAGACGATCGACGCCATTGTCGGCGAACTCGACGCCGCCAAAGAAGTGTTGCTGTCGTCCACGGCCGATCCGTCACTGTACGAGATCACCAACTCGATCCAGCAGCGCATCCAGGCCGAGCGTGATCGTCTGACAGACAATGAGGCGCGTCAGCTCTACAAAGACTTCGACGAAATGACGGTGACGACCCGGTTGTTCCACGCGCGCTTCGCGCCGACGACAAACGCTTACGGACCCACGCCGGCTCAGCGCGAGTCGCTGCGCATCGCGAGAGCGCTGTACGAAGACGTGTCGCGCCAGCTTTCGAACCTGGTCGACGTCGAGTACGCGGGACTCAAGGTTGCGCTGGATGCGGCCGGAGTACCCTGGTCACCCGGTCGAGGCATCCAGTAAGGGCTAACTGGCGGGCACGGCGTTTGCCGCGACCGTGCCTGCTGTTTTCATCTGCGCCTTGCGCTTGCGCTCGGCCTCCTCGATGGCCGCGTTCTGTTTCGCCTGCTCGAAACGCAGATTATGAAACTGTTCCTCGAGTTCACAGACCTCGGGATGGATAGACGTACATTCGAAGGGTGGCACGGACTCGGCGTTCTGCCGGGCCGTTGTCGAGCAGGCTGACAGGCAGGTGATCGCCACCGGCACCAGGATCGCTGCAAACTTCATCGTCGTTTCCTCCACCACTATGGATGGTTAGACGATAAACAACGCGAAATCCTTCGTATTGTCCCCTTGCCTCAGGAATTATTCCCAAACCGCTCCTGCGATCTTACCGTAGGAGCGCGCCTCGGCGCGCGAATCAGTCGCGGTTCGAGAACCGCTCCTACAAGGTCCGCGATCAATGGCTACCAGGTCTTGCGGACGCTGATCATGAGGTTGCGGCCCGGCGCGTCGAGCCCGGATCCGTGCACGCGGTAGCGTTTGTCGAAGACGTTGTCGATTCCGAGCGCGAAGTCCCAGCCGCCGCGGAAATCCCAGCTGCCACGGATACCGGCGATCCCCCACCCGCTGGTACCGTTCGGGTCGATACGAACGTCGCTGACGTCGCGGGCACTCAGCCGATCCTGTTCGCCGGCGAAGCGCAACCAGGCATCGATCCTGACGTCGCCGCCAGCGTCGTAGCTGACATTCAGGCGGCCGCTGAGAGGCGGGATGCGGTCACCGGGTTCGGCAGATTCACCGGAGACACGTTGTTCACCCCAGGTGTAATTGAGCACGGCGTCGACGCTGATGCTGTCGCTGACGTCGAGACTCGCGCCGGCTTCGAAGCCCCGGATCGTCGAGTCGGCGGCGTTGACGCTCTGCACGACGTCACGGCCTTCCGGTGTCACGTCGCCCGTCAGGACGGATGTGATGCGATCATTGTAATCGAGCGTGTAAATCATCAGTTCGATGCGCGCACGATCGACCGTGTAACGGAAACCGGCATCGAGTTGCACGACGCGTTCGGAGTCGAGGTCGGGATTCGGGATGTTGAATCGATTTCCCGGTCGATTACCCAGCGTGCCGAGATCGAACACGTTGGGTGCGCGGAAGCCGAAACCCGCGTTTGCGACCAGCTGCCAGGCATCCGTCGCGTTGAAGAGCCAGCCGATATCGCCACTCGTATCGGTCACAGTGACGGAAGCCGCGACGGAAACCGGCGTCCGGGGCAACGACACGTCTTCGTGGCTGATCCGCAGACCGCCGCTCAGCCTGGTTCGCGCCGACACGTATCGTTCGGTGTTGCCGAACAGGGCAAGACGCTCGATCTCCGAGCCGTCAGGAAAACGCGGCGTCAGTTCGGTCACCTGTCCGTCGACGAGGCTTTCCTCGCTGCGCCGGCTGGAAACCTCGTCCAGGTAGGCTTCGGCGCCGACAATCCAGGACCCGGACTCCGAGACCCGGCTGCCGCCTACAACGAGGCCGTACAGGTCGCTGCGGTTCGTTTCATAGCGCCTGTCCGTCGCCTCGAAATCACGGGAAACGCGATCGTCGTCGATACGCTGCCAGGCGAGATCGACATTCCAGTCGATCCCGAGCGCCCCATCTGCATGGCCGTACCTGCCGCGCACGAAGACGCGCCGGTTCGGCTTGAAGAAGAATTCAGAGGAATTGGGCTCGGCCTGGCCGAATCCCGGCAGCAGTTCGTCCACACGCGGTGTCTCCGGCTGCTCGAGGTAGTGCACGTCAAAAAGCCAGCTGCGATCGTCGTCAGGGCGGCCCGCAAGCGCCCAGCGCGCGGCACGCGATTCGTAGCCGCTGGGCCCGATACGATCCCCGCTGCCCGTGCGGCGGTCGCCGGTGTCGAGAAGCTCGGCGCTGAGTGACGTTGCGATGCGTGCGTTACCGGCGTCGATCGTGCCACTCAGCATCCTGCCGAGTTCCGCCGTGTCGTAAGCCGCATAGACCTCACCGCGGTAGGCGGTCTCGGTCGAGTCGAATCGCGGCACGCGCGTGACGAGCTGCACGACGCCGCCGACGGCATCGCTGCCGTATATCGACGCGGGCGTGCCGCGCAGGACTTCGATACGTTCGACCGCGCTCGTCGGCACCAGGGCGAAATACTGCGTCGGCGCACTTCTGAAAATCGCATTGTTGAGCCGGATCCCGTCGACGAGATGCAGGACCGACGAGCCCTTGAGCCCGCGAATGATCACGGCGCCCTGACCCGGCGTGGTCTGCTGCAGGAAGACACCGACATTGCCGGCCAGTGCATCCGTCACGAGTTTCTGTTCCCGTGCGATGGCGCCGTCGACCAGCGACAGCCCGGACGAAACCTCGGAGATACTCACGGAACGGCGGGTCGCCATCACGAGCACCTCCTCCAGCACGTCTTCCGCTACCGACAGCTCGGCACAGATGATGGATCCCAGCATTACCGGGAGAAGTGTCCGCATGGTCGCCAAGGGTCAGGTCAGGCTCGAGATCAATACCCACAGGATCGCCGCCGGCGCGAGGAAGCGGATGAGCAGGAGCCATGTCTTCGCGATGAACGGGCTCGCGAAGCTCAGCTCGCTCTCCAGGTGCTCCTGCTTCACGCGCCAGCCGACGAACAGCGCGATCAGGATGCCGCCGAGCGGCATCAACAGGTTCGACGTGAAATAGTCGATCAGGCCGAAGAACGTCTTGCCCTCGAAGACCTTGAATGCGCCGAGCGGCGTGACGTCGCTCCAGATATTGAACGAGAACACGCTCAGCATGCCGATGAGCCACGCAAGTATGCCGAATACCGTGCAGCCTTTCGCCCGGCTCATTCCCCACTTGTCGCGTCCGTAAGCGACGATGGGCTCGATGATCGAGATCGACGAGGTCACGGCTGCGAAAGCGAGGAGCACGAAGAACAGCGCGCCGAACAGCGCGCCGCCCGGCATCCCGGCAAACGCCGTCGGCAGGGTCTTGAAGATCAGCCCGGGTCCCTCCGCCGGGTCGAGGCCGTTGGCAAACACGATCGGGAAGATCATCAGGCCCGCCAGCATCGCCACCAGCGTGTCCGCGACGGCAATGATGACGGAGGCACGCGTCAGCGACACGGTCTTGGGCACGTACGAGCCGTAGACCATCATCAGTCCCATCGCAACGCCGATCGAGAAGAACGCCTGGCCGATTGCGGACAGGACCACCGGGCCGTCGATCTTGCTGAAATCCGTACTGAACAGGAAGCGGAGGCCGGCACCAAGATCACCCTCGACCGTTGCGTAGCCGATCATCACCAGCAGCATGACGAAGAGGGACGGCATCAGGAATTTGACGGCTTTTTCGATGCCACCCTGCAGACCACGGGCCACGATGAACAGCGTGCAGCCAAGGAATACCGTATGCCAGATCGTGAGCGTGCCGGGGCTGTCGAGCAACTGGTCGAACTGCGCTGCGACGTCTGCAGGCGACGCGCCGCCGAAGCCCGTGGCAGCCTTGAATATGTAGGCGAGTGTCCAGCCGGCGATGACGCTGTAAAAGGTTGCGATCAGGTAGCCGACGATCACGCCCATCCAGCCTACGATGGCCCAGGAACGCGAGCGGCCGGATTCTTCTGCTACCGTTGCCATCGCAACGGGCGGGCTCTTGCTGCCGAGGCGCCCTATCAACAGCTCGCCGATCAGGATCGGTATTGCGATCAGCGCCACGCAAATAACGTAGACGAGAACGAACGCGCCGCCGCCGTTCATGCCCACGACGTAAGGGAATTTCCAGATGTTTCCAAGCCCGACCGCGGCGCCGATTGCCGCGAGTATGAATGTCGTCCCTGACGACCAGGTTTGATCGCTGTCCGCGCTCGCCCCTAAAGCCATCCCCCCGCTCCTTGTTATTGCACCTGGTTGCCGGAATACTAGCAGGGCTCACGCGGAACGACGAGGACAAGCGTTCCAGGAATGCACTTTGCATAATTCCAGCTCACAGCTAGCGCACGTAGACGCGAGCCTCGTCAGGGCGCTGCTGCGTAAGGATGCGTTTCCCCACCCCGCCGGCGACATCGAGCTCATTGAAACGCACATCTCCTGGGTAATCCTCGCCGGCGAGTACGGCTACAAGATCAAGAAGCCGGTCGTCCTCGACTTCCTCGATTTCGGCACCCTGGAAAAACGCCACCACTATTGCGACGAAGAGCTACGCCTGAACCGGCCATCGGCACCCGAGATCTATCTCGACGTCGTTCCTGTAACCGGATCGGCCGAGGAACCCGTGATCGGTGGCGAGGGCGAGCCGCTCGAGTATGCCGTCAGGATGCGGCGCTTCGACCAGGATCTGCGTCTCGACCGGCAACTGGCAGCCGGGCTTCTTACCGTCGGCGACATGAAGGAGCTCGGCCAGAATATCGCTGCGCGGCACGCGGCGGCGCAGCGACCGGACGCTGCCGATCGCGAGCGCCTCACCAGGCAGACGATTCACTATTTCTGGGAGAACTTCGATCATCTCGGCGGCCTCATCGACGAGGAGGAGTTCGATTTCCTGCACGGCTGGATGGCCCGCGAGATCGGCGAACACGAGGCTACCCTGCTACGGCGCTTCGATGACGGATTCGTGCGCGACTGCCACGGCGATCTGCATCTCGGCAATCTCGTGCGCCTGGCGTCGGGCATTACGACCTTCGACTGCATCGAGTTCAATCCGGATCTTCGCAATACGGACGTCTTCGCCGACGTCGGTTTCCTGGCGATGGACCTCACGGAAAAAGGCCACCCGGACCTGGCCGCACATTTCCTCAACCGCTACCTCGAACGCAGTGGCGACTATGAAGGGGCGGTGCTGCTGGACCTGTTCTTCGTTTATCGCTGCCTGGTTCGCGCGAAGGTCGCGGCCATTCGCAGTCGAGAGCGTGAGTCGGAAGGCGAGCGTGCCGCGGACATCCGGGAGGCACGCGAATACACTGCGATGGCTCGCCGCCAGATCACCAGGGGCCGACCGGTACTCGTCCTGATGTGCGGCCTTTCGGGTTCCGGCAAGACGTGGTTGTCGGAGCGTTTCATGGCGGCGCTGCCGGCGATCCGCGTGCGCTCCGACGTCGAAAGGAAACGACTGTTCGGCCTTGCGGAAACAGCCGCGAGCGATTCCGGGATCGGCGCGGGAATCTATACGCCGGAGGCGAGTTCGGCGACCTACGAGCGCCTGTTTGTGCTCGCTGGCAAGCTGCTCGACGCGCGGCATAACGTCATCCTCGACGCCGCATTCCTGAAGAAGGAGCGGCGCGACGCGGCGCGCGCCGTTGCGACGAGCGCAAGCCTCGATGCCGTCCTCGTCTATCCGGCAGCGCCAGCCGACGTGCTCCGGGCGCGCATCGCGAAACGCGCAACGCTCAAAGACGAAGCGTCGGAAGCTGATCTTGCAGTGCTCGAACACCAGCTGGGAACAGCCGAGGAACCCGTTGCCGACGAAAGTGCGCTGGTCATCGACACGAGCGGCGACATTGATATCGAAGAACTCGTGAAGACAATTCGCTGTAAACTCTCGTCGACCCCCTGATGATTCTTTTCTGCTGACACCAAGGACTGCCAATGTACCTTCCGGATCGAGCAATACGCTTCTCTGTTCTCGTCGCCGCGTGCGGGCTGCTCGCCGGCTGTTCGGGCCCGGACGACGATGTAAGCGCCGTCGAGCCAGCGATGGATACGCTCGTGAGCGCCGACTGGCTGCAAGCGCATCTCGACGACCCGGATCTCGTGGTGCTCGACGCCACCGTCGTCATCGAACCGGACGGCAGCGGCGGACTGCGCTCCGTCAACGGCCGGGCGAGCTACGAGGCGGGCCACATTCCGACCGCGGGATTTGCCGACCTCCTGGGCGACCTCGCCGATGGCGACAGCCCGTTCGATTTTGCGATGCCCTCGCCGGAGCAGTTCGCGGCGGCCATGGAGAAACTCGGCGTCAGCGACGATTCGCGCGTGATTCTTTACGATGCCGGCGGTTCGGTCTGGGCCGCACGGGTATGGTGGATGCTGCGCTGGATCGGGTTCGATCGGGCGGCACTGCTCGATGGCGGCCTCGATGCCTGGACCGCCTCGGGGCGCCCGCTGTCGACAGAGCCTGCCAGCCGGCCGGCGGGAAAGCTCACCGTCAGCCTGCGCCCGCAGTTGATCGCCTATCAGGACGAGGTGCTCGCATCAATCGATGACGATTCCGTCACTCTCATCGATTCGATGCCAGCCGCGCACTTCCGCGGAGAAATGACGATGTACGAGCGGCCCGGGCATATTCCCGGCGCGGTGAACGTGCCGGTGTTCTCCGCCTTTGACGAGACGCGCCACTACCGGTCACTCGATGAACTCGCGTCGATATTCGAGGGCAACCGCGACGGTCGGGCCATCACTTACTGCGGCGGCGGCATCGCCGCATCGTCAAACGCGTTCGTCATGACGCGGCTGGGCTTTACCGACGTCGCCGTTTACGCCGCGTCACTGCAGGAGTGGACGGCGGACCCGGACAAACCGATGCAGATCGATCTCGAGTCGTTCGACAGCGAGGACTAACGCACCCGGTTGCCGAAGGCGTCCCAGACTTCCACGGTCCCGTAATCCAGCGCGCGTACCTTTTCCTCGATCTGCGCGAGGTCGCCGACGACGACCCATGTAAGGTTGCCGGGATCGATCATGCTGCGCGCGCGTTCGTTGACCGCGTCAGTCGTAACCGCATCTATTCGCTCACCGCGCGTTTCGGCGTAGTCGAAAGGCAGGCCGAAGCTGTCGGAGGTCATGATGCTCGCGAGGAAACCCCGGTTCGTCGAGAAAGTGCCGGGCAACGAGCGTGAGCGGTTGATCTTGACCCGCGATACCTCGGTATCCGTGGCCGGCCGGGTCGTCACCAACTCTTCGAACTCGCGCATGATTTCCTGCATGCTCTCCATTGTCTTGTCGGTCTGCACGCTGCCGCTCACGGCGATGTACTGGTCGCCGCTGGTGTTCTGCTGGATGCCGGAACTCATGCCGTAGGACCAGTGCTTGTCCTCGCGCAGGTTCATGTTGATCCGCGCTTCGAAGCCTCCGCCGAACACGCCGTTCATGATGTACAGCTCGGTAGACGTCTCCGGGTCGTATGGCGGGAGCGCGTGGCCGGCATAGATCGTGCTCTGCGGCGCCTCGGGATGGTTCACGAGGATGACCCGCGGTCCCGAAGATTGTGCATTGCCGATCGGCTTACGCCCCGATTCCGCATCGGCTCTCCACTTGCCGAACGAACGCTCGACGACCCCGGTCGCCTCATCGATGCCGATGTCGCCGATCATGAAGACCGTCAGGTTGTCCGGCGCGATCTCGCGGCCGTGGAAATCGACCAGCATGTCGCGGTCCACCTGCGCGACGAGCTCGGGCGTCCACACCGATCCCATCGGGCTCTCGCTGCCGTAGATCGCACGCTCGAACAGGCTGCCCGCGGCGCTGGACGGGGATTTCTCGAGGGTCGCAAGCCATGCGGATATCCGCTGTTTGAGCTTGTTCAGCTCGTCGTCCGGGTACGTTGGATTGCGCAGCACTTCGGCGGCAAGCTCCATGGATTCTTCGAGTTTGCTGTGCAGGATGCGGTAGCCGAAGGAACTCTCTTCGGTACCCGCCTGCAGCTGGCCGCTCATTGCGATCGCGTCCTTGGCCGCCGCAAGCTCGTGTGCGTCGTATTTCTTCGTGCCCTTGTCCATGAGCGACATGGCGAAGCTCGCAAGCCCGGGAGCCTCGGGCGGGCTCGCCGTGCTGCCTGCGCCGATGCGAATCGACACGTCTACGATCGGCAGGGCGTCTCGCGTTGCGACAACGACGCGCATGCCGTTGTCGAGTGTCGCCGTCTGGATATCGGGAAAGGAAATGTTCGCGTCGGCCGTTACGTCCGGGATCGTCGAGCGATCGACGTTCGCTTCCGCCGCCCGGTACTCGGGAAATGGCAGGACGGTCAGCTCGTAGTAGCCCCGGGTCAACCAGCGATTCGCGGCGTCCCTGAGCTCGGACGGCGTGGCCGCGTTCAGCCACTCCAGTTCCTTGTTGATGTACAGGGGGTCGTCGGAATACAGGTAGCCCTCGGCCAGTACACGACCGATCGCGGAGGTGCGCTCCAGCGCGCCGATCATGTACATGTTCACGCCGAGCTTGGCGTTCTCGACGATCTTCTTGTCGGGACCGGACTCGAGGTATTCCGCGATGATGCGATCGACGATCGGCAGGACTTCCTCGGGCGTAACGCCCGGCTTCAGGTCGATGGTCAGAGTGTACTCGCCGCTTAGAACACGCCCGTAGGCACTGCCGCGCACGTTCGTCGCGAGCTGCAAATCGTCGACGAGCGTCTTCCGCAGCGGTGAGTTCTTGTTGCCGACGAGCGATTCGTTGACGAGATACATCAGCGTCGTGTCCGGGTCGTTCATCCCCGGCAGCGCCCATACGCGCGCGATACGCGTCTGCCCGACGCGGTCGTACATCGATTCGCTGCGGCTCTCCGTCAGTTCCGGGATCCACTTCTTTGGATAGACGAGCGGGACGCCGGCCGGCGCCTCGCTGAAGTAATGCGTCACTTTCTGCTGCGCGGTTTCGAGGTCGATATCGCCCGCGAGCACCAGCACGACGTTCGAAGCGCCATAATAGGTATTGAACCATTCGTGTACGTCTTCGACCGACGCGTTATCCAGGTCCTCCATCGAGCCGATGATGGAATGGCGATAGGGATGATCGGCCGGGTACAGCCCGGCACGAATGCGGTCGCCCATCTGGGCGTAGGGCCGGTTCTCGCTCTGCCGCTTTTCGTTCTTGACGACGCCGCGCTGCTCGTCGAGCGCTTCCTGGGTCACGGCACCCAGCAGATAACTCATGCGATCGCTTTCCATCCAGAGCGCCATGTCGAGCGCGCCGGTCGGAACGGTCGCGTAGTAGTTGGTGCGGTCCTCGGACGTGGTGCCGTTCATGCCGGTGGCGCCCGCATCCATGAACGGCGAGAAGTACTCGCCCTCGCGGTTCTCGGTGCCCTGGAACATGAGGTGTTCGAACAGGTGCGCGAACCCGGTCTTGCCGTCCGGCTCGTCCTTCGAGCCGACGCCGTACCACATGCCGACGAACACGGTCGGCGTGGACCGGTCCTCGTGGACGATCACGGTGAGGCCGTTATCCAGCCGGAACATGTCGTAGGGAATGTTGACCTGGGTGGCGACCTCGTCGTCCGCGGCGTAGGCGACCGCGGACAGCGCGATAAGGACCAGCCATGCGGCCAGAATGTTTCGTATCAGCTCCACAGGAGGCTCCTGTCAATCAGCATCATTGCGGCAATTTGCGTCTTTTTCGGCGCAAATCAAAACAAATTGGTAGTTTTTCCCGCACAATCGCGAAATAACGCCGGCTTTCGCGAACTTGCTGCCGGCCAGTGGTCAGACACTATACAGGGCGCCGGGTTTCAAAATGAACCGTAATTCGATCACCGTCATTGCGCTGCTGGCGATCGCCACTGGCTGTCTCGCCGACGAATCGCCACCGGAACCGCTCGACCTGGAAGAAGCGTTGACCCGGCAGTCGGCCGCCGACCTCATTTCCGGGGCGGCGTCCTCGTATGACTGCAAGATGCTGCTGCGCTCGTTCCGGCCGCTCGGGGCCAGTGACAACCGGGTCTACCTGGTGGAGGTGCAGATGCACGGCGGGGAGTGCGACGAAGCGCTGCTGCTCCTGCAGCGTCACGGTTCACCGAAGGACATCGTGTTCCGCCGCTGGGAGCCGGCCCCGGACATCCACGAGATCGAGCCCGGGGAACGGGGCGACTAGGCAGCAGTCTGCTGCTTCCCGACCTCGCGCAGCGCGTCGCGCAGCTGCTGCCAGCGTTGCTCGAGGGTGCCTGTGTAGCCGACCGACATGCGCACGAGCCCCGGGCTGATGCCCGCGGACGCCTTGTCCTCGTCGCTCATCTCGCTCGAGGTGCTTGACCCGGAGCAGGACATCAGCGTGTCGAAGTAGCCCAGGCTCACGGCCATGAACCCGAAGCCGTAGGTGTTCTGCAGTTTCGACATTAGCGCGTTCGCGGCGGTCTCGGTGCCCATGTCCACGGTCATGACGCCGCCGTAGCCGTAGTCCGGACACCTCAGTTCGTCGAGCAGCCCGTGGTCCGGGTGAACGTCGAGTCCCGGGTAACAGACCTGCGCGCCGAATTCCTCGAGACGTTCGGCGAGCGCGAGCGCGCGTTCGCCGTGCGCGGCCATGCGCAATGGCAGGTGCGGGATCCGCAGGCTGACGTTCGCGGCGACCTTCGGGTCCATGGTCGGCCCGAGCAGCATGAGCGGGCCGGCGTGCAGGTCCATCAACGACTCGATGAACGCCTCGGTGCCGCACACGGCGCCGGCGATCACGTCGGACATGCCGCTGATGAACTTGGTGATGCTGTGCACGACGATATCCGCGCCGTGATCGACCGGGCTCAGTATCAGCGGGCTGAACGTGTTGTCGACGACCAGCGGGATGCCCGCTTCGTGCGCGATCGCCGACAGCTTCGGAATATCGGCGACGCGCAAGGTCGGATTCGACAGGCTCTCCGTATAAACCGCACGGGTCTTGTCGGTGATGGCTTTGCGAACGGCATCGAGATCGGTGATGTCGACGAAGGTCGTCGTTATACCCGACTTCTCCGGCAGGAAGTCGTTCATCAACGCGTACGTGCCGCCGTAGACGGCATTCGAAGCAACGATGTGATCGCCCGCTTTGCACAGGGCGAGCAGCGTTGCAGAAATGGCGCCCATTCCGCTTGCCGTGCAGTAGGCGGCTTCGGTCCCCTCGATCGCCGCGAGCTGCAGGCCGAGATGATAGACGGTGGGATTGAAATGCCGCCCGTACAGGTAACAGCCGGCGTCGTGACCCTTGAGTCCCTTGAACATCGCCGGCATCGTGCCGGGCTCCATCACGGTGAACGTCGAGCTCGCCTCGATGGACATGTTGACGCCGCCGTGCTCACCGAACTCGTGACGCAGCCGGGCAAGCGCTTCGATCGGATTGCGACCCGTCATCAGTCTGACCTCCGCCCTGTAAGTCTCTGTACTTTATAGACTTTTACCGGATATAAAACAGATAGTTAATTCGTAATAGTACGCAGAGATTATGTCGGCCGATCATAGCCTGGCAGATTCAGGCTTTTTTGGTGGACGGATCCGGACTGGAGCTCAAGTAAAGGCGATCAGAAAGCGCTTGCAGAGACGTTGCTTGGGAAGACGAGCCAGGACAATACGTGACGGTCACGGATTCGGAACGCGATACCTGAATTGCTGTATTGCCAGACAACCCTGTCCCCCACGATGGAGGTCGCGTCCGGAGCACCATACTGGCTCTTTACCTTGTCCGCATCGTCGCCGGACCGCAGTCCTGCGCCCGTCTCGCCCTGATAGTTGGCGGTTGACGTCACGATTACGATCTCGTCTTCGTAGTGGACGAGCACCAGACCATTCGGGTATCGATTGACGATGTATGGCGTTCCGCGGGCGTGCACGGATGCGTGCGTTGGCGTACCCCAGTCCGCCGGAACCTCGTCGATATAGAAGCCCGGCTCCACCCCTCCGATCGCTTCTCTCGGTTCGACTTGCTTCGGTTTTCCGAACGCCGAGAAATCGGCAAGGTCGAAATCTGCCGGGTCTGCCTCACCGCTTCCTGCCAGGTGTTGTCGGGCGATCTCGGCCCAGTAACCAACGGATTGACGCCGCAGGAATTCGTCGAATCGCCGATCGGCCTCATCGTCTTCCCCTCGGATCGCTGCGACTTGGGCGAGGTTGAAGACCGCGATGTCAAACTCTGGATCCCGATCCAGTGCCATCTGAAATTGTTTCACCGCGCGTTCATTCGAACCGTCAGCGCTGAAGGCGACCCCGAGGGCGTTGAGCAGCGCCGGCACCTCGCCGAGTCCGCGAAGACCCTGCTCGAGCTTCGCACGCGCATCAATCGGGCGGTCATTGAGGATCAAGGATGCCGCAAGCCCAAGGTACGCAGGAAGGTATCCGGGGTCCTGGGAGACCGCGGTTTCGAAATATTCAATCGCACGGGCAATGTGCCGGTCGAATTCGGGTGGTGTTTCGCCAGCACGGAACGAGAACGCCGCGATCGACGTCGGATCGGCGATGACATCAATAGCAAATGTCGGCGGCCCGATATGGACGGTATAGAGGTCGAGAGCAACCCGGTAGTGGGCAACCGCGAGATTGTTATACACCTCCCTTGCAGGGAAGTACGGCAGGAACGTCTGGAAAGACAGCGCTGCTGCCCCGTTCATGCCCGCCTCGAGAAACAGCACGCCGAGTTCGAACGCTTCGAGATTTTCGAGCACGGCATTGAGCCGTGTCCTCACTGCCTGCGCTCGCTGCGCGGGACTCGGATGGGTGCCGCTCGCCTGCTGCATCAGTCGCCCGGTACTCATCGAAGCGGCCCATTCCTGGAAGAAACTCTCATGTTCCTTGCCGACGATCGCCCGGGCATCGAATCCGGCCATCGTCGAATAGATGATCGCGTTTTCGTCTGCCTGCATTTCCTTGGCCGAGCTGTCATCCGTGCGCGATGCGAGCTCCCGGCACCCTTCGCATGCGCCGCCCGATGCTTCCATCGAATCGATCGCCTGGAAGAAGCGCATGTGCCAGAAATCGTCCTTTAGCTGATGCGCGATCTCGTGAGCCAGCACGAAGGCGAGACGATCCTCGGCGTTATCCGCCGCTGCGTAGCAGAGGTTGATGGCCCCGGTGCTGAGTACTACGCCGCCGTCCGGCAAGGCGATTACGCGAAGTGATTTGTCCTCGATGACCAGCAGTCTCGGGACGACGCCCGGCCGCGACCCGGCCACTCGCAAGAGGCGTTCGAATACCCGGTGTGCGGCCGCTATCTGCGGACTGGAGGAGGGGTCGGGCGTATCGTAATTGCTGCGCCAGAAGGTCAGCGACTCCTGCGGCGACGCCGCGCTGGCGAGCGGCACGGAGACGAGCCCGATTGCCAGCGCCAGTATCGGCAGCAAGATGCTGCCGATACTGGCCTTCTGGTATGTGGCACTAACCCAGCAGGGACTGGATTCTCTTGACCTCACGAGCAATCTTTTCCACGTCACGCTTTTCCACCTGATCGCGGCCTGCTATCTCTTCAATGGTCCGCAATCCATCGAGCACACCTTTTGGTGCCTCCATGCGCTCCATCTCTTCGATGGTATACGCGATGCGCATCTTTTGAGCGAGATAGCGGTAGTCCCCGGCCGTGGCCGCAACAGAGAGGTCAACGAGCCAGGCGCCGGTCTGGAAAAGGATCTGCATATCCGACGAGTTGCTCGCGGCAAAGCCGTCGAGTTGCGGCTGCAGCAGCGCCAGGAATTCAACCATCGCGCGGCGGTCATACCTTGATTGGGCGATTATTTCGGTTGTGCGTTGGATGTATCCGCGCAGCGCCACCGGTGCTTCGGCCTTGTTTACGATGTCCTGCAGAGCAAGCAGGCGATCGGTGGCGGCCTCGTACTGGCCATCCTGGGTGAACGCGAGAGCTTCCGCGTAGAGCGTGCCCGCCAGAAACATCCTGGCCTCCGGCGACCGTTCTGCGAATCCGAAGGTGGAAGCGTCTGCGCCGAATGCGGAATTCGCGGCGAAATCCTCCCCGAGTCCACCCGAACGCTTTAAGGCGCTCTGGACGCCTGTAGAACTGTAAGACGCCCAGATCTCGCTTTTCTCGCCGAGTCGGTTCGTAAGATCACTAACGTCTTGTGCCATCACAGCAGTCGCGATGAGGCCACCAAACAGCAGGCTAACTGATACGACAATGAGTCTGTTCATGATTGCCTCCTACCACCTGACTTTATAGATATCGAGTACTGCCGGTACGTACTGGTCCGTCGGGTTGACAATCAAGAATCTGACCTCCTGCGGATAATCAACTGTCTTGATCAACACTTCCTTGCCAAGGCTCGGGCTTGCGGAACAGCCAAAGAGTCCGCCCTGGCTGTCGGCGATGAGCAGATTGACGTCGGCGTCCTCCGCCGTTGTTACGACGAAGACATAATCTGTCAAGCCATCGAGAAAATTTATGGCTGCCGCGCTGCCTTGCGGTTCGAGACTGCCCGTCACGGAGTCGAGATGAATCAGGTCATTCGGCGAAACAGCCCGTTGCGGTGAGAATGCGTCCGCGAGCAAGACTGGTTCGTCGAAATCAAGTAATTCCCTTGCCCGGTTGATCGGAACGGCTTGTTGAAACCCTGTTCCCTGCCAGGTGGAAACGTTGATGCCAATAACCTCGCTACCACGATACAACGCTCCGCCGCTGTTTCCCCCGGTAATGGGCGCCGTGTGTCGGACAAGCAGCGGCTCCAGATTGTCATCCTGGATGATCTGACTGACGCCGCCCTCGGTTACGTTTATTCCCTGCCCTCCCGGATTACCCACCGCAAGAACCCTGTCGAGGGGTCTTACCGTGTCGGAATCGCCCAGGGAGACCGGCACGAATTGCTGGTTCGCAGCGATTCTCAGGGTCGCCAGATCGTTGAACTGATCGTAGGCCTTTATGTATCGAACTTCGTACACCGCCTGGCTATGAAATCTGGCTGTACCCCTCACGGCCCGGCCGGCGACATGCCAGTTCGTCAGCATGGTTCCGTCAGGGTCGATAATTACACCGCTTCCGTGCCAGCTGCCCCCTGCCACCTCGGTGCCGTTACAGGTTGGCTGACCATCTTCGGCCTGCATAGTACCGCCGGGATAGACAAATCCCTCCAGCAGAAGACCTACGTTGCTCGCAGCGAGGTCATCGAACTCCGGGAAACTCTCTTGCGCCGCAAGGGGCTGCAGCGCCAGCAGGGATGCAGTCGCAGCCACGCTGCCGACTATCTTCATGCCATTTATCATCATGATCTCCTGAAGCCGTCCCAAAAAAGAACGTATCGCCTTCCTCAAAAGTTCGGAGGATACGTCGATCTCATAATTCGGCTAAGCGGCTGACAGCACGTCGCCTCCTCATCATGGCTGTATCAACCACAAACGCACGTTCTGAGCAAAAGGGGTTACAGAGTCTTCCGGCGATCAGACCTGCCAAAACGTGCGGCCTCGATTCCGAATATCGCGGGAGGCGATCGAAGGCCAATCTGTACGGGTTTGCGCTCATTTTTAAATCTTTGTTCTTGGCGCAGGACATCGTGAACATTTCCGCATTGGTAATGCGAATCACTCGCGATGCAAACAAGTTCGCTATGTCTTGGAGTATAGACTCATCATCCCGCGCTGTCGCATAGCACCAGGTTGCTGTTCCCGATTACGGCTATTGAAATTTCCATTTTGGTAATATTGGTCAGGCCTCAACGATCCGGGGTCATGGTTCGAAGCAGGCGGCACGTCAACGAAGCATTGACCGACTGCCTACGGCGGTGGTTTCCGACGTATCGTATTCTCGTCGGTATAATGATCGGCAATCAGGGTCAGCGATGAATCAATGTTGGCCGTTCTGATTCCCGATACGTGTCGACCTGTCAGCGAATCAGAACCTGGGCCAGAACCTAGTCAAAATGTCGTTTTTGCACGAACTCAAACGCCGAAGCGTCTTCAAAGTGGGGGTCACGTACGTCATCGTCGCGTGGCTCATACTGCAGGTTGTCAGCGTTCTCGTGCCCATGCTGTCCCTCCCGGACTGGGTCGGGCGGTTTTTCATTCTGCTGATTGCCGTCGGTTTCCCGTTCGCATTGGTAATCGCCTGGGCGTTCGAAGTAACACCTGACGGCGTAAAGCTCGACGTTGGAAAGAAGACCACGGAATCGAACAGCCACGGCCTGGTCGGAGCCCTCAAGCTCGTTGCAATAACAGCGATAACCGGCGGCTTTGCGTTCCTCATTTACGACCGGCTATACGATCAGCCGCCCCCATCCGATGCTGGCAGTGCCGACGACCCGGTGCCCGGGCAATTCGAGCAGGAGCCCGCAGACAGTACCGAGGCCAGCGATCAGCAGCGAACGATTGCCGTACTGCCTTTCGATGATATGAGCCCGGGCGGCGACCAGGTCTGGCTCGCAGACGGGCTCGCCGAAGACCTGCTGGATATCCTGTCCAGGATAGACGGATTGCGCGTTATCGCGCGGACCTCTTCGTTCGCCCTTCGTGGGCAGAATATTGCCATCGTCGGAGAATCCCTGGGGGCGGGCAGCGTCGTCGAAGGCAGTGTTCGCAGAGCCGGGGAAAAGCTCCGGGTCACTGCGCAGCTGATTCGTGTATCGGATCAAACCCATATCTGGTCCAACAGCTACGACCGTGAGCTGGATGATGTCTTCGAAATCCAGCGAGAGATCGCCGGCGCAGTGGCCAGCGCCATCAGCGAACAACTCGGCCTGCGCGATGATGAGATGAGTATCTCCAACCTGCCGAGCGAGTCGGTCGACGTTCGTGCCTGGCAACTGGTCAAGCTGGCGGATCAGAACAGGAATGAACTAACAGAAGACAATTTGCACAGACAGATCGAGTTGTGCAACCGCGCTCTTGAAATAGAACCCGGATACGCGCGGGCCTATTCGTGCATCAGCTCTCGCAGCCAGGACCTTTGGCGCTTTGGCCTGGACACCAGCGAGAGCCTGGTGCTGACGGCAAGGGACTCTGCCCAGAGGGTCCTGGAGTCGGACCCCGGTGAATGGCAGGCACAGAACCAGCTGCAGTTTCTCGAATTGGGCTCGGTGCAGGACAGGTCCTACCCCGCGACAACCGAAAGCCAGGCTGACCTGCAGGACGTGGCGACCCTGTCCTACGTCTTTGCGCACAGTGGGGATACCGATCGGGCAGCGCGTATCTGGATCGACGCATCGGCTTCAAACGAGGCCGCCGATGTGCGCCGGAAAGCCTATGACGATGGTGGCTACGTCGCGTTGATTGATACCGTGATCAGCGACCATGTGACGCGCAGCGGGTCCGCGTGTACCGAGGATCCTGCCGCGGCTGCATTCCTACTTGCGGTCATGAATGAAGAGGATCGAATGTTCGACTGCATGCAGGAAGCCGGCGCGAATCAGCATGCAAGCGAATTCTTCAGGCTTCATCCGGTATTCGAACCGTATCGCACGAGCGAGAAATTCCGCGAGATCGTTGCTGACGACTGACTCAGCTTTCGTGGACAGAGGACAGTGACGTCGAGTGCCAGGCCAAAGGCCGGCACTCGACGTCACGATTTCCTTTTCTCGTTACAACCAGTTGCTGATCAAGAGGAAGGCCGACCAGTAGTACGGATGCCGGAATTCAACGCCTTCGGCATCGAGCATGCTGACCTGGGCCCTGCGCAGCGCCTCCGCCCGCGTCAGGTTCGGATCCTGCAACTCACTGTAGAAGCCCTCGATCAGCCTGGCCGTCGCAGGGTCGCTGATAGACCACAGGCTGCCCAGCGCGCTCCGCGCGCCGGCGTTGATCGCAACGCCGGCCAGCCCCAGCGCCGCCCGATCGTCGCCGATCGCCGTTTCGCAGGCGCTGAGTACGAGCAGCTCCAGCGGCGTCTCACGGAATCGCGTGCGGCCGATGTAACTGCTGAGCTCGTTCATGGAGATGCGGCCATCGTGGGTCAACAGGAAGCTCTTGTCCGGATCACCCGTGAACACCCCGTGCGAGGCGATGTGAACGATATCGAGTTCGCGGTCTTCCATGCCCTGGATGAAGCTGGTCGTGGTGAACCCGTCGTCCAGCAGCACCCGGCCCCCGAACAGGTCCTGGATCGCGTTCAGTTCGCCCGGCACGTACGGCAGCGGCGCCGCACCAGCGACACTTTCGCTGATACCGGCCAGCAACAGTCTCGGGTCCTCGCGGTCGAGCGGCTGCGGATCGGTGAGCGCGAGTATCGGCGTCACGGCAAGCGCGTACTTGCGGATCGCGAAGTCCCGGCCGTCATGCAGCGCCGCCATCGGCACGCTACGCAGTTCGCCGCCCGGCACGAACACCAGCGTCGTTACGCCGGTCGATTCCAGGTAGTCCTCGTACGGCGCGATCAACCACTGGTACAGTTTTTGCGAGGGTTCGAGATAGGCCAGCGACGCAGGCTGCTGCAACGCTAACCGGAACTCGCGGATGGTATCGTTCAGCCGCGCTTCGCCCACCGGCACGGTGTAGCGATTGAGTCCGCTGGTCGTGGACACCAGCAGTTCGAGGCGGTCCGGGAAGAACACCGGGTAGACGATCGCTGCATCGCTCGATACCGTCTCGATGGACACCGCGCGGGCCTCCAGATCGGCGACGCATTCATCACGGAAATAGTCCCGCAGCTCGGCGGCCTTGAGCATCTCGACGGTATCGCGCGCCTCGAGCAACAGGCCGGCGCTCGCATCGGCATCACCCGCCGCCTCGGCGACGCGCAGCAGGCCGTCGACCAGGTCCCGGTAGACCGGTCCGACGCTGTCGCGGAAGGAGTTCTCCTCGCGCAGGTAGCTGTAAGCCGTCTCCTGGCGAGTGATCTGCAGGATGGCGACCGCACGCCGGTAGGCGTCCAGCGCGTCGTAGTTGTTACCGGCAGCCCACAGGACCCTGCCGGTCTGCCAGTGCCAGCGATACAGCGACTCGTAGGCAGCCGCTCTCTCGGCGGCGGCGATCGCCTCACGCGTGAGCACCAGCGCTTCGTCATAGCGCCCTTCGACCTCGTACAGCTCCGCCATGTTGCCGTGCGCATAGGCGAGTGCGCGATCGTCCTGCAGGGCTTCCGCGAGGGTCGTTGCTTCCTCGAGCGCGAGGAACGCGTTACGGAAGTCCGCCCGTTGCCCGCCGTCGAGTTGCGACAGCCGCTGGTAGGTGCGCGCGAT